>JAMPHT010000037.1 GCA_023663285.1 Bacillota bacterium
TCTACGCCTGCATCAACGTGGTATGTAACGGGGTTGCCAGAGGAATAGATTACCTGGCCCTCGCACATCAATCTTTTGATTTTTTTGCCCTCACACATCAGATCTACTGACGCTCCCTGTATCTTTATCATGCGCTCTCCTTTTTGATCACAAATACAAGCTTGGGGGTGGCCTTTAGCGCTTCCGGTAGGGCGTCATACTGCGCAGGCGTCAGCGCCTCATCATAAACGCTCCAGCCGCCCAGACACTGCTTTAGCTTTGCATTTTCCTCTTTCAATTCATCGATTTCTAACTGCAATTTCCCGGCCGCCGACTCTGAAAGGATGTCTCGCATCTTCTCCAGCAGCTCCTCACACTGCTGCACCTGCCCCTCTTCGAGGTTTGCGATCCACTCATCATATCCTTTTAGCAATTCTTCAATGCCTGCATCTCCCCGCGTCCGAATTTCTTTGAACCATTCTGTAAACTGATTAAATATGGTGGTCGTATCAATTTTGCAAAATGCTGTAGCCAGCCCGCACAATCTGGTATCCAGTCGGACATCTGTGATGTCAGATTGTTTGATCAGGATAGCGCCTGCTGCCACATAAACATCTGCAACGACATAATCCTTATATTCTGCCGTCCGTCTTGCTTCCGGCGCTATCGGCTCATAGCCGCTCTTTCCCTTCTGGACAGTACAGTGTATGTCTTTGTCTTTCATGCTCCAGGTGACAGATATCCTGTCTATCCTGTTCGCCACTCCATCCGCAGGATCCAGCTGGAGAATGATGTCTCGCTCATTCTCATACCGATACCCTTCAATGATCATATCGCCCGGCTTTAGCGTAACTGTCATGTCACCGTTGGCAATGACCTGAAGGTTTGACGAATCCTCCATAAATACACCTGACGATATAAAGGCCCTGAAGTATCTTGCAAAATCCTCCGCCAGATATACCCTGTCATATTCTCCGTTTACCTCTTCCGCATCAAACGGAAATGATTTTTCACTTGCTGCCATTGTCTCTCACTCCTTTGCTTTTATAAGATTGATCAATGTCGGTGCCTCATCTCCAAACGTGACAACAAAGGACTGCTCTGCTTTAGAGTAGCCCTTCTGAATGTTTTTTACCTGCGCATTTTCCGTGATTCCCCATTCTGTATCTATACACGTAACAAAATCACCGAGATCAAATCTCATTGCTTTCTTTTTATTGATCTTACTCTCAAAAGCCTTTGCAACAGGAAATCCCGCAAGTTTCTCCGTGCCGCGCTGGACAAGCTGCAGTCTTAGTCTTTCCTCCGTCACATTGTCCGTAGAGAATCCTGCCGCGTTGTAAAACATCTCATACCTATCAACCCCGGAGCCGCCGCCTGCTACTTCCAGGATCCTGTCCGTATCTTCTCCCGGTCCGCCTATCAGACAGGTGTTATAGTAATTTGCCGCGTCCTCCTGATATTCCTGTGTATATACATTGTGAAAAGTCCTTGAGAATATGCAGGGCGACTCTGTTCCCAGGGTCCTGTCTTTCCCCTTTGTTACTTCAAAAATCAGCTTTTTGATGGAAAAGTCCAATCGCATCCTATACCCAAGTTTCTGCTCTTTCGCGATTTCTGTAAGGCTTTCCTGCAGATTGGCATAACTTATCTGCTTTTCTACCTCGGCCATGTCATAATCATGACACTCACCCAAAATGACATTTTTCATCCTGCGGTCCTCATCTTCCGGAGCAACTATCTGCTCATTTACCATCTGATACATGATTTGCTCCGGAGTGCCCTTTAGGATCATCTTCCGCCAGATGATCCTTTGGTGAGTATATCTTCCGGCCATGTACCCTTGTATCGTGATAGTCTTTTCTCCGTACTTATTCAATTTTATATACTTTCTTGAGATAATCGCCGGTTCATCTTCATCCGGTTTATACAATATGTTCCCCAGCTGCAGATGCTTGTTAAGCTTGTTTGTATAGATAAAAACTGCCTTAAATGTCCCCGGCTTATCCCATGCAGTTTCCCACACGATGCTCTCATACGTGGAAAATACATCCAAAATATTAAAATCCTGATCCAATATATATATGTTCATGCTTATACCCCCATATATTTATTGTAAAAGCAGATCCTTGTCTCCAACATATCCTCGCCCTCATCCGCCCCGCATCGGAGGATATTATCTCCTGGCTCTAACTCCAGAAAAGTACATCCTCCACCCTGCAGATCCACCTTGCCTATATAGTCCTCTGTAAGTCCATTCTTTTCTCGTGTAACAGTATTGTTCTGCCCTGTTTCAATCGTGATCTGCTCCCCTGCCTCCATACTGCACAAGAGCTTGATGTGCTCCCTTTTCTCGATATTAAAGACCAGCGGATTTTTCACGGTCCCGGTAGCTGTAAATATAATTTTGATCCCTGTTTTTATGCTGGATCTGTTATATACATCTGCGATCAGGGATCTTTGTTTTACTCCAAAGCAAACCCCCTTATCCTTTGGAATGATGAGAGGAAAATGAAACCTGCCGATCACATTTGCTATCTCCACCAGAGTCTCGTTTTTATCTCTCCAGTATGGCTCCGTTGCCGTCAACGATACGAGATAGTTCTGCACCGAAGAAACATCCGTAAACTCAAACTGCGGCGATTTCTCCACCCGCGCAGCGAGCAGCCTTGTGACTCCTCCATAAGAATGTGTGATCGTCAGCTCCGTTTTTGGCAGAAAGATATTTATGAGATCGTCTCTCAGCTTCTGCATCTTGTATGTCGTTTCCGCCTGCATCTGTCCAATCATTTCAATGTCTCTTGGCAGTACATAAGAATTAACAAGACTTGCTCCGTCCTGGTCAAAGCCCTGAGATGTAATGTTTTGGATCTGCAGGCGGTCAAACCCCTTTGCTCTCTCTACCGTATAAGGGAGGCTTGTCAGTTCCAGGGATCTGCTGCCGCTTGATATGATTATTTTCCGATCTGTTACCATAATTCTGCCGCCTCCCTCTGCGCATCCTTTAATTTTTTTGCTGCGTCCAGCGGATCGTTTTCCAGCGCGTAGATATTTATCTCCTGCTGCACCTCTATTTGCCTGCCTGTCGGCTGCATATGATCAGTTCCCTCCTGCTGCCTTACCGTCGGCATTGACGTATCCGGAAGTGCATTTACTATTTTCTCATCGATCCCCGCCATAGACTGCTGCCAACCGATTATATACCCCTCTCCCGACATTTCTCCCATATACTCAAATTTTTTGGAAGGTGAGTGTATATCCAGCCCTTCCCTCGCCGTGCTGACTGCCTGTGCTACCATTTTATCAATGGCTGCCGTCACGGCATTTGTGCCTGACGCGATTCCCTCAGCCATGCCTTCCGGGATCCTTCTGCCAATGGATGCCCATTCCGATTTGTTTATACCGATTTGACCCGCTTTCAGGATCTCCGAGCATAAGGACGCCACCTCTGCCGTCACGATCTTCTGGCCATTCCTGATACCTTCCGCAAGTCCAAGATCTGTACGTTCTCCCACCTTTTCAAATTCTCCGGAATATGTACCTATATCCAGCGCGTCCTCCGCCTCTTTTACAGTTCCCTTCGCCACTTCGCCGGCCGCCTCATCGATCTCATCACTTGCACTTTCAATACCTTCCCTGAATTCCCCTGCCGCATTCTGTCCGGCTCTCTCATAAGCTTCTGCCACCTTTCCGGCCGTATCGTCGGAAAGAGTAAGCGACTCGGCAAACAGCTGATTTGCTTTCTGCAGCTCCTCGTCCGTCATTTCTGCAAAGGTCGCAACATATCCGGCGCCCTCCGGTCCCAGATTTGCAAGATGCTGTAATAATCCCTGGTCAATGCCCCGCTCCGCCAGCGCCTCCAGGTTCTCTGCCCATTGTGTGATGCCGTCCACCTGGGATTGCATATTGTTGAGCATTTCCTTTGTTGACAGCTCCGCTTCTCCCCGAAATTCCGCAAACAGGTTCATCTGGTTCGTAACGGATTCATACACAGAGTTATACATCTCCGTGACTGCATCCGTTACCTCCGTTTCCATGCTGCTGAAATCCTCTGCTGTCTCGATCGCCTCCTCGCCCAATTCCTCCGTTGCCGTCTGGGCTATATCCGTTTGCTCGGATATGTAGGACATGGTCTCGGCGTATTCCTCACCAAGTCCGCTAATGGTCGCTTCTGTCTCTTCTATTTGCTGGACAAGGATATCATAATTGCTCTTGATCTGATCCCTTACAAAATCCTGCTCCGTGTTATAGTACTCGACCAGTTCTCCCTGATTCTCTTTGATCTTTTCATAAGCCCTGGCAACGTCCTCTTCTGCCTGCTCCAGTAATTTATACTGCTCTACTTCCTGGGCTCTCAGCTCAGCCAGTTTCTTCTCTGCCTCGTACTGCTCTTCCGCTATTTTGGCAAGATCTTCCCGCGCCGCTTCCGCCCTTGACATTGCCATCATTGCATCAATGTTCTTCTCAATGGCTTCCGTGGACATATTCAGCTCCCCGGTCTGCTCATTGATCGCCAGATTCAGATCCGGGACGATTTGATTCAACTGCTCCACGATCATTTTCATCCTGGTCTCTTCATCACGGGTTTTATTTGTTTTTTCCGCTAATGTCTTAAGCTCTTCGGTCAGTTTCTTCACCTGAGCAGCTTCAGACTCCATCTCCTCCCTGGACTGCTGCCTCTCGGATGCATTACTCTCGTAAGCTTCATTGAGTTCCCTTGCCCCCTCGATCAGTTCCCATGTCTTTTGGGTCGTTTCGTCCATCACCGGAACGCTTTCCTTGCAAAGCAGGAAATAAGCGCCGACTGCTGCCGTTAATCCGACTACTGCCGTCAACAGTATCCCGGCCGGGTTTGCATCCATGGCCGCATCAAGGAGCCACTGTGACACGGTTGCCGCATCGGTTTTCTCTTTGTATGCCGTCCATGCCGTCTGTACCGCCTCTATGGCGGGCCCTACCGTATGCATTTCAAGATTTGCCGCTACTATCCCGGTGACGCCTGCAATGATGATGTCCGAATTATCCAGCAGCCAGGTAAGTCCGTCAATCAGGAGCGGAAGAGCATCCTCTCCTACATCGATCGCATTTTCCACAAACTCCCCCAGCGCCTTAGACATTTTATTGAGGGAGACACCCAGATCTCCCCGGTCTATGGACTGCTGGAGCCTTCCAACCGCATCTGTGGCGCCGTCTACCGCCTTTTTCATGTCGGCATCAAATATTTCATGTGTAGAAATGCCAAGAGCCTCAAGGGAGGACTTCAATATAGTCACTTTACCCTTGAGGTTATTGTTCATCGTGGCCGCCATATCGGCAGCTGCCCCGGAGCAATTCTCCAGCTCTGCAGCCAAGTTGTCAAACTCTCCACCGGTCCCCTTCAACAGCGCGTTTACTGCCGCAATATCCGTTTTGTTGAATATCTGGCTGATGATATTTGTTTTTTCGGAGGACGACATCCCTTCCATCGCCGCGTTCATGTCCGTCAGAATGTCGTTCAGATCCCGCATATTTCCGGAACTGTCGTTTATCTGCAGCTCCAGCTCTTTGATTGCCCCTGCCGCCTTCTCTGTCGGTGCAGAAAGCGAAAGGATGACATTTCTTAAGTGCGTTCCGCCCTCCGCACCTTTGATACCGACATTTGCCAGGATCCCCAGCTCCGCGTTCATTGTCACCAGGGACTGGTTCGTCATGGACACCGCGCCCGCACACACAAGCGTCCCCTCTCCCAGCTGTGCAATGCTTGTGTTCGACTTCTGGGCCGTTTTCGCCATCTGATCGATATAATTGTCAAGCTTGTCGGTCTCAAGCTCCAGCGCCGCCATAGAATCCGTTACCAGATCCGACGCATAAGCCAATTCCAGATTCCCGGCCGCCGCCAGATCTAAGACCTTCGGCAGCGTCTCCGCCGATCTCCGCGCATCATATCCGGCTAAAGCAAGATAATTCAATGCTTCCGCCGACTCTGACGCCGAATATTTTGTTGTTTGCCCGCACTTCTTGGCCGCATTTTCCAACAGCTCATAATCAGCGCTTCCGGCCTCTATCTCCTCCGCCGTTATCCCCATGGTCCCCGCCACCTGCGACATGGACTCTTCAAAATCAGAGCCCGTCTCTATGGCGCTCTCCGCTATCTCTTTGATCCCGGCTGTTATTTTCTTTATCCCGTCAATGACGACCTCTGAAGCAAGATTTGCCTTCAGCACATTACCGAAAATGTTTGTTTCCGCGGACGCCTCCTGGACTTCCTTCCCATACTTATCTATGGACGTCGCGCATTTATCCGCGGAAGCTTCCGCCTCCGCCATATATTTATTTGTGGCTTCCAGATCCGACTGCATGGCGTTCAGCTCTGCCGTGGCATTATTAAGCGCTGTCTGATAGGATTTTGTCTTTTGCTCCGCCTTACTACAGCCGGCTTCCGCCTGGGACAGCTTCCGGGTCAATTCTTCAATGACCCTCGCCTGGTCCTCCACCGCCTGGGAATTCTCTTCCGAGCCTGCCTTCAGCGCTTCCAGCGCTTTCTCTTCCTGGGTCAGGGCAGTCCGCAGTGCCTCGACTTTATCAGCTGCCTGCTCCTGCTTCTGGGTACAGAATTCCATTGCCTTCCGATACACTTCTACCTTATCAGCCTGTGTATCTATCGACTTCGTAAGGATCTCATGCTTTTTCGTGAGCGCCTCCAGGGAGTTCTGCGAGGTCTTAAATTCCGACTGACACAGCTTCAGCTCAGAGCGGAGCTGTGCTTCATCCGCCTTGATTGCTTTGACTGCTTCCCGGAACTGCTTCTCGCCTTCCAGGACTATCTTTCCCCCTATGGTCCCTTTTCCTGCCATCTCATACCGCCTTCATCATATCGCGTCCAGGGTGCTGACCTCTTCCAGTTCCATCAGCTTGTACAACCCCCGCTTCGTTTCAAAGTTATATTGCTTTTTATAGGTCTCAAACAGATCCAGCCAAAACCCAAAATACTGAAATCCCACCGTCCTGTGGGTAAAGCCCAGCTTAACGACTCCGATATACCGCAGCCAAAGGAAGTCTACCGGCTTTTCTTCCCCTCCTCTCCCTTTGGCTATTATTTTTTTGTCTCAAAGCACCTCTTGAACTCGTCGTGCAGCATCCGGCTAAGCAGCTCATAGGATATAGAGCAGTTCCGCATTACGTGATCTTCCGATACCGAAGCAAATTCCCTGCCTGTCTCCTCCGCCTCGATGGCCAGCCCTTCGTTTATCGCCTCCGGCAGCACTGCCCTGATGGCCTTGATAGACGGTTCCACCCTGTACATAATCGGTTCGCCCTCCTGGTCATATACCTGGGCTCCCTTCTCATCCTTTTTGAACCTGTACCCCAACAGATCTCTTTCAAATTGACTGATGCTCCCGTATCTTTCCTGTATTGCCTCCAATACATTCAGATCGATCTTGTACGGATAGGTCCTGCCTGCAATCAGGATCCTTTTCAATCTCTCCATTTCTCGTCGTCCTCCTCCATGCACAGAAAATCCCAGGAGCTGCCCGCCCCTGGGATCACGTTTTTCTCATGCTATTACATAAATTCATCCTCATCGGTGGGCTCTTCTGTATCGGTGCCTGTGCCGTCCTCCGTTCCGGTATTGCCGTCCTCCGTTCCGGTATTGCCGTCCTCCGTTCCGGTATTGCCGCCTTCTGTTCCGGTACTGCCGCCTGTCTCGGTGCCGCCAGCCTCTTCATCCTCGATCTCCGACAAGCCCATCTTCTCCAGAATCCACTTGTCACACTCCTCTTCGGAATTAAAATATGGTGACTTGATTCGCCATTCCATTTTCTTATTACACGTTGCGGTACCAGACAGAGTGGGTGTGCCAAACTGAATGGCATCTCCATGTGTCTGATAGCTCTCCGCTCCTTCCGTGAATTTCACCTTGGGCAGGAAACAGGCCCTGTATATCCTCTCACTGTTCTTCAGCTCAACAGTGATAAAGCCATATCCCACATAACCGCCAGAATCTTCTGTCTTGTGGGTCTCTTCCCCTGCCTCCGTTATCTTGTGTCCGAAAAGCAGCTTGGCCGCCTTTACCGGTACTCTGTCAACGCCCAGCTCCACCTTCGCATTGCTGAATTCCTCAACCTGCTCCTTCAGGATATTATCCGAATAGAGCGTCGCGCTTGCATAGTTAGGTGTGACAGATGTATTCATTGCTCCTCCACATTTGATGGCGTCAGAGTATGTACCCGCCGCCACGTTATATTTTGCAATGATAGGTCTCGATAAGCCAAAATTAGCCATTGTATTGTCCTCCTCCTTATTTTTCAACTGACATTGTGATATTTACCGTGAAGATGGTCCTCCGCGTCCTCTTGGTCCCTACCTTCGCATTTTCCAGCCAGGACTGGATATGCTCCACGTTGAACCCTCTTATCTTCAATTCCTTTTTCAGGGCATCCTTGTCCCTGAAATAATCGTAATCCTGGGGCGTATTCATGGATACCATGAGATACGCCGTCTCCTCCTTTCCTTCGTTGTCCGCTACCAGGGCGTCTCTCTCGTCCTCGTAGGTAAAAGTAATGTTCCTGTCCAAGCCGCCTTCATAGACGTCCTGTGCCACCGGGTAACCGATAGCTTTTCCTGCTTCCGCCAATAATTCATTTACCCTCATTCCGCACCTACTTTCCGGTTATAGACCTCCTGCATCTTATCCATGACCGCATCCCGGACGGAATTGACTGCAGACGTAATGAAAGGCTTTGCCGCCTGCTGCCCGGCTATACCATACTCCTTCCAGATGGCTTTCAATGCGTTGGACACGGGATATTCCCTGTCAGATACCTGGTGGTGGTACTTCTTTGTCTTGGAGTATCCGCTTGGGCCCACATTCACTATCCAGGCGTCCGTCTTTGTTTTCTTCGGCTTCCTGGCTGTGATGGACTCCACCAGCTCCGACTCTCCTTCATGCTCTATCACTCTCCGGCAGCTGGCCCGCAGGGACTCTTCCAGCAGCGGTGCCGCCTCTGCAAGGGCCTCCTCTGCGATCTCATCAAAATCCGCCTCCAAAAGCCCGGAAAACAAATCGTCCGGAAAATCGATCTCAAAAGCCGCCATCTACTCCACCTCCTGCAAAGATAATTCCCGCCGCCTTACCTTCATCCAGTCACGCACGATCTTATACGTGGTCCCCTCATAAATGGCCAGAGACGGCCTCACTGTTCTCCCGTCCACTGTCACGGCTGCTGCCCTGTAGTCATCTTCATTGACAAGGGCAACTATCTCCACCTTCATCCCTTCATGTATCGCCTGATAAAATTCCGTCTGCCTGGCTGATTTCACTTCGGCCATGACTTCCAGGGTGTGCCGCTCCTTTTCCTGCTGAAATCCGCTTTCGTTCAGCTCCGACAGGACTGTGACCAGGGTAATGACCTCATTCTTCATGATTTACCGGCTCCTTTATCGTCGATTTGCGCAGGTTATCCTGCTGGTACTGGAAGGCTGACCAGTGCCTTTCTGTCATGCTTTCATCGTCCATCTTATACAGACAGAATGTGATGATCGCATCCTCCACCAGGGGATCCTCCGATTCCGCCGTAACGGCAGGAACGCCCGAACGGATCAACTCCGTCCGGGCCGTCAATATGTTCCTGCGTATGGCAGTCTGCAGCTTCTCCGCTGCCGCTTCAGACAGGCGCAGCGCTTCCGCTACCGCCTTTTCCAACTCTGTCAAGGTCTGCTCCTCCCGTCTTTATGCGCCTGCCTCCTGGTCTCCACCGCCTGCAGACTGACCCTTGGCTGCCAGGGTCACCACTACAAAGCCCTCATGCACGATGAGGTTACCGCCTACCATCACTTCGCCCATGATGGTCAGGAGACCTTCTGCAAATTTATAGTCTCTTGATACCTCGATGGTGTAATCTCCGAAAAGACCTACCTCAAAGTTCATGGGATCCCCGTACAGCATGGTCTGTACCGGCGCCGCTCCCTGCTTTGCCTTACACAGGGACTGCAGGCTCCCAAGCAGCGTATAAGGCACGATGGTGCCCCCGTCCTTGATGGTACCGCAGTTTGCATTCCCTGCATCTGCGGTGATCTCATAAACAGGCTTCTTTTCATTGGTGCCCCGCACCTTGCCAAATGCTGCCAGATCTTCCTTTGTCAGGTACAGTCTGGCGCCTGCCCCGATCTCTTCCGAGCCGCCATAGGAGAATACAATATTCCGGAGTGTATCCGCCGCGATATTCGGCGTATCCACTTCCATCGTCTTGTAGATCTTTTCCTTGTCCTTGTTCTCAGCGTTCTTGATGCCGAAGAAATTCTTGCCGTCGCCGCCTGCAATATAACCGGCCAGCTTCCGCCTCAGCGCCTTGAGCGCCATGGCGCGGACCTTCTCTTCATAGGCAACGGGGGTCAGGCGCTTGATATTCTTGCTCACATACGCCGTTACGCTGATGTCCGCAGGCTGGATCATGGCGATTGCAAACTTGGGCTCGGATTCCTTCTGCGCCTTGCCATCCTCTCTCGTCCCCGCGGTCAGCTCTTCTACCACATAAGGCTCCTCATAGGCTGTTAGTCCCGTCAGATCCTGGGTATATACCTGGTCCACGATAGATGAGACCCCCTCCATGTTGTCCCGGATGTTCTTGCCGGTATCGGTGGGCTTTGTAAGGCTGCCGGTTGCCAGCGTCAACGCCCTGGCGTTTCCGCCCATAAAGCTTCTGATCTCTTCCGCGCTGATGGTCAGGCGCCCGCTCTCCTGCACCTTTGCCGCTCTCGCCTCGCGGTCATCCTCAGCCGGTCCCTCTGCCGGTTTATCCTCCTCCGGCGCCATGTCCTTCAGCCTGCCTCTTACGTCCATCTTTCTCTGCAGCATGGACTTCTCGGTCTCCAGCGCCCGCTGCTCCGCCTCCAGCTCCGCCAGCCTCTCCTCGGTCAGATCGCCTTTCAGCTCTGCAAGGATGGCCGCTACCCTCTCCTGGATCTCTTTCATTCTTTTTTCCATGTCTCTTCTCTCCTTTACATTTCTAATAATTTGGTTTTTAATATCAATCTCCGCTTCCGAAGTTCAGCCGCCGCTTCACGTTCCCTTTTCTCCTGAGCCTCCACCTCCAGGATAAAGTCCTTCCTTGCTTCGATCGATGTATCATCATAGGCAGGTATATCTACCGCTGAAACGTCATAAAGCCTTTTCACCCTTCTGACCGTCCACATCCGGTTCTCCTTGTCATAAGCCTCCTCCCTTATCGAGAAGCGGAAGCTCATCCTGTCGATATAGCCGCCTTTGATTTCTTCATATAGCTTTCTGCCCTCCTCTGTCCCGCCAAGCTCCGCCCTGATAAAGAGACCTTCGCTCCTGACCTCCAGCGTCAGGGTCCCGTTCCGGGTCCTGGCCATGACCTTCCCTGCGTGATTATAGTTAAAGATCACATCATCCATCTTCGCCTCTTTAAAGGCTCTGTCGTCGATCTGCTCCTTGTACTCCTTGCCGTCATACTCAAAGAGCACGGTGGGAGAGTTGAACCTGACCGCATACCCTTCCACGATCATTTTTTCTTCGCTCTCCTGAAGAGACCGGGCCTCTACCTGAAAGGTGATCTCCCGGCTATTTGTCCTCTTCCGCTGGCTTTGAAGCTTTTCCAGCGTCTCCGCTGTCATCTGCACTGTCGTTCCCATCCTTTTCTTCTCCTCCCTGATATTTATCCTGATTGCTGTCTTTCGTATAGTTAAGCGATACCTGCCTCACGTCCCCGCCTTCTACCGGGGGCAGGCCCAGCATCTCCCTTCTCTCGTTCGTGGTCAGGTCTCCTGTCTCCCTGGTGATCGTCAGGATCTGCACGATGGAGCTGACCGACATCCCCATGGTCACCCCGCCTGTCATTATCATCTTATTGCCGCATTCCCGCTCATGCTTTGTAAAGTAGACGGCTGACACGGCCTCCGCAAACAGGTTCCAGATAGGCTCTATCTTCCCCTCCTGCCAGGCCAGACCCTCCTGCTCTGAATAGCAGTTCTGAACGATCTTCTCCGGAGTCCGCAGGTAAGTATATATCCTGTTGTTGATCTCCTTCATCTGCGCGGCGTTTGCGGAATTCGGCGACACACTCAAAGGTATAAAATCCTCCATGGAGTCCACTCCCACGATCCCGCCGTTCTGGGACGCCGCTTTGAACCTCTCGGCAAAGGTCTCCTGTCCCTTTTTCACATCATTCGGGTCAAGCATCGCCCTTTTCTGCTTGATCAGGCCCCTGACCTTGTTAGAAATGGTCAGGGATTCAATAAACCCGTCATCGGAAGCCTTGGACATATCCAGGATCTTGTACACCGGCGTATTACCGTCCCCTGAAGCCAGCCTGTCATTGTAAAACTTTCTCATAATGATACAGCACTCCAGAGGGAGAGCCCTTGTCTCTCCCTCGTAGTCTGTGAACTCTATGGCGTAACCTCCGCCCTCCACCTTCTTGAACTCATAGCCGGTATAATCCACCGGGTAAATAGCACGCGGACTGGAGCCGTCCCAGTCTATGTATGCAACCGCAGTCGTTTTCGACTCCAGATTTGCAATCATGCGGTACTTGAACTCTGTACCGGTCATGATGTCGTTGGGCCGCTCATTCAGCAGCCGGGCCATTTTGTCGTTTCCTATCACCTTCGCAACTCTTCCCTCTTTGTCCATCACAACGGCCTGGAACTTCCCCTTTGCCCCGTGTGAGGCAATGGCGTCCACCGTGGCCCGGAAGGTATCGTGATACCAGGCTTCCCTGTCAAAGGGAGCGCTTTTTGCCTGAAAACCAAGGTAACAGCCCATTTTTATCCGCATATTTTTCATCAGATTAGAAAAAAATCCCATCTTAGCCCTCCCGTTACTTTATCAGTGATAAGTAATCCTCCTCGTTATTCTTAAAGCAAGTGTACGCATTCAGCAGAGACACCATCCCGTCTATCCTCCGGACCGTGCTCACCTTCACCGGCTGTATCGACTCTATTCCGTCTTTGTTCATTGTTTTCTTTGCGGTATTTGACAGGCACCACCGGAGCATGGGGTTGTTATTGTAAACGATTCTTTTTTCCTGGAACATCCCTCCCAACTCCTTCATGGGATAGGTCCAGGTAAACGGGCCCTGACGGATCCTTTCCATGTTGAACCCGTAGGATTCCATTTCCTCCCGCCAGTATCCTGAAAGTGCCGCGTCATAGCCGATATAAAGAGGCCGGATGTTGAATTCCCTGACCATCATCACAAACCATTCCGTCACAGCATGAAAATCTACTGTTGCCCCTTCGCACACCGACAGCCAGCCGTCCTCCGCCCACTTCCTGTATGGGGCTTCCCTTTTATCCGAGACTTCGCCCTGCTTTATCCTGTGCTGTGGCAGGAAATACTTTTGGAGCACAAAAAACCGGGAATCTCCCGGTTTGCGGATCAACAGTGTTGCGCAGGTCAGATCTGTGGTGCTGGAAAGGTCACAGCCGCCCACGGCGTAGGAATTCCGCAGAAAATCCATGTCCACGACGGTCTTGTTTGTGATCGTTTCCAAAGATAGCCAGCTCTCCGCGGAATTCTCCGCTATGTTGAAATCCTTGGTCAGTACTGTTGGAAGGAATGTCGGATCCACATGAGCTCTCCTGACAAAATCATGAAGTACCGTGTATTTCTTGATCTTTCCAAGCCCAGGATTTGCCTTTGCCCAGCATTCCGGCGCCTCCCACTCCTCCCGCTTATCTAACTCATAGATGAGCGGCAGAATCTTCAAGTCCTGGCAGCCAGGCAGCCACATAGCCACGTTTGAATCGTATTCGTACTGTGTATCAAAAAAGCCGTCCCTGACGGTTCCATTTGTCGAAATCAGCCACGCCAGCGGCTGGCTCCGGGCGGACTGTGACTGTATCATAACGTCATATATTTTCCGATTCTTCGCCTCATGGAACTCATCCAGAGCAAAAAAGTGTGTATTCAAACCATCCATAGTCGATGTGTTTGACGCCAGCGCCTTGATATGGCTCATAAAAGCTTCTATGTATATATCTGACTGCCTCTTACTGGAAACCGCTGCCAATGCGTTAGACTGCTTGCGCATATTCACGCATTCATTGAATATCTGCATTGCCTGATCTCTTTTATTTGCAACACAATAGATCTCTGCTCCGTACTCTCCATCATTAAGAGCCACGTCCCACTCCACTGCCGCCGTTTCCGTGGACTTCCCGCATTTACGGCCTCTGTAATCATCCACCTCCCGGAACCGCCGCAGGTTCGTTCCTTTTTCCACCCAGCCAAAGACAAGCTGCAGCTTGGCCTTCTGAAATAACTCAAACCGAATCAGCTTTTTGGCGCTGCTTCCCTTATCTCCCTTTGAGAGTTTACAAAATTTTTCCATGAAGCCGATGTGGTGGCTTCCCCGTTCCGGGTCAAAATAATACGGAAAGTCCTTCGGGGGATTCCTGATAAATTCAACCTCCCTCTCATAGACCTCCCGCACCTTTGCAGATACCACTTCATCCCCGGCATGGATCGCATCCAGGTATACCTCCGGCCAGCTTACGGCACTCATTGCTTTAACGCTGCTACATAGCTTAGCAGCTCCTCCGCCGGATCCGTCTCTTTATCGCTATCCTCCTCGCTCCAGTCCACCCGATCCGGGAGCAGTTCACAGAGCTGCTTGACGATCCGGGAATAGGTGTTTACCAGCTTGTCGTAGACCTCCACAGCGGAGCTCTTCTTTATCCCTTTCTGGTTGGCGCCGTTCTGGTACTCCTCTATCACGCCGTCCCGCCTGATGATCTCCCTGGTTTCCTCCAGGGTAACGGATTGAAAAGCCGCCTCATCGATCAATTTTTCCACCAATTTCAACTTGGTTGTCTCTATGTTTTTGAAGATCTCACCAAGCCGCTTCTTTTCCTTCTTTATTTTGGAAATTCGCTGTTTTTCGGAATAAATCTGAATAGATTCTGACATCTTGCACCCCCTTGTACCTACACCCCTCATGCGCGCGTTGCCCCGGTCAGTAACAAAGATGAGAGGCTGTCGGTCTTGGCACACATGATTTTTCAACACTCCCCCTGGGGGGGTTCAGCGGCCCTGACCGGATAGCCATCCGCATCAAAGACTATATCTTCCAGGATCCCGTAAGACTTCTGCTTCATCATTCTGGTTATCCGCCTATGACACGGACCGCACAGTGACCGAAGGTTGTTCGGATCCAGCGTTATCTTCGGATCGTTTATGTTTGCCTCCGTCAGCTCCTCAATGTGATGCACCTCTTCCGCCGTCCTGCGGCATCCCGGCTCCGTACACCGGAACCTGTCCCTCTTCAGAATCGCCATGCGCTGCGCTTTCCATGTTGATGAATTGTAAAACTCCTTACTCCAGTCCTTAGCCACGGCCCTTTTCTCCTCAAACAAAAGAGGCAGGAACCTCTTTGTCCCTACCTCACTAACTACACAATATCACAGAACCTATATGCAAATCTATGAACTTTTGAAAATTTATTGGATTTTTAATTCACTTTTCAGCGCAGATGTCAATATGGCGGAAAAATTTACGCCCGCCTTTTCCGCTTCAAAGTTCAGCCATGATGGTATCGTACAGTTCTTTTTTACTGACTTCATATCATTTTTCCTGCGATACTCTCCAAAATCTACATCAACAAGAGTTACTATATCTGTCGCTGATTCTGTTTTCACATTCGATATTGCCGTCGGCTCCGGCAACTTCTCTCCCTCATCTTCCATATCTATACCCATGATGCCTATCGCATCCCTTGCCATTTCGATAGCCTCTGTCAGTGTGTCACCTTCCGTATTTATATTAAAATCCGGAATATATACCACATAGCCGACAGTATCCTGCATTAAGACAATTGGATAAGAATTTTTCATAAAAAGCACCTCCCTTTACAGACTTATTTCAGGCCACGCCTTCTGATAATAGCCTTTGCCAAATTTTCTTTTATCTCATTGTGTCTTGGAACGCTCTCACGTTCTGTTCCCTTTACATAAATATCATGATCTGAACCATGCCGTTTTAATTTCCATCCGTTACTCTCCAATAGCTTGATGAGGTCTTTTGTTTTCATTTCCTACCCTCCTTACATTTATAATTATACGCCTATTATACGCATTTGTCAACAACTTTCTCAAATATCCTTGAAAACTCTTCGACTGCTGCCCGCTTCTCGCTCCATGTCCACCTGTAACTCCTTCCTGCCTTCTCCGCTATCTGCTCCAGTGTCTTACCCTGGAGGTAATACTGCAACATCACGGTCTGCATTTTCGGCTCTAATTCCAGGATGATAGCCCAGGCCAGATCCTTCTTTTTTGTCAGCTCCCGGATGTATTTCTCCATCCGGCTTATCAGATCCGCTATTTTCGGTATCTTCTCCTCCATCTTGTTCCGGGAGCCGGATGACTGCACCTGAATGTCTTTGTAATGGACTGAAGTATCCATAAGCAGAGACTCTTCAATCTCGATCTGGTCTTTCAGAGATTTGATCAGACCGTCAAGCTCCCTGATCTCATCAAGGAATCGCTCCCCTGCCAGACTTCTTTGCTTTTTCATCAGATTCGGCTCCCTTCCCCTTTTTATTTTTGATGCCTGCTGCCCTCCAGCTTCCCACACCGTTTAAACTCTATCACCCATACCCAGGGATTACCGTCCCATCCGTACTTGTCGGCATCCTCCTTTTTGATGGTGGAATTCCATATGTCGGTAAACTCATTTTTATCCCCGGCCACGTTCTTCAGCAGCATTAGCTGTGCTTCATCTTTCCATAAATCCGCACATCCTTCCTTTATAGCTCCGTTGACGGTAATATCCTGCAGCCGCTCCGCCCTCACGTCCGTGACCTTGAGCCAGATGCGGGCGGCGTCTCTGGGCATATGGATAGATGGACGCCAAACGATCCTCTCCGGATGCGGATGATCCGCGCGGTATATGAAACAGCCCTCTGATTCTGCTTCCTTGTCCTCATATAATATTGGCATTTTATTTAGCATACAATGTTCATCTTCCAGAATGTTCTGGCACTCAATGCATCTTTGAAATGCCCAGGTCTCCCGGACATACAGAATATCTCCCGGCTCACACGGCAATGGAAAGAATTTTTCGCCGTATTGATTGCCAAACATTCCTCGGCATGATATTTTCCCTTTTGGCGTCAATGCTGAATATCCCCACTCTGCATCCTGCGGAATAGATCCTTTTACGACCCGCCGTGTGACTGTCTTTCTACCCTCCAGTATCGCCTGCACCATTTCGGTATTGAATAAAATCGGTTTTTCACTCATACGCATTTCCCCATCGGCGCATACGTTGACGCCATTACGGATCTATGTCCTTTTTCTTCGCCCTGATAAGACCACGCCACCTCCCTGACCAGCTTATGTCGGAGCGCCTCATCCGCCGATATCTTATAAGTTTTGATGTAACGGTCTACATAGAGCCGGAACCGTTCACTGTTCTGATAAAGTGCTTTTACCCTTTCATGTTCTCTTTTTTCTTTCAACCTCTTAAACATTTGACTCTCCCTTCTGCATTACTGCATATCCATTGTTTCAAGTCCTGTATCCAGAAACCGGAATCCTGCTGCCGGGCCAGCTTCCTTTTCTGGGCCCGCTCCTTTCCCTGACCCTGACACCTGCTGCCGGATGGCGGTATCATCTGCGGGATCCTCCGCGTCCAGGAAGTTCTTTCCGAAGATCTTACGGAAATCAAGCTCCGGCCACCTTTCCTTAAAAGCTCTCTGGGCGTCCTTTTTGATAAGCAGCGCATTTGCTGCATTCCGGTGTACCGCCTCCCGACCGTTCTCATGATGCTCCAGACAGAGATATACCTTAAGGCCGTACTTCTCGGACATCTTCCGGTTTGCCGTACCGAAAATAACATGATGCTCCTGGGTCCGCTTTGCCGTAAAATCGGAATGGAGCACCATGCACAGATAACAGGTATGGTCCTGCTTTTCCTGCATGATGCTTTTCATTTCAATCCTCCAGCGTGTCGGTCTCTGTGACCGTCTTTTGCACCTGTACTTTCCCTTTGTTCAGCTTCAGCGTGGCCTTTATCCCGTTTCCCACATTGACCACTACGGAATCTACTGCGGCGATCGCCACGGAATGGACTGCCGCTTTCAGGATCGCACCGGCATCATACTTGCCGAACAGCTTTTCAACATTCTTTATTGCTTTATCCTCAGCTGCTTTCATATTCCTGGTCTCGCTGGCCTCGTAGCAATCACATTTCTCCGTGGCCCACTCGTCAAGCTGATCCTGGGTACACATCCCGCTGGTCTCCAGCTGATAAGTCTGACCGCAGAATTTACAGGCGCCTATCTGGATCGTCGAGCTGTCCGCCTGCTTCTTAGTCGGAACTGCCATCTTATCACTTTTACTCATCCTCCCAATCCTCCTTTGCATATAATATGATCAGGCTTTCAAAGGCTGCTGCCAGGTCAATCGCCTGCTTATAAGCGTCTTTCAACGCTCTTACGGAGATTTCTCCCTCAGCCGCATCTGTCTCCGTATATTCGGCCACGAAATCTGTTAGGAGCATTTCTCCCCTCAATATCTTGTCCCACTCCTTTGCCGCTGCAGGACCATTTACCCATTTCTCTTTATCCTCCGGCTCATCATCCCATGTCTCGTCCTCATCATCCTCCGTGTCTGCATCCTCTTCCTGTTGCGACGTCGCAACAGAATTATCCGCCGCACTTTGGTTTTCTGCGGTTTCTTCCACTTCGGATACTTTGATCTCTGGCCCATTATCGGGCTCCTGCTCCCCGGTCTCGTCTGCTGCCTCTTCGGCAGGCTCTTCAATGGATTCCGTAAAGCCTGGATCAGGTTTCTGTTGCGACGTCGCAACAGAAACCTCGTCAGAGCCTTCCGCACTTTGATTTTCTGCGGCTTTTTCCGTTTTTGTAGTCTTACTTTCCGGCTTACTCTCCGGCTCTTGTTTCACCGTTCCGCGATAATACGCCTTGTGAACATCCGCCTCTCCTGCTTCGATAAGATCCGCATAGATTGCATATGCTTCCAGGAGCACCCTTGACCATTCCAATGTCTCCGGCTCCGGCACTGTAAGGTACTTTACCTTTACCCCTGTATTGAAATCATACATGAACATGAAGCAGAGGCCCTTCTTATGGGTCCCGTACCCTGACGGATTCATCAATTCCGCTGCTGCCTTATAGTCCACATCCTGAACCGCCTTGATAACGGCATTAAGCACCTCTTTCTTGTCCCGGAAATAGTCCGCCAGGCATTTCTGAAGCGGCGAGAGAGTCCCGGCAGCGCTGGGGAAGGCACTGCCCTCCCGTCTGCTCTCCTCCTCTTGCTCTACCTCAGACGCCTGCTGCCGGGAAAAGCTTTTTAACTCCCGGATCTCCTTTACCGTTGTCCGCTCCGTGATCAGGCTGCACTCCGCATCCGTCAAAGTGAGCATCTCGGCCAGCTTGCTGCTGCCGATCGCCCTGTACTCCTCCTTCAGCTCCAGGGAATTCCCACCCTCTGAAAATTTCTCGTTGATCGCGATAAATCTTGATGTGCTGCTCTTGCTTAAGCCATACTCTTTCAGGGCAAATTCAAATATATCCGCCGCTCCATCCAGCATCCCCGATTCTCTGATCTGCTTCAACCGGAACCCGATATGTACAAAGTTCCCAGCGGTCTCCCGCAGCTTCTCCCTGATGTCCTCTTTCCATGCCAGCCACTGCTCCAGCGTGATCTGCTGCATTTCCTCCATTCCCCTGTCCCTCCTTCTTTTTCAGATAATCCTCTAATTCCTTCAATGCCCGCCTGTAATAGACAGCCTCATTCACCGGCGCGTCCTCACTCTTTATCTTGATCCTGCACACCTTCTCTACGCCAAGCTCCCCCTCATACCTCCATATCTCAATCAGCCCGCTGTCAAACAGGCTGAAGCAGATATTCATCCGGAGACCGTACCGCTTTCTTGCAGGCTCATAGACTTGATAAAAATTACGCACTGCCTCTTTATACTCCCTGTCCTCCTTTTCCGACACCTTACCCTCCTGTCTGTGATCATGCGCCCGCCGCAAGACATTCCGTTCCGGCCTTCGCTTCGGAAGCTTCCACAGGCTTCTCACATTTCAGCCTGGTCTCATAAGCATTGAGCCATTTCTGCATTTGTGCCTCATTCGCCGGCTTTTTATCATGGGCTCCGAACCACTGGATGATTTTTCCGTCCCGGACTCTCACTTCAGCTGTTATATACGGTATCTCCGGCTCCTTCTTTTTTCTCAGCATCAAAATGATACTTATTTGCTTATTATGGCTATACAGATAATTGTCAAGGCCCACACAGTGGTGCAGGATCCGGCCCTCCCGGACGATCTCCGCTGCTGACCTTGCAGGACGGATGATAAAATCATTATCCTCGTAAAGGAAGCGGTTCCGCAATTTCCGATAGCTTCTGCGGATGAGAGGATATCTCTTCTCCACTTCACTCTTTCTCTTTTCCCACTCTTCTCTGTTTTGCTCCTCTACCATCTTATTATGTGCTACCATCAGGTTTCGCGGGCGCTGATATACCGTATTGCTCATGTCATAGCCTCGCTCTTCCCGCATGGATATATAATCAAAATAGGTTTGTGCTGTTTCCCTGAGTCTGTCTGTGGCATAGGAACAACCGCTTCCGTATGCACATCCGGCATATTTTGCTATCAGGTTCAGAGCCTTCTGCAATGTCATGATCCTGCATACCTGTTCTATGTCTTTCTGGAACACATTAAGCTCCGCAAGCGCCAGTATCTGGCTCTCTGTCCAGCTCTGCTCCATTCGCTTTTCTACCTGCAGGATACTCAGAATATCCTTATCCCCTCTGTGTGTTATAAGCATCTTCAGTCTTTCCTTTCGGATGCCCAGAAATCTGTCTGCCCTGTCCGCCTTACTTTCTTTTACGATCCCATAATCGTAACAGATCATCTCTTCTACTACGCCATACAGCTTCAGCTTCACAAGCATCTCGATCTGGGGAAACTTCAAATACTCTTCCAGATAGTTTCGTACCTTTACCTTGCCGACTTCCGCCGCATAAAGCTCTATCGCAGAATATTGCAGGCAAGTCCCTTTGAGGCTGTCCGAAAAGCCCGGATATAATGGCGCCGCTTCCAACGTGATATTACTCATGCCATACAGATTGCAGTCGTCCCAGAAGTCTTTACCATGTACCCAATCATATTTACAGTAATCCGTCTGCGTTTTGCCGTCGTTTATGTATGTTCTGGCAATTTCCACACCCTCCAGTATTTCTCTGGCTCCCTCCATATGCAGCTTTCCAGCGTCCGATGAACTCTCCAGCAATTCATAGTTCTTTTCCAGCTGGATATAACGTATTACTGCCCCCGTCTCTTTATATCTGTCTGCCTTATATACATATCTCACATTTGTATAGATCCTCTTTGCCATCCCCTGGGGCTTATAGATCCCCGGCACACCGCACATCGGGCAGGATCCCGTACACTTATCCTTCGGTTCGGCAATATGCTTCTCAAACTCACTCTCGTAAGTATCCCCCGCCTTCCACCTTCCCTCGGTAACTCCTCCGCAGGCTGAACAGCAGATCTCCGCTCTCGGACCCTTTTTCCTGTAATACAGATAATGATTTTTCTGAAAAAGATTCTCGGCCGCCCAGGATAAGATCTCCTGCTCCGGCAGCTTAGGCGTGTTCGCTATCCTGTCCTGCAGCGCCTGCTGCCGCCTCTCATATCTCCGCGCGTTTCTCCGGTTTCTTTCCAGACAAAGGATATCTCTTTCCTTGCTTTTGATATATTCCCACCAGTATTCGATATATCTCCGCGACTCATCATTAAAAAATCTTTTCATTTTTTCAAAGTCCGCCGCGGTATAAAGAATATTCTCCGTTTCCTTTGTCTTTCTGTTTGAATGCACCTGCTGATCCCATATCAGAGAGGTCGAGTAATATTCATCACTTTCGATCTGTGCCCTTGACCATGTTCCGTCTGCCGGAAAGTACGTTCCAAAGTCTTTCCTGGTAAGCACGATCCTTACAATCGGCGCCTTGCGCGATTCTTTATTATTTCTGTATACCTCCAGAAAAAGGTGCCGTTCATGAGCCACATTTTTTACCGCTGTCATGCATACAAAGTTCACGCCCCTTTTTCTGCTGACCTTTGGCAGCCCCAGGAACTCAATTCGTTCTATCGCTTTCTTTTTCATGGCGTCCACCTACTTCCCCAGATAATATTCTGTGATAATCTGCTTCGCGGTGCCCATGCCAGGGATCCCCAGCGTACACCTGCCAGATACGCCTGCTGCCTTCATGATCTCGGAATCGACCGTCCTCTGGTTTTTGAAGCTCCATTTGAGCAGCTCCCCGATACAGCCCTTGAGGCTCTTATCTTTGCTCCTGACCGCGCGGGCCATATTTTCATCCTCAAAGCACCTGACCTTGATATAATCCGCCCAATCCGCCATGATCTCCTTTGCCTTCAGCTCCGCCGCCTCTACCTCGATCTTTCCGGTTGCGGCAGACATCAAGTCACATAGATAGATGATGTCACCGGATATGAATATCTCGGCAACCTCCTCATCTATCCCATTCTCGCGGGCCAGGATCCGGATGCTCTCCGCATCTCCTTCTTTTCTCAGGTTTACCGCTGTCTCATTTATTTCCTCCGCTGAATTGAATTCTCCGAACCTCTCGTACATGATTTTCTTTCCTTTCCCTTTCTGCTTCAAATTTGAACCATGCCTCATACGCATGGTGTTCCCTGATATGGAATTCTGTATGGTGGCAGCTGATGATCTCATCTAATTCCTGCCACATTTCTCTGAACGCTACCGGCTCCCCTTTCCTGTTCTTCCAGCCGTTTTTCTTCCAACCGGAGATCCAGCCCATTGTCCAGCCTGCCGCCGCAAATGTGGAGTCCGTGTATATGTGGAGCTCACACCCCAGCTTGACCCTCCGGACCGCTGTCAGGAGGGCGGTCAGCTCCGCCTGGTTCTCGGTGGCCTGCTCCAGCCGGAGCTTGTCTCCTGCGGTGGCCGGTCCCTTTGACGTCTCCGCCTCCAGGATGTACCAGGCTGTCCCGTTTTCCGGTCTCAATCCCCTGATGTCCGTGTGGCTGTATATATTTACCCTGTCCAACTGCCCCACCCCCTTCCTTGTCCATTTTGTCTATTCTGTCTATTCTGATTAGTGTGTAGGAAAAATATTCGAATCCTGTATAACTTGATATGCCCTCCTGGATAGAATCCTTATCCAGATAATATCCGGCCGGGAGCCTGATACTCTTGCTGAAGGTGTTCGCTTCGACGGGCCTCTTTTCCGGCTCCGGTCTCCTGAGATTCCGGGAAGGGTTCCAACGCTTTCCGATAAGCTTTCCCTCCGTCTCCTCTGTCTTTGCAGAATACTTGATGAAATAAGCCGCGATCTTCGCATATTGGCCGTCGCTGTACAGAGGATCCAGATGGATACCCCCGAAGGGCCAGCACGCCATCAGGGTATCCGTGTCCACCTTGGACATGATGATGTGGACATGGCGGCCTCCCCGCTTCCCGATCTCCTTGACATATATGTACTTCAATTCCCTGCCCTGCTTCCGGAATAACTCCCTGAGCTTTTTTAAGAATGCACTCATTGCCTTCTGCATCTGCCTGCTTCCTGCAGGGTAGTGCATCTTACTGAAGTCCAGCCTCACCAGAGAGTCACCGTCCCGGAAGTTCTCGTTCATCAATCTCCGAAGATCCTTCTCCGCCTTCCGCAGGTTCACCTTTACCTGGGCGGCTGATGTGGGCTTTTCTTTTTTACCCCTTTTCTCCCCTTTGGCATGATAGCGGTATGAATAATATTTACAGGTCTCGATCGTCTTTCCTGCCACACACGTCTCAATGATGTATGGCATAGTATTTTTCTCCTTACCCGGTCCTAAAGATAATAGCTTTAGCAAGATACTAAGAGGGGCCGAAACCCCTCATTTTCTCTTGACTTTTCCGCCCTATGCCCTTATACTATAGATGTGTGGTTAAGTATAAGGGCTTAAGGCTTGCGGTCGGCGTTTCGATGTCGGCCGCTCCTTATTTTTTAATATCTTCCAGCTCATAGAATTCCACCCCCTCAAAAATAAAGTTCCATCTCCTTTTTCTGGCGCCATCTGCATAGTGTTCAATCCTCAAATCAAGAAGGATCTGCCGCTTCCTTGCAATCGTCCTTATGCAGTTATACAACTGCACAGCTTCTATTCCTGAACATATCTCCAGCTTGTCGTTATCAAGCTTAAGCATCTTCAGATCTTCCCGTTCCTTCTGATTCGCAGCCAGTCTGGACAGCCAGCTTTCTATCATTTCTTTCTCGGATCTCACGTTGTCCATCATCTCTATTCCTCCTTCCATTCCGACTCCCCTCTGGCGGATATGCCTGCCATGACTGTCCCGGAAGCTATCATTGCCACCGGGAGCAGTACGGACGGGCTGTCTATGCTTGCGACGCCCAGGCACACCAGCACGATACCGATACTGGCCGTCACTTTCCATAACACTTTCATCTGCACCCTCCTTCCCGCTGGTCTACAGCATCAGCAGTTTCTTTCTTTCCTCCTCTTCCACTCGGAAGAACTCACATAATGTAAGAACCTGTCCATAAGTAAACGGATCCGGCTCCACCTTTTCCCGCTTCCCTGCCTTCGGGATCTTCAGCATCTGGGATATCCTTACCTGGGAGAGCCCCAGCGCCTCTCCCACCTCCCGCTGGGTCTTGTGGTGGCGCTTCATCATTCCATTCACCCAGATCTTAAAATCCAGCAGCTTGTAATCTCTTCGCTGCTCCGCACTCAAAGCTACTCTCGGCATAAGCCTCACCTCCCTCAATAATCATCGTCTATGCACTCATCCGCCTCTGTGTAATACTCTCCGTCATAGCCGCCCGCCATAAGGCGGGTGTAACAGTCATTACAAACCAGGCGGAAGGTGATGCCATGACAGTCCTTTGTGTACAGCATCTCATCCCGGTATACTTCCTTCTCGCAGGCGGGGCAGATCCGCCGCTCCCGCTCCTCATACCGGCAGTCCCCGCCTGTAGCCTCCAACAGGCAGATGTTGCCATCTTTGCTGAAAGTGTTATATGTACACGTGCTGCAATCATTTGTCATTACGTCCTCACCTCCTCTTACTGATTTCCATATTGACAACAGGTTTTGAAAAAGCTATTCTTTTGATAGAATTCTTGAATCCAACATATAATAACTGCAGGAGGTACTTTGTATGGAATATGTCATCCACGTAACATGGGACAATGAAGCTAGTGTATGGATCGCTACCAGCGACGATATTCCCGGCCTTGTGCTGGAATCCGGATCCTTTGACGCTCTTCTGGAACGCTCCCGCATTGCCATTCCTGAACTGCTGGCACTTAATTCCCCCATTCCAAGCACTCTTTCCCTGTCATTTGTATCAGAACGGCGTGAAAGGATGGTTCTCTAATGGCTGAATACGAAAAGAAAGTACGGGAGATCCTTACCAAAAATAACTGTTCCTTTAAACGCAGAGGCAAGGGCGATCACGACATATGGTTCAGCCCAATCACTAACCGTCATGTTACAGTAGATACCAGAATCAAATCGCGCCATACCGCAAATGCGATCCTTCAACAATGCGGTATTGATTTCAGGTTCAGATAGAAGGTATCTTTCGATTCCTCTCCCTCCTGCATTTTCAGTAGCGCATACCGAAAAGCCCTGTCTGCTCCAAACCGCGATTTTCCGTTCCATATCCATACATAACCGGAAGGAGCAGTCTGCGCTCCATTCAGGATCTTCCAGCCTTCAGGCATCTCGTTATATATTTCCACATCTTTTATCATGATCCACCATGCCCCTTTGACTTCTTTCCTGCGATATGATGATAGGTCTGCGCGTTAAGGTTCATCTTCGCCTTGACGGCGTCATCATCCGGCATATAGCACACTTCTGTCTTTTCTATGCTGCCTGCTATCATATCTATTGCTGCCCTTGCCGCTGCTTCTGAATCATATCTCCCAAGCTGGCAGCCGTTTCCGTTCTGGTAGTCGGCCTTTATGGTACAGTTATCCGCTCCCAGATAAACAACCGTCGCCTGCGACATATTTACAATGGACTTTTTGTTTTTGCTGACAATGTACATCCTCGCCTTTTCCTCCTTATCCGCTGGTCATCTTTCTGTGTAATCAATATTTATCTTTGCAGCAGGAAACTTCTCCCGGAACTTCTGCACAGTCTCCAGCAGGCGCTCCAATCGAGCTTTTTCCTGTTCGGGATCCAGTATCATAGCGCCTCTTACACCCTGTATCTTGATCTCAACCTCCCCAGAAACAAAAGTATCTCTTTTTGTTTCCTGCTCATCCTCAATCACCTTGCCCTCTGCAGAACTCTCGGAAACATTTCTGGCCCTATCCGGATCAATCTCTCTGTAGTCTCCCTCTCTGCCTAACCGATAAAAATTTTTTGCATGGGCAATGTCATGTGTGTGCCTGCAGAACCCGCCTATCATATAACAATTCTCTTGTCCACTACACTCTTCTCTGCCATCACAGAGATACACAGCTCCCAGCTTGTCCTGATTCTTAATGACTGCTCTGCTCCAGTCACTATGCAGCATCTTTCTCAAACATTTATCTGCAAAAATCATTAATGATGTATCAAGCTGGTTCTCCTTTACCCTCTTCTCTATCAATTTTTCCAAGTCTCCATAGGTCTCTGCCTTCCCCTTAAGCTCCTGATACATTTTGCTGAGTTGATTTTTAAGTGCTTCGATTTGTTTTCTCATTTTTCCTTTTTCCTCTCTCTTTAAATATTCTTTTGTTGCATTTCCTTTCTTCCCCTCTTATACTGTTTTTACAGCCTCCTGCCAGAACCAACTGCAAAAGAAAGGAAACATCTAAAATGCAAAAAGAAAACACAGTACCTTATATTATTGATAAAAATACTTATAATGTTATGAAATACATCTACCGCAAACATGAAGTTAAACTAGAGGATGTTTTAAAAAAGTTCGGTGAAGATGGTCTCATCTTAGCCATTTATCTTTGTCCTCAGCACTATGCTGTATACCGCAATGAAGAACAACGTCTTACTTTTGATATTTCCACGACTTCAGCGGAGGGTTCTATTGGTTTGACTCCCCTTGGTAACAAATATGTTGAAAACCGACGTGAAGCTTTTGTAAAGTGGTTTGTGCCTCTGGTAACTTCATCTATTTCCGTTGCTATCTCAATGCTTGCGCTTGCTACTTCAATTTTTCTTAGCTAACCATGCATATAAAGCTGAAGATAAGAGAAATTATCATGCTCACAATCGAAAACCCAATAGCCACCTTGCTTCGCGTATCACAAGTATCTGTGTACGCATTCCCTCTTAAGTACCACTCATAGACATCCGACTTTGTGGCCAACTCTTCGCCTCTGAACTTGTACCTGCTTTCAATGGTTCCATCTTCTCTTTCTCTGTATTCTGTTTCAAACAATCTCCTCACCTCCTCTCTGCTCTTCCAATATTCTTTTTGGGTATTGCCAACTTCTCAGCCTTTCCCTGCTCGCAGCGCCTCTAGTTCTTTGTCAATGTCCCGCCCTATCCTATCTGATTTGACTGTTGATATACGTACCATATTAAAAAAACTGTAATAACAAGACACACGAATGCTACCCATATAGAATAGAGATTATCTTTCTCCCCCTTCGGCTGCAGCTTTTTCATGAGTATTACTGCAACGATTCCTACTAAATATGTAATAGCAAGCGCTATTATTGCCTGTCCTTTTATTGACACTTTCCTCACCTCCTGCTCTTCCGATATTCTTTTGTTGCATTTGCCCATTGTCTCCTTTATACTGCCTGTACAGGCTCCTGCCAGAGCCGAGTACAAAAGAAAGGAGAAACTCACCTATGAGAGCTACAATTAATTTTTCAGATGGGTCCACTGTAACTGTTAATGAAACAGATAAAATTTGTCCTGTTATACTTTCTTCTGACAAAGATGGCCCTATTGCAGGGCTTCTAGATCCAGTTCCTGCTGAAACTCATGTACACTATGGTTTAACGTGGTGGCTTTTAGGAATATTCTGCCGTTGTGACTATTTTTACATAAACGAAGAATTTTCTATTGCCTACTGTTCAAAAGCCATAGTAAGTATTACAACTGATCTGCCGTAGTTTTTTGGGCGGCCTGCTGGATCGGCAGGCTGCTCACCTCTGCTTCATACATTTCTCTAAATACCATCTTCTGCAAAGTTTTCCACTCCTTTGCTTGAAGGCGAAAGAACCTGCACTCTTTAACAATCAGATCATCCAGTTCCCCATATGTAGTTGCCTTTTCCCGAAGCCTTGCATACTCCTTTTCTATGTAGCTTCTGATCTGTTCCGGCATTACCGACTCTTCTACTACCTTCTTTACCTCCGTTCTGGGCGGAACCGGAATTTTATTGCATTCTATTATCATGTCCACTTTCCTCACCTCCCCTCTGTCTCTTCTGATATTCTTTTGTTGCATTTGCCCATTGTCTCCTTTATACTGTTTCTACAGGCTCCCGCCAGAGCCGAGTACAGAAGAAAGGAGGGTACTCATATGGATACACCTACCATTGTCAACATCATTCTTTGCATTTTATCTTTCATCTTGGCTGCTATATCAGTCATTACCGTTGTTCTCACATTATGGCAAAACAACAAGATGATCGAAAGTTCTACACGCCCTTATGTTGTTGTCTATTCCGCAATAAAAAACTACCAGCTCCCCGTTTGTTCCTTATGCGTGAAAAACTTTGGTCAAAGCGGCGCACATATTTCAAGATTTGATCGCGACCAGAATCTAGCAAAATATTCACTTTTAACTGATCGCGTTCCATTTGATCATCTGTGCGGTGCTTTTATAGCACCAGGGCAATCTTTTATCTGCAATCTGGATAGTGAAAAATTACCTTTGCAACCATGTCCATTAACTTTTTCTGTTGAATACACTCTCAATGGTAAAAAGTACTCTGATACATTTACCATTGAAATCCGAGCAATGACTGAATTGCCCCGGAAGAAATATTCTGCAGATGATCCATCACTGCCTGTCATAGAGTACACATTGCAGGAAATTGCAGACAGTTTTCTATAGAACTATTGTTTTTTGCTGCTTTAAAACTTCTTTGCACGTATCAAGTACGCAGTAATACATTTCAAGAGTGCGGGATTCCTCCGGAAATTCGCACTCTATTGCTTTTAGTGCATTCGTTACCGCTCTTGAAAGTGGCTCATGATGTAAAATCTTTCCGCTTGATAATTGTGTGCTATAAAACATTCTTCTCACCTCCTTCCCTATTCTGATTCCCTCGGTTTTAAGGCTAGTCGCATTTATGCGACAATGTTGTCAAAAAAAATATTCATAGCCTCCTCTTTTGTCAATTTGAGAATTATTGCAATTTTATTAGCTTCGCCAATAGTAAAAGCTTCTCCTGATTTCATTTTCCTGCTTAATGTGCTTTTATCCATTCCTGCTTCTTTCGCCAATATGACTTGATTGAGTCCTTTTTCTGCAATCTTCCCTTTTAATTTTGCAATATTGCACATTTCTCATTTTCTCCCTTCTGTCGCATTTTTGCGACTTCTTGTTTTATACATTATCACGCCAGTTCCTTTTTGTCAATGATATATTCTCATTTTTGAAATTTTTTTCTTTATTTTCTGTAATTGCGTTGCATTTCTGCAACAGTTATGTTATATTCTATCTCAAGAAAGGAGGGGAATAATTCGTGGAAGTGTATGAACGCATAAAGGCAAGACGCAAAGAATTGGGATTATCCGCTGATAATATAGCTGATGCTCTTGGCGTTTCACGTGCGACTATTTACAGATACGAGAGTGCAGACATTGAAAAATTACCTACTACAATAATTGAACCTTTAGCAAAAATTCTTCATTGCTCTATTGCTTATCTTATGGGCTGGGAAGAAAATATTAATACATACAGTGATGATTTTCAACTCTCTTGTCTGGAAAAAGATATTATCAGGAAGTTCCGTATGCTCAATAATGGGGAACGTGCCATGTTTCTTCGCACTATCGGCATTGAAGAGGAAAAGGGGAATCCTGCAAAAATGGCGTAGCGCGAAACAATTACATTGTTCATCGAAAAGGAAACATAATTGAACTGAATCGAAAATGAGGCAATATATTTCAATAGGGAGGAAAAGATATGAGTAAAAAACGTATTGCTATTTTTTTATTATGTGGAATGATGCTTCTTGCTGGTTGTTCCGAACCTACCAGTTATTCTGAAGTTCCAACCTCAGAATATAATTCAACAGCAAATTCTGAAAAAAGGGAAGAAAGCATTGAACCTACACCAAGCCCTAAACAGGGGGAAGAAAGCATTGAACCTACACCGAGCCCTGAACAAGGGAAAGAAAGCATTGAACCTACACCGAGCCCTGAACAAGGGAAAGAAAGCATTGAACCTACACCGAGCCCTGAACAAGGGGAAGAAAGCATTGAACCTACACCGAGCCCTGAACAAAAGGAAGAAAGTTCACCACCTATATCCGTCGATAATGAAGAAATTAATTCTCCTGATTTGGAATCATCTTCGCCAGAAATCGAGAAATCTACCGAAAGTCAGATTCCCCAGGAGGAAGCCTCTGAAGCACATACTCCTACATCCGGTGAAAAAAATGCTTTAAGAACAGCAAAAAATTACTTGTCTATTATGCCCTTTTCTTATAATAGACTTATAGAACAGTTAGAATATGAAAAATATTCCACTGAAGAAGCAATTTATGCAGCTAACAATTGCGGTGCCGATTGGAATGAGCAAGCGCTAAAATCAGCAAGCTTATATCTTGATATGTCTGCCTTTTCATACACTGGCCTTATAAAGCAACTGGAATATGAAAAATACACCTCCGAGCAAGCCGCTTATGGTGTTGATAACTGTGGTGCTGATTGGAACGAGCAAGCTGTTAAGTCAGCAAAAAACTACTTGGATATAATGGCTTTTTCAAAAGATAGTTTAATAGGCCAGCTTGAATTTGAAGGGTTTACTCATGAGCAAGCAGTTTATGGGGCCGAACAAAATGGACTTTAAGCCCATATTAATAACCTGACAGCATTGTCTGCATGGGTAAGGTGATCGGGAAGCTGGGGCCGGATTATGAAATCATTAGTGACTGACAGAGGAAGAAATACCGCACAATGAAGATATAATGGATGATGAAGTTCTTAACAAAAGGGAGAGGAGACATTTCACATATGTCGACAATAAATAAGCTATATCAGGATGTCATGAGTGGTGTACAGGACAAAAATATTAA
>JAMPHT010000038.1 GCA_023663285.1 Bacillota bacterium
AGCGAAGCGGCATCAAAGATGCCGCTTCGGTGGCTACTGTGTGAAAAGTAACGTTCCCCAAAATTGGCTATGTGCTGCAATCAGGCTTCCCTGCCCGCCGTCCCGCTGCTGCATCCCGCTGTGCGGAGCCCCACCGCCCCCAGCAAACCCACAGAAAGTTTATGTGGCATTACGAGAAAAGCTGTGTTATACTTAGAGTAGCACCTGTAATCTTATTTTTGAGGATTGAAGAATGTCAAAGCAAAAGGAAAACAAGACAAATGCCATGCGTATTCTGGAATCCATGAACATTCCCTTTACGCAGTATACCTACCGGTGCGACGAATTCATAGACGCAATACAGATAGCGGATATTCTTGGACTGCCCCATGAAAAGGTCTATAAGACATTGGTGACAGTGGGAAACAGCAGGAACTATTTTGTGTTTGTCATTCCCATTGCGGCGGAGTTGGATTTAAAGGCCGCCGCAAGGAGTGTGGGAGAGAAGAGCGTGGAAATGATCCACGTCAGAGACATCAATGCAGCCACCGGATACATTCGGGGAGGCTGTACCGCCGTGGGTATGAAAAAGCAGTATGTGACCCGTATCGACAGTTCCGCAGAGAAGCTGGAGAAAATAATCGTCAGCGGCGGACGCATCGGCGTCCAGCTGGAGCTTGCGCCGACAGCTCTGGCAAAGGCGGCAGGCGCAGAATTTGCCGATATTGTCAGACGGTGAGGATTCTGCGCTAACAGAGGGGAGACCGAGGGAATGCAGGACGGAAAAAGTATTGCGGATCATGACACGGTGGCGCTGGATGAAGAGCAGAATGCGGTGGTGATCATCGACCAGACGCTGCTGCCCGGCAGAATGGAGTTTATTGCCCTGAAAACAGTCAGGGAAATGTGGGATGCCATTTACTTTTTGAAGGTGCGGGGAGCGCCGGCGATCGGCGTAGCGGCGGCATTGGGCATTTATGTGCTGGCAAAGGAGATAGAGGAACAGGATTTTCAAAAATTTTATGTTCAATTCTGTGAATATAAGGATTATCTGGATTCTGCAAGACCTACAGCAGTCAACCTTTCCTGGGCGTTGAGGCGCATGGAGGCTGTGGCGCTGAAGGCCGGAAGGGATGAGGCAAGGCCGGTGGCTGAGGTGAAGGAGGCCCTGCGCAGAGAAGCCTTATGTATATGGGAAGAGGATATTGAGGTATGCCGCAGGATCGGGGAAAACGGCCTGAAGCTTGTAAAGCCGGGAGACGGTATCCTGACTCACTGCAATGCGGGAAAGCTTGCTACAGTCAGGTACGGTACAGCCACGGCGCCCATCTATCTGGGACAGGAGCGGGGCTATCATTTTCGGGTGTTTGCAGATGAGACCCGCCCTCTTCTGCAGGGAGCAAGGCTGACCTCCTATGAGCTTGCCGCCGCTGGTGTGGATGTGACCCTGATCTGCGATAATATGTGCGGGGCTGTTATGTCCGCCGGGCTGGTGAACGCCGTGTTCGTGGGCTGCGACAGGGTGGCGGCAAACGGAGATACCGCAAATAAGATCGGGACCTCAGTGGTGGCGGCAGTTGCAAAGCGCTATGGCGTCCCGGTGTATATCTGCGCACCATCCTCCACCATAGATCCGGATACGCCCACCGGGAAAGAGATCCGTATTGAGGAACGCCCGGCTCAGGAAGTGACGGAAATGTGGTATAAGGAGCCCATGGCGCCGGAGGGCGTGAAGGTGTTCAATCCGGCCTTTGATGTGACGGACCATGAACTGATAGCGGGAATCGTCACGGAGTTCGGCGTCGTCAGAGAGCCTTATAACGTCGGCTTGGAGGCGGTTATCGGCGCAAGATCTCGTATGCGTGAGCTGTAGATGTTCACCCCGCGCCATTTGCAAAAGGGGCGATGCCCAAGGCGCGATGCGCCTTTGACAAGTAGAAAAATATTCTGCGGAGCAGGACTGCGGAATAGAATAAACAGAAAGGTATTGAAAGTAAATCCCAGATGAACGACGAGAGAATGAACGAATCGGAAGAAGAGCGGAGACTGCGGCGCAGGCGAAGGCTTGAGGAGATGAAACGGGAGAAACGGCGGGCGGAGCTGATACAAAAGAGGGTGATTCCCGCAGCGGCGTTGGCAGTATTGATCGTGGTGGTCACGGGCGCAGGAGCCCTGATAAGGGGAAGCCACAGGGAAGAACCGGATAACAGCGGAGAGCAGTTTATGGCCTCTGTGGGAGGCGGCCCGGCTGCAGGCGGCAGCTATAACCTGGTGACCATGCCGCCGGAGGAATCCGGTGAGGTGGGTGAGGGAATGCCGTCATCTTCAAATCCGGACAATACCGACGGGGGAACGCCGTCGTCCCCGAATTCGGACAGCGAGGGCGGGGAGACCCTGCAGCCGAAAGCCTACGAGGCGGTGAGTACATATGCCACTACTGGGTTTGCGGAGGATATCAGCAGTGAGTGCGGCGTGGTGATCGACGTGGAGAACGGTATCATACTGTCCCAGAGAAATGCCAATGCGTCCATAAGTCCCGCTTCCATGACTAAGGTATTGACAGTGCTGACGGCGGCGGACGCGCTGGGGATAGGCGGAGAGAGCTGGGCGGCCGATCCCGTTTTGGACGAGACCTTTACGATCACCATAGACATCACGGATTACAGCTTTGTAAACGGATGCAGCAATGTGGGCTTTGACGTGGGAGAGCAGGTGACGGTGAGGGATCTGTTCTACGGGACGGTGCTGCCCTCCGGCGCGGACGCGGCGCTGGGGCTTGCCTGTTATGTGGCGGGTTCCCACGAGGCTTTTGTGGAGTTGATGAATCAGAAGCTGGAGGAGCTGGGTCTGGCGGATTCTACGCATTTTACCAACTGCGTGGGCTTATATGATGTGAATCACTACAGCACGGTGTATGATATTGCGGTAATACTGAAAACCGCAGCGGACAATCCTTTCTGCAGGGAAGTGCTGTCGGCGCACACATACACTACCGACGCAACGGAGCAGCACCCGAAGGGGCTCGTGATCTCTAACTGGTTCCTGCGCAGGATCGAGGACAAGGACACCCATGGAGAGGTGATATGCGGCAAGACGGGTTATGTGACGCAGTCGAAGAACTGCGCGGCAAGCCTTGCGGCGGATGTAAACGGGAAAGAATATATCTGTGTCACCGCAGGCGCCGGCGGCAGCTGGCCCTGTATCAACGATCATGCGAAGCTGTACCAGGCTTGGCTGACAGCACAGTGAGGAATGCCGCGAGGGTCAAATTCCCCGCCTCTTGGGGCGTTTCAAGTTTGATGCCCCACTGCTTGCGGCGGAGTATTTGACTGAGCAGCAGCGCCGGAGCTGTCGTAGTACGCCTTCACCCGGATCGCCTGGCTGTAATCGCCGAAGTTTTCACCGAACAGGGTCAAACCTCCGCAGTTGGGCGTATCCTGAGGAACGGAAAAGGTAAAATAAAGGGAGCTGTTGTGGTCTATATGCAGATCCTGGATCCTGGTCTTTGAAATACGCATGGTGCCGTCGATAAAGGTGCCGTTCTCGTTGATGATCAGAGATTTCAGCAGGCCGTACTGATTCAGCAGCTCAGGCCACCAGTAAGGGGAGATGATTCCCCGCCTTGCGCCGTAATCTCCGGGGCTGACCCAGGTCCCCAGGGGGATATCGTTGATGGAAAAGTGGATATCGCTGGGATAGTCCTGGTTGAATTCCGGGCATTCCGAGGAGATCTCAAAGGAGATCTGAAGCTCACGGAGGGATTGGCCCGGATTCAGGCGGTTAGGGAGATTATAGGTCAGGCTTCCGTACCCGATCCACACAATATCCGCCTCGAAGCGCTCCGGGTAGGAAAAGACCTTGGGGTTGTCCAGCTCGCCGATAATGTTGTTTGGGGTCGCCAGGCCGCAGGTGGGATGCACGTCGCAGGAGATAAAATGGCCTACGGATATATCATCGGTATAGCAATGTCTGGGCTTTGCCTGAGGAGCCATATCCACCAGCAGACGGGAATAAACAGGGCGCACGATCTTCATGACCCCTCTCTTTCCGGAGGTGGTATGGATCGCCACCAGCCCGGCGTCCTCCAGCTTGCTGACGTGCAGCGAGATAGCGCTGTTGGTCAGTTCCAGGGCCTTTGCCAGGTCATTCATGCTCAACTGGTCGTTCTCGTAGATCAGCTCTAAGATGCGAAGCCTCATGGGAGTGCTCAGGGCCTTGAAAATCTCCTCCGCCTCAGAGAGCGAGTGCAAGTATAACATCTTATTTCCTCCTGTAGTTCAGACGATATATGCTGATTATAATCAGACCTAAAAGTTAAGTCAATACATAAATAGTCAACAAAACAGCAAAAATTCCGTCAAGATAAAATATTTCCATTGTTTTTTGTGCAATATGAACAAAAGTAAAAAGGTAATTTTGTAGACCAAGAAACAAAATGTATATTGATTATTGATTGTGGATGTGGTAAGTTAATAGTAAAGTTAAGCGGATACAACAATGATTAAGTAAATACTTAAAAGAAACGGAAATAAATGTTCATTTTAGGGAAAATCAAGTGAAAACTTGAGGGATGACTCAAACAATGGGTGTGATTCAGAGCCGAAGGAGGAAGCTTTTCCGGCTGATAGGCGTTGAAAGAAGAATGAGTCATAGAAACAGAGTAAGGAGGTTTCGCATGGTGCGGAAAAGGTATGGGAGGATCATAGCGTCAGTGCTGACGGCCGCAATAGCAGTGGGGGGGGTGCTTTCAACAGAAGGCATCGGAGTTGTCTCTGCGGCAGAAGGATCAGAGGAGCAGACTGCAGGAGCGGAAAGCTTCAGCATTGAAAGACTTTCTTCTAATTATACAAATGTCAGCGCGGGATACAGTGCGGCTGACTATTCAGGTGAAAGCAAATGCTTCCGCCTGGAGAGCGCAGTTAAAAGTGAAGATGCGTCCGTGCTCACGTCGGACAACTATGGCTATGACGGCCGGGTTGCGAATGTGAGTCCGGGCGTTGTTTTGCGTCTGGATATCGAAGCGCCTGAGACAGCTCTCTACTGGATCGGCTTCGATTATCTTTCTTATGATGAATCTATTCTTCCCATTGAGTTTTCAATGAAGGTAGATGGGGAATATCCTTTTTATGAAACAAGGAACCTGAATTTTGAGACCACCTGGGTGCAGAGCGAAGGCGTGTCCCTGGACAGGTACGGTAACGAGATCGTGTCCATGCCCACCAAGCTGATACAGTGGGAGAGCAAGTATCTGGGCGACAGCAGCTATCGTTATGCCACGCCCCTGAAGGTGGAGCTGCAGAAGGGAAGCCATGAGCTGGAGATCGAAGTCAGCGAGGGAAGCTTCCTGCTGGGGAACGTGACTCTGTGCGCACCTCAGAAGGTGGCGGGGTATACCGGCTCTCCGGAGGCCCCCGGCGATATGCTGATCACCATTCAGGGTGAGAATTTCTATTTGAGAAATGATTCCGCCATTCATGCCACCAGCGAATATGACGGGGCTCTATATCCTCTGTCATCCGGGGAGACGGTGCTGAATACCGTGGACGGCGACTCTTTCCAGACCGCGGGCCAGACCATCACCTGGCAGTTTGATGTGATCGCGGACGGATACTATTACATAGCCATGAACTATCGGCAGGCTGACAAGAATAATTTCCCCGTGTTTATGGACTGGCGGATCGACGGGGAAATACCCAGCACCGCCTTTCAGAGTTATCCGGTGGAAGCGTCCTCCAAGTATGCGGCAAAGACCTTTAAGGACGAAGAGGGCAATAATTTAAGCGTATACCTGACAAAAGGGACCCATACGCTCTCCGCCACCATCAGCGCGGAAAATCTCTGCTATGTGCTGGAGAAGGTGGATGAGATCATGAACGGCATCAACGACCTGTCCCTGGAGGTCACAAAGGTGGCAGGTACGAATAAGGACAAATACAGGGACTTAAGGCTGACCAGATACATACCGGATGTGCAGGAAAGGCTGTACGGATGGGTGGATGAGCTGTATGCTCTGGCGGAGTATGCGACACAGTTCGTAGGCGCTAAGGACGCGGAGGACGTGGCGGCCTTCGGATATCTGATCATAGCGGCAAAACAGCTAAAGACCCTGGGAGACGAGCCTGACGAGCTGATCTACCGGGTGGATGAACTGTCCACCAGCACCAACTCCATCAACACCCAGATAGCGAATTTTGTGGATCTGATCAATGACAATAAGCTGTCCATAGACAGGATCTACTTTTATCAGAAGGATGCAAAGCTTCCGAAGAAGCTGAATATTTTCCAGCAGGCGGGGATGTCCATCAAACGGTTCGGACACTCCTTCTTCGGGACATCCTATTCCGCCGGCAATACGGATGCCTCCCATCTGCAGGTGTGGGTGAACCGGCCCAGACAGTATGTGGAGATCATGCAGAAGATGATCGACGAGCAGTTTACGGCCCAGACGGGGATCCAGGTGGATCTTTCCATTATGACGGACCCGCAGAAGCTGGTGCTTGCCAATGCCTCCGGGGACACTCCCGACATCGCCACAGGCATCAATTACGCCATTCCCTTTGAACTGGGTATCAGAGGAGCTCTGGTGGATCTGACCAAGTTTGATAATTATAAGGAAGTATTCGGCAGGTACAGCGAGGGTATTCTGGTGTCCTCCGTGATTGGCGACGGGCTTTATTCCCTGCCGGAGACCATGAACTTCTACGTGATGTTTTACAGGACGGATATTCTGGAGAAGCTGGGTCTGGAAGCGCCGGATACCATGGACGATCTGATCGCCATGCTGCCGGATCTGCAGATGCGGGGACTGAATGTTTATTATCCCACGGCCTCCATGCTGGCGATGCGTAACTTCCACGGGACCACGCCTCTGCTCTTCCAGTACGGCGGCGCCCTCTACGGAGAGACGGCCCAGGACATAGAGGTAAACAATGAGAATTCCATAGAGGGCCTGACCGCCCTGACGGAGCTGTTCACACTGTATGACCTGCCGGTGGATATTCCTAACTTTTACCAGCATTTCAGAAACGGAGACCTTCCTATCGGGATCGCGGATTTCAACTCCTATAACCTGATCAAGAACGCTGCGCCGGAGATCGCGAACTCCTGGAGCATAGCCCTGGTACCCGGCGTTGTGGATGAAGAGACCGGAGAGGTGTATCGGTATATGTCTGGCGGCGCGGAGAGCACGGTCATGTTTGCCTCTGACGAGGGAAGAGAGCAGCGGGCGTGGCAGTTTATGGACTGGTGGTCCAGCGCGGATGTGCAGGCGGAGTTCGGACAGATGCTTCAGATCATGTACGGCGACGAGTATATCTGGCCCACCGCCAATATCGAGGCCTTCGAGAAGCTGCCCTTCCCCACGGCCCATAAGGACATCATCATGGAACAGGCGTCCTACATCCTGGAGGCCCCCAGACTTCTGGGAAGCTACATGATGGAGCGTGAGATAAGCAACTCCTTCAACGATATCGTGGTAAACGGCGAGACCCTGCGGGCCCGTATCGACAAGGCGGTGAAAACGGTGGACCGGGAGACGGAGCGGAAGCTGGAGGAGTTCGGATACATAGACAGCGAGGGGAATGTGCTGAAGGAATACAAGGTGCCCTCAGTGGAAGCAGTGAGAAGGATTTTCGAGACTAAATAAAGGCGGAGGATACAATGAAGAAATCAACCAAGATCAGCAGAAGGGAACGTTCCAATAAGGCGGGGTATTTGTTCCTTCTTCCCTACGCCCTCCTGTTTACAATTTTCATACTGACTCCGGTGGTCCTGGCGGTGGTTCTTTCCTTTACGAACTTTAACGTCATTCAGTTCCCGAAGCCTGTAGGATTTTTGAATTACATCAACCTGATCACCAGCGACGAGGTGTTCATGCAGTACGTTCTGCCCAACACCGTGAAGTACGCCATCATCGTGGGCGTGGGAGGCTATGTGCTCTCCTTCCTGCTGGCCTGGGCTCTGGCAAACCTGCCGGGGAAGCTTCGGACGGTGCTGGCGCTGATCCTCTACTCCCCCAGCATGACTGCAGGCGTGGCAATGACGGTGCTCTGGAAGATCATGTTCACGGGGGATCAGACGGGCTACATCAACAGCTGGCTCATGGATCTGGGAGTCATCAATGAACCCATTGTATGGCTGGTGAACGCAGACTATCTGCTGCCCATCGTCATTATCATCGGACTGTGGAGCAGTATGGGCGTGGGCTTTCTGGCGATCCTGGCAGGAATCTTAAATACGGATGAGAGCCTTTACGAGGCTGCGGCCATAGACGGAGTCAAGAACCGATTCCAGGAGATGATCTACGTCACCATCCCCAGTATGAAGCCCCAGATGCTGTTTGCGGCGGTCATGCAGATAGTGGGGGCGTTCCAGAACGGACAGGTGGCGTCCATGCTGGCGGGCAACCCCACGCCGGGCTATGCGGCCCAGCTTATCGTGAACCACATTGAGGACTACGGCTTCATCCGGTATGAGATGGGTTACGCGGCGGCCATTTCCGTGGCGCTGCTGTTGATTGTTCAGATTTTCTCGAAAATAGCCAACAAGCTGTTCGGCGAGAAGGATTAGGAGGAAGAAAATGGCTTATAAAGGGAATGGGATCAACCCAAAGAAATTTGAAAAAGGTCAGATCAAGATTCTGTTGATGGTGCTTCCTCTGGTCATCATAACGGGGCTGCCTATCGTGTTCATCATCTTCCATGCTTTCAAACCCATGGAGGATCTGTTCGCGTTTCCGCCCAAGTTCATCACCACGAACCCCACGCTGGATAATTTCCGCAAGCTGTTCAAGGCCTCCAGGACGGCGGGCATACCTCTTTCCAAGTATGTGTTCAACAGCCTGCTGATCACCGGGACGGTGGTGTTTTCGTCTCTTGTTTTCACCACGTCGGCGGCATATGCCCTGTCCAAGCTGAAGTTCAAGGGCAGATTCGCAATGATGAACATCAACCAGTTGGCGCTGATGTTCGTGCCGGTTGCGGTGATGATCCCCAGATATCTGGTGGTGAATGTGCTGCATATGACCAATACATACTGGGCGCAGATACTGCCCCTTGTCCCTCTGCCGGTGGCGCTGTTCCTGGTGAAGCAGTTTGTGGACCAGGTGCCGGACTCCCTGATCGAGGCGGCCTATATGGACGGAGCCAAGGAGCTGCAGATATACACAAAGGTCATCCTGCCGTTGATCAAGCCGGCCATTGCCACTGCGGCGATCCTGGTGTTCCAGCAGGTGTGGACCAATATGGAAGCCTCTAATTATTACGTGAATGACGACGGCCTGAAAACGCTGGCATTTTATATGAATACACTGACAAGCACCACTACCAACAACACTGTGGCAGGACAGGGCGTAGCGGCGGCAGCGTCGCTGATCATGTTTGTGCCCAACCTGGTGCTGTTCTGTATCCTGCAGAAAAATGTCATGAACACCATGGCGCACTCCGGTATCAAGTAAACAGGAAAGGTGAGTAGATTGATGAAAAAAACATGGAAAAAGCTTTTCGTGTCATTGACTGCACTCCTGTTGTTCCTGGGAGTGGCGGCGGACAGTATGAAGGTGCAGGCGGATTCGCCCTATAAGACCTATACCATCGACGGATACGGCTATGTGACGGAGACCCAGACGGCTTATCTGCCCTATAAGACCATCACCAAGATCGGGGAGGAGGCGCTGGTAGGCCCCACGGATTTCACCCTGACAGACGACGGCTATATGTATATTCTGGACAGCGGAAACGGCAGGGTGGTGGTCTCGGACATGGAGGCCGATCTGATCGCGACCTTCGGCGAGGGCGTCCTGGTAAATCCAAGGGGTATGTATGTGACGGGAGATCACACCTGTTATGTGGCGGACAGAGACACCAGAAGCATTTTCGTGTTTGACAGGGACGGCGAGCTGATACAGACCTACGGAAAGCCGGATCATCCCCTGTACGGAAACGATCTGGATTTCCTGCCTCTGAAGGTGGTGGTAAACGAATCCGGCACAATGTATGTCATCTGCGAGTCCAACAACAACGGTATCGTACAGATCAGCCCTGTGGAGGGCGGGACCTTCCTGGGGTATTTCGGCACCAATACCACCAGCGCCTCTCTCTGGAGGATCATCTGGAGAGCCATCCAGACCGACGCCCAGCGGGCAAAGTCTGTAGGAAATCTTCCCTCCACGCCGGACAATATGGCAATCGACGAGAAGGGACTGATCTACACGGTCACCAGGGGGGAAGAGCTGGACACCTTAAAGCGTCTGAACATTGCCGGCATCAATATGATCGAGTGCGACGCCTACGAGGAGGTCCCGGTGGCGGTGGCGGTGGGAAACCATGACAATGTGTTCGTGGCTTCCACCACCGGTTACATCTATGAGTATAACAATGAGGGCGATCTGCTCTTCGTGTTCGGCGGAAGCGACGACGGGCAGCAGAGGATCGGTCTTTCCACCAAGGTGGAGGCGATCCAGATCGACACGGAGGATAAGATATATCTTCTGGACTCCGATAAAGCCCAGATTCAGGTGTTTGAGCCCACAGAGTTTACCCGGCATCTCCATGAGGCCCTGTATCTCTTCTCCAAGGGGCGTTATACGGAGAGTAAGGAGCCTCTGAACCAGGTCCTGCGCATGAACAATCTGTTCGACTACGCAAACATGGCCATGGGCAAGGCGCTGCTCCAGGAGGAGAATTATGACGAGGCCGTCCGGTACGCCAAGCTGGCAAAGGATTACGACGGCTACTCCGACGCTTTCTGGGAGATCCGCAACAACTGGCTGAAGAGGAACCTGGTGACGGTGATCGTTCTCATCGTGGCGCTCTGGCTGGTAAAGAAGCTTTTGACAGCGGCGGACAAAAAGTGGAGCATCCTTAAAAAACCCAAAGCGGCGCTGAAGCGCTTCGGCGAGTTGAAGCTTATGCGGGAGCTTAAGTATATGTTCTATTTTATCAGACATCCCATTGACGGCTGCTACGGTATCAAGAGACAGAACCGGGTGTCCCTGACAAGCGCCAATGTGATGCTGGCCGTCGGAATACTGTTTTATGTCATCAACAAGTATTTCTGTGGATTCCTGTTCAAGACGGTGAGAGAGGGGTATTACGACATCTTCTCCGATGTGGGACTGTTATTGGTGGCGCTGTTTTTGATCACGGGATGTAATTACCTGATGTGTACCATCAACGACGGCGAAGGAAAGTTGAAGCATATTTACTGCTCCTTCATCTACAGCATGACGCCCTACCTGATATTCATGCCCTTTATATTTGCGATCTCCCACGTGGTGACCTACAACGAGTCCTTCTTTGTAGATTTCGCGACTGTTTTCATGTTTGTATGGATAGCGATCCTGGCGTTCATCTCCATACGGGAGATCAATAATTACACGATCAAGGAGACGGTGAAGATCATCGGCCTGACGGTGTTCACGATACTGATCGCATTGCTGCTTGCGTTTATCATATATGTGCTTTGGGCGCAGGTATTCGACTTCATACAATCTTTATTCGGAGAGGTGGTGTACAAGATTGGCAGCTAAAATAAAAAGAGTGATAGCATCTGTACTTGTTGCCCTGCTCCTTGTACCGATGCTCGGATGTCTGATCCACGGGCCTCTGCCGGTGCAGGCGGCGGAAAAGGAATTGAACGGCCACAAGCTGGTGGCTGAGAACGACAATTACGCCCTCTATATGAAGGAGGAGGGGCTGGCGGTGATCGTCTATGACAAGGCTACGGGAGCCTGCATGGAATCGGCGGTGAGCTACGACGACGGCAAGAACAATGACCTGTGGCTGGGAGCCATGCGTTCTGCGCTGGTGCTGAACCTGATCTATTCCAACGTGGACACCCAGCAGGCGGATCTTATCAATGACGATATCACCCAGGAGGTCACTTATACGGACAAGGGTTTTTCGGCCAAAGTATACTGGACGAAATACAAGCTGGGAATGACCCTTGAGGTCACCCTGAACGAGGACGGTATCACAGCCCGGATCCCCGACGAGTCCATCGTGGAGGAGGGTGACGCCTATATCGGGACCATTGCCCTGTATCCCTATCTGGGCTACAGCTATCTGGACGAGAAGGAAGGCTATATGTTTCTTCCTGACGGCAACGGAGCCCTGATCTATCTGGACGATAAGGAAGGACGGTTCAACACCGGCTATACCGGCGTCGTCTACGGTATGGACGCGGGATTTGAAGAGTCTGACACCACAAGGCTCTGGTGGGAAAAATATGAAATGGTAAATGACGCCAACAATGTGCTGGCCCCTGTATTCGGCATGGCCCATACCACTGAGGGCATCGCTTATCTGGCGGTGATCGAGGAGGGAGATCAGAGGGCTGCTGTGGAGGCGTCTCCCAACGGCGTCAGCATCGACTATAACAGGATCTTCGCCCGCTTTACGGAGCGCAGGATGTATACCCAGCCCGTCAGTAACAACAGTACCTCCGGTTCCTTCAAGATGGTGGAGGCTGACAGGAGCCATTCGGACCTGCAGGTGCGTTACCTGTTCTTAAACGGTGACAACGCCAATTACTGCGGCATGGCAAAGGCATACAGGAATTATCTGCTGGACAGCGGATCATTGACCAGGCTGCCAGATGAATTCCGGACCAGAGTAGATTTCCTGGGGACGGAGCGGGAGTCCTGGATCGTGGGCACCAGCGCGGTGGTGATGACCACGGTGGAGGATGTGCGGGAGATATACGCGGATCTGGAGCAGCAGGGAGTGACAGACCTCTTAAGCGTGTATAAGGGATGGCAGAAGGGCGGCCTGTATGACCTTCCCATCACAAAATACAAGGCGGACTCCAAGATCGGCGGAACGAAAAGCCTGACAGAGCTCATAAAGGATTCTGAGGCCAAAGGCATCAAGCTGTATCTTTACAATGACGCTCTGCGGATCAACCCGGATGAACAAAACGCTTCCTTCAATGTGGTGAAGAAGATCAATAAGAGAAAACAGGAGGAAGAGACATACAAGGATGTGTACGAAGAGTTCATGTGGCTGACTCCCGCCAGAACGGACTACCTTCTGGATAAGTTTATAAAGAGCTATACAAAGAGCGGCGTGAACAGCCTGGCGCTGGGCGGCATCACAGATACACTCTTTTCCTACAATTACAGCGGGACGTTCTATACCAGACACCAGTGCGGGGAAAGCTATTACAACACGGTGGCGAAGGCGGATGAATCCACAAACCTGGTGCTGCAGCAGCCATTTGCCTATCTGTGGAGTCACACGGAGAGCTTCCTGGATATGCCGCTGTACACCTCAAGCTATATTTTTGAGGATGAGAGCGTACCCTTCCTGTCCATTGTGCTGAAGGGCGTCATGCCGGTATATTCCGAGTATGTGAACTTTGAAGCCAACAAGGAAGAGTTCTTTCTGAAGATGGTGGAGACGGGGACCTGTCCCTCCTTCTACATCACAAAGGAAAGCTCGGCGGACCTGATCTACACCAACTCCAGCGATATTTACAGTTCTGAGTACGATGTGTACCGGAACGACATCATTTCCTATACAAAGGAGCTGGAGGCCGTCCATGAGAAAACGGCGGGAGCGTCTATCGTGGAGCATGAGATCAAGGGCAACGGGATCACCGTAGTGACCTACGATAACGGTGTGAAGATCTATCTGAACTACAGCACGGAGCAACAGAGTGCTGACGGGCACACGCTGGAAGGAATGAGCTATGCGTTCTTCTGATAGGAGTCGATATGGAAAAAGAAAAGAAAATGAAAAAGCCGAAGGTAAAGCTCGGCAAGCTTGAAAAAAGAGAGGCGAGAGCCGGATGGCTGTTTGTGCTTCCCTGGGTGATCGGGGTGGCGGCCTTTATGCTGTATCCTCTCTGCCAGTCTTTCTATTATATGTGGTTCAATATCAGGATCACGCCCCTGGGCACGAAGTTTACGCCGGTGGGAATCGGGAACTTTACCCAGATATGGCTGGAGAATCCGGAGTTCCCCCAGCAGATCGTGACCTATCTGTGGCAGACCATTGTGGAGGTTCCCGTTATTGTGGTCTTTGCCCTGATGATCGCCATCATGCTGAACGGCAATATCAAATGCAGGGGATTCTTCCGGCTGATTTTCTTCCTGCCGGTGATCATCGTCAGCGGCCCTGTGATGAATATGCTGGTGGATGAAGGAGCGGCCACCATCCCTGCCATGAACGTGCAGTCCATTACGGTGGCGCTGGATAATTTCCTGCCCCACAGCCTGGCGCAAAATATTGGAGACATTTTCTCCAATATGATCATGATACTCTGGTATTCGGGAGTGCAGATCCTGATCTTCCTGTCGGCTCTGCAGAAGATCGACCCGGCGCTGTACGAGGCGGCAAAGATCGACGGCGGTTCCCAGTGGGAGTGCTTCTGGAAGATCACCCTTCCCACCATCAAGCCTATGATCCTGCTGAACGCAGTGTACTCCGTCATCTTCCTTTCCGGCAACGAACAGAACTCACTGATCACCATGATCAAGTCGGCCATGTTCTCCGGCACCAAGGAGAAGGGTTACGGCTATGCGTCGGCTATGGCGTGGATGTATTCTCTGGTGGTGACGCTGATAGTGCTTTTGTTCTTCCTGCTGCTGGGATCTAAGAAGGATATCTATGACAGGCAGGTGAAGCGCCATAAGCGGGAGATGAAGAAGGAAGCAAGAACGGTAAAGAGAATAGAAAGGAGGGGGATACGAAATGCAAAGAAGATCCAAAAAGCAAGGAAAAAGCGGAACTACCGCACATATGACGGCAGCGGAGATTATTAAGAAGAGCTTTACCAAAGAAAAGCTGCACCGCTTTGTGTTTGGCACCAAGGAAAAGGAAGGCGCCGGAAAGCAGATCGTGGTCTATGGACTGCTCATATGTATCGGGTTTATATACCTTTACCCCATCCTCTATATGTTCAGTACCAGCTTTATGAACAGGGACGACCTGCTGGACTCCTCGGTAAAGTGGATTCCCAGTACATTGTTTCTGCAGAATTACATAGACGCGGGGAAAAGCATGGATTTCTGGATTTCCCTGCTGAAGGGGATCGTGATCGCGGGACTGCCTACCCTGTGCAATGTGGTTGTCTGTATGCTGGTGGGTTACGGCTTTGCCAGATTTGAATTCAAGGGGAAGAAGATCCTGCTGGGACTGTTGATCTTCTCTTACATCCTGCCCAGCCAGGTCACCATGATCCCCACCTATGTGCTGTACAACAATATGAAGATCGTGGGGACTCTGTGGTCCTTTATTCTTCCGGCGCTGTTCGGAAACGGGCTGAATTCGGCTATCTTTATACTGATATTCTATCAGTTCTTCCGGCAGGTGCCAAAGGTACTGATAGAGGCGGCACAGATAGACGGGGCTGGATACCTGAAATCCTTTATCAAGATAGCGGTTCCCTCTGCGGGGCCGGCGATACTGACGGTGTTCCTGTTCTCCTTCGTGTGGTACTGGAACGAATCTTATCTGACGTCGCTGTATGTCCAGGGGCTCTCGGCCAACAGCTTCTGGGTGAATCTCGTGGTGCAGTTGAGCAACTTTGATACGAGCTTTAACACCCAGGCGCAGACGGGGGATACGGCAACCAACCTGAATGAATGTGTCCGCATGGCGGCCACGGCATTGTCCGTACTGCCGCTGCTGATCATGTATTTCTTCCTGCAGAAGCACTTTGTGGAGAGCATTGACAGGGCGGGTATCACAGGCGAATAGGGCGAGAAGAAAATCTAAGCCTGCAAGGTACGCAGGCAAAGATTTTCTACGGTCTGCAAAGCAGACCTACTCGCCCGGAAGAATGCCTGAAGAGCGGCATTCTTCCGCTGAACTAAAGTTTCACGCAGAAGAATCGCTTCAGCGCTTCAGCGATTCTTCACGGCGGGGTAGGTCTACTCGCCCGGAAGAATGCCTGAAGAGCGGCATTCTTCCACTAAACTTAAGTCTTATGGGTCCGATAGGTTGGCCCTACGGGCCTTGAGAGAATAAAAAGGAGGATAAAAGATGAAAAAGAAAATTTTGAGTCTGCTGCTTGTCGGTTCCATGGTATTCGGACTGGCAGCCTGCGGCAACGGTGACAGCGGCAATGCCGGAAATGAAGGCAACAGCGGGGCGGTGGTGCCGGAAGGTGAGGGCGGTCAGGCCGGTGGCAACAATGGCGTGACCACCGAGAACATTACACTGACCTTCTGGCACTATGAGGATCCCACCACAGTCACTCTGCTGGCGGAGAAGTTCATGGAAATGTATCCCAACATCACGGTGGAGCACAAGGTCATTGACGACATGAGCACTGACCTTTCCGCAGCCGCTGCATCGGGAACCTTCCCCGATGTGTTCGAGGGTACGGACTCCGATACGGCCCTGGCCAATATGTATTGGGCGGACATTTCCGAGTATTACGATGCGGACCCGGAGAACAAGAACCTGATGCCTACCATTGAGGAGTACGGCATCGGTTGCTTCGACACCAGCGCAAGATATGCAATGCCCATGGTGTACTGGCCCAGTGCCATCTTTATCGACAGAAACGTGGTCAAGACTCTGAATCTGGAAATGCCCAGAACCGACTGGACCTGGGCGGAGATGATCGATCTGATCAAGGCGGCTACAAAGGACGAGCGTACCGGCATGAAGTATTACGGCCTGGGATATTACAACAGGCTGGATTCCCTGTATGGCATTGCTGCCTGCTCTCCTGAGGAGAGAGGCTTAAAGGGCGAGTTTGGTTATGACGGCACGGACTTTGATTTGTCTTATTGGGCAGTGGGTGAGCAGGAGTTCTCTGACTTAAAGCTTGCGGGATATGTTGCGCCTCAGCAGGAAACTGCGGAGATGGAGGCATGGTCCGGCAACTGGGATACCTGGTTCGGCGCAACCGGGCGTGTGGCGGTATTCTCCGAGGGTTTCTGGACCTACATGAATCTGTGGGGCAGGGACGGATATCAGGAAGAGTACGGACTGGACATCGTTCCCTACGTTACTCCTAACGTGATCGACGAGAAAGAGCACAATGTCATCAGCCTGATGTATATGGGCGGCGTGTCTACTTCCTGCCAGCATCCCTACGAGGCATATCTGCTGCTGAAGTTCATGGGCTGGGGCCTTGACGGCTGGAAGGCAAGGCTGGAGATCTATTCAGACCCCAGCATTGTCAACGAATCGGGTGTGCCTTTAAAGAATGCCCAGATGCCCATGCCCATCACCCTGGATGAGGAGGTATGGGAGGGCTACAAGTCCCTGTTCCCTCAGGACGAGGATCGGAAGCCTTACTGGGATGACTTCTTTGCAAGCATCACCAGACCTGTTCCTTACGGCTGGTATAACATTGCAGGCTACTGGAACTTCTGCGATCAGTATTTTAATAAGATCGGTATCCATGACCTGGTGGACGCCGGCAGCGCCAAGGCGGCCGACTATGTGGACGAGGCTACCAGACAGGCCAATTACTACCACGCGGAGGCTATGATCTCCTACTTCGGCCCCGGAGGCTATGACGTGCTCTCCGACGAGGAGCTGGCGCAGTATCAGGCAGTGGTGGATTCCTTTAACCAGTAAGTAACTTCAGATAGCTTTTCTCCCTGCCGGATTTTTGGCAGGGAGGTAACTATAAAATAAATCAAAAATGGAGGATGAACATGAAAAAGAAGATTTTGGCACTTCTTCTCTGTACCGCTCTGACGGCAGCCACCATGACTGCCTGCGGCAACGCAGGTGACAGCGAGTCCGGCAGCGGAAGTACAGAGCAGAGCCAGGAAACAACACCGGAAACGACTCCGGAACCCAGTTCCGAACCCGCTCCTGAACCTGCTCAGGCGGAGGAGCTTCCCACACCTAAGTATTATTTTTCCTTTGACCAGGCGGACGGCGCGGACGGCATCGTTCCCACTGCAAAGGGCACCGGCGAGGTCATTGAGACGGTGGAAAAAGAGGTTGCTTTCATTCCCGGCGTAAAGGGAGAGGCAGTGTACATTGACGGCACCTACGGCCTGAGACTGTCGGATGTAAACGGCGTGGGCGATACCTATTCCCTGTCCTATTGGATGTATGCCAACAGAAACGCAAACTATATGCCCACTACTCAGTTTGGCCCCGACGTACACGGCGACGCTACCGGCGGCCAGCATTACCTGAACATTACCTGGGCGGACTGGTCCGGTTCCTCGGAATTCCCCTGTATCTGGTCCTATGACCAGAACGCGGAAGGTTCTCCCTGGCCGCAGTATGCTCCGGAAACCGCAGATACCCATCTGAACCAGTGGATCAACATCACCCTGGTGGTAGATCCCACCAAGTTGAGTGAGGACGGTAAGTATATCACGCCGGACCTGTATGTGAACGGTGAGCTTATGGACGCAAAGCCTGTGAACATCATTACCGGTACCATGGCCCCTTCGGATAACTTTGATTTTCTGCTGGGCGTAAACTATTGGGACGCTATGCTGAAGGGAGCCTTCGACGAGCTTTATATCTTTGACACCACCCTGACCGCAGGCCAGGTAAAGACCCTCTATGAGGCAGGGGATCCTACCGTGAAGTATGAGCCCCCTGAGAGAGTGGTAGAGGTGAAGGTTGACGAGAATGCACTGGAGACCATCGGCAATACGGATCTGAACGCAGGCTTCTGGACAGACTGGACCTCCGCATATGAGATCCCCGAAGGTGTAACCAAAGTATTTAAGCTGAATAACTTCTCCAGCGGACTGGAGACATGGCACAATTATGTGATGGTATTTGCCAACGAGGCCACAGCGGCACATACGGATCCCAACGCAAATGCTGACGTTCACAAGGAATTTGCGGCAATCAGAGCGGATGCTTACGGCTGGATGCCGGGAGACGTCAACAGTGAGAATACCCCTGACAAGTTCAATTTTACCTGGACCTGGGGCAACTGGGACAGCTGGAAAACCGTATCCATGGTAGACGTGGATGTGACCATCGAGGTGAAGAGGGAAGGCAATATCCTGAACATCACGGCTCACAATGTGGACTACAACGGGCTTGACAACATCATGACGGCAAAAGTGGAGACCGAGATAGCGGATGGCGACGACTGCTATATGTTCCTGACCTGTGAGGGCAGTTATGTGGAGCTGATGGCTGTAGAGGATGGCGTGGACATCAAGCCTGATTCCAATGCGATGGAGACCCTGGGCACCACGACATTTGGCCTTGGCTGGTGGTCTGAATTCACCAACGCTGTGGAGTTGGCTGACGGAGACAGTAAGACCGTGAAGCTGAATAACTACTCCAGCGGTGCTGAGAACTATCACAACTATGTGGTGGCATTTGCCAATACTCAGACCACGGCGGATAAGGCTCCTTCCGCTGATAATTATGAAGGCTATGCGGAATACGCGGTTGTCCGTGCAGATATTTATGGCTGGACACCTACGGCTAACAGCAATGACGGAACGGGTGAGTTCGCATTTGAGAAGTCCTGGGAGGACTGGGAAGCATGGAAGGATGCCATGAGGGATGTGGACGTCACCATGGTCATCACCAGAAACGGCGCTGAGATCGTGATCGACACCACGTTTGTGGATCGTAAGGGCAATGAGTTCACCAGCAAGGCGACACTGAAGCCCGCCACCCTGACGGCAGACGCACCCTGCTACTTCTTTATCACCGGTGAGCAGGCTTACATTGAGCTGATGTCTGTGGAATAAGTGTGAGAAGAATTTCTAACTGCCTTCGGCAGTTTTCGCTCAACAGCCAAAAGCCTGATTCTCAGGCTTAGCTGTTTCGCGAAGAAATTCTACGGCGCAAGGAAGCGCCTGCTCACACTGAAGAACGCAAGAGGGGGCTTTAGCCCACCTCTTTGGACAGCGTTCTTCTCATTGAATGTTTGTGCCGCCGGATGCGGCATGACTGGATGTATGAAAAGATAAGATATCCCCGGATCGCGCGGGTCGCTGTCCGGGGTGTCTTTTACGGGGCAGGAGAGGAATTTCCCGCCTCGTAAAAGACAGATTGCAAAGGCACCGGATATGGCAGTATAATGATAAATAAAATGGAATGCGGGGGAATGAGACATGGACGCACACAAGGACGAGATGAATGTTATGGACGCCGGGGGGCAGAGGGAGCGTGAAAGAAACGGCGCGCTCACGGCGTACAACAAAGCCTTTATCGAACAGAGGGCGGATCCTTATGTATACAGGCATACGGACGGCAGCTATTATTTTACCGCTTCCGTGCCTGCCTATGACAGGATCGTCTTAAGGAGGGCGGATACCCTGGCGGGCCTTCGGGAAGCGGAGGAGGTCACTGTCTGGACCCGGCATGAATCAGGTATCATGTCCAAGCATATCTGGGCGCCGGAGCTGCACTATCTTAAAGGCAAGTGGTATATTTATTTTGCCGCGGGAGAGATGGAGAATATATGGGCGATCAGACCCTATGTGCTGGAGTGTCAGGGACAGGATCCCCTTCGCGATCCCTGGAAGGAAATGGGTAAGATACAGCGGTCCGAGGATGACATTTATTCCTTTGAGGCATTTTCCCTGGATGCTACGGTGTTTGAGCATAAGGGGGAGCTGTATTATGTCTGGGCGGAGAAGGTCAGCGTGGGGATACAGATCTCCAACCTTTATATCGCCAGAATGGAATCTCCCGTCAAGCTTGCCACGGCCCAGGTGCTGCTGACTACGCCGGACTATGACTGGGAGAGAAGGGATATCTGGGTCAACGAGGCACCGGCGGTGATAAAGAAGAACGGCAGGATCTTCCTGACCTATTCCGCCAGCGCTACAGGCGAGGTCTATTGCATGGGAATGCTGAGCATCGGAGAGGAGGAGGATCTGCTGGATCCCAAAGCCTGGAAGAAGGAGCGTTATCCCGTGCTGAAAAGCAGCCGGGAATACGGTATCTACGGGCCCGGACATAACTGCTTCACCACCCTGGAGGACGGCACACCGGTATGCGTCTATCATGCCAGGACCTACGCTGAGATAGAGGGGGATCCCCTGTACGACCCCAACAGGCACGCCATGGTGATGAAGGTGGAGTGGGATGAAAAGGGGTATCCCGTGTTTGATATCAGGAATAATATCCAATTCGGATAGGCATGAAGAACGACGCCGCTGAAGTGGTATGTCTGGAAATTTGCATTTGAAAGGGTGGGCTGTGGTCTATGAAAAAGAGCGGGAGAGAAAAAAGAATACACGGACTGCTGGCGGCGGTATGCTTCGGGGCGTTATCTGCCTTCATAGCGCTGACCGCAAAGCCGGTGAGCAGCACAGCGGCGGAGGCGGCAGCAGCGGAGGGAGAGGACACAGCAGGAGCCTCCGCAGGAACTGCCGCGAAGGGAGTTATGAGCCAGGCGTCAAGCGAGGGCATCACCGTTACTCTTGCTACGGATCAAGCCGTCTATGATATGGGGGATGAGATACATTATACCATTACCATAGAGAACGGGAAAACCTTAGCTTATCTGGAAGGGGCGGAGTTTACCTACAGTAACACCAAGGGACTGGTCCCGGCGGCGGAGGATTCTCTTCCCGCGTCTTTTCCCGATATTCAGCCGGGGGAGAGCTATACCCTTGAGGGCGTGCTGGTGGGAGACGAGGCGGTGCTTGCCGCTGCCGCAGAGGAAAGCGGGGCTTCCGGGTCGGGGACAGCCGGTGCGGGAAATTCCGGCACAGCTTCCGGTGCAGGGAATTCAAATGTGGGCGCATCCGGTGCGGGCAGCTCTTCCGACGGTTCAGAGGGGAAAGCCGGACTTCCTGCGGGAGTCATCGTGGCTGTGATAGCTGTACTGGCAGTTCTGCTCATAGTGTGCCTGCTCCTTATAAAGAAAAAGAAGTCCAATGGAACGGAAAAAGGTAAAGGAAAAGGAACGGGGGCTGGCGGCGCCGGAGCGCTGGCGTTTCTGTTGGCTCTCTGTATGGCGGGGGAGATCCTTCCGGTACAGGCTGCGGAGGACAGCGTCACCCTGCGCCCCTATGTGAAGTTTGAGTACGGGGGCCAGGAGGTCATGATCCGTGCGGTGATGGTGTTTAGTATGGGACAGAACCGCTGGGTCGTGGATGCGGAGCACAGGACCCAGAATAAGCAGATCACCTGTCATGACCCTTCCATTTTCAAGGATCTGGACGGCGTCTATTATGTGCTGGGCACTCACATCACAGGGGGCAGAAGCACAAACCTTTATGACTGGGTCAGCCTGGACAACGTGTTTCGGGAAAGCTATTCCCTTGAGACCAGGAACCAGGTCCGGGCATGGAATGAAGAGGGAAGTCCCGGAGACTGGTTCGGATATCTGTGGGCGCCGGATGTAATATATAATGAGACCATGGGCAAGTACTGTGTTTACCTGAGCGCCGACGGCGATAACTGGAAGTCTAACATTGTGATGCTGACCGCGGATTATGTGACAGGGCCTTATGAATATGCAGGCTCCATCGTCTACAGCGGCTTCACCGCAGAGACCTTCGGGGAGACGGACGCGCCAAAGGTCCTGGGGACCCAGGAGATCCCGGAGCGTTATGTGAAAAACGGTGTGGCAAACAATAAATGGGGGGATATGTGGCCCAACTGTATCGACCCCTGTGTGTTCTACGCGGACGACGGCCGCCTGCTGATGGCATACGGCTCCTGGTCCGGCGGCATCTTCATGCTGGAGCTGGATAAGGAGACGGGGCTGCGTGATTACTCCGTAAGCTATGACACGGATATTCACTCCGACGCTTACTTCGGCACAAAAATCGCAGGGGGCAGCTATGCGTCCGGCGAGGCGTCCTATATACAGAAGATCGGAGATTACTATTACCTGTTTATTTCCTATGGCGGCTTGGAGGCGGCAGGCGGGTACAATGTGCGGGTGTTCCGTTCCGAGCGGCCGGACGGGGACTATGTGGACGCCCTGGGCAATAATGCCTATTATGACAAATACTCCCTTAACATCAATCAGTCTGTGGGCGTGCGCCTGATGGGAGGCTACCAGTGGCGGAACTTCACTGTGGGCCAGGTGGCCCAGGGACACAACTCTGCTTTTGTGGATGACGACGGGAAGGCGTATATCGTATTCCACACCAGGACCACCAACGGCACGGAGGGACATTATCTGAAGCTGCATCAGCTGTTCCAGACCAAAGAGGGCTGGCTGGTGGCGGCGCCTTACATGACCCACGGCGAGACCTTGAAGGAGGACGGCTACGGCCTTTCCGAGGTGGCGGGAGAGTATGAGGTCATTCTGCATGAGCTGGAAATCGACTACAAGGGGCTGGAGGCCAAACGGCCTGCTATGATCGCCCTGCAGGAGGACGGAAGCATCATGGGTGAATATTCGGGAAGCTGGAGCCTGGAGGCGGGAACGCCCTATATTACTCTTTCCTTAGACGGGCAGGATTACAGCGGCGTGGCACTGCAGATGGAGGTGGAGGGCACCGATTATCAGACCATGGTGTTTACGGCGCTGGGCACAGAAAACCAGGTGACGTTGTGGGGCTCTAAGTGCGTGGAATGATTGGGATGAAGCGGCGCAGCGATTTATCCCACGGGGAAAACGGCAAACGAAAGTCTGCGAGGAGGAGAGTAAAAGGTGGAACAGCGAAAAAACAGTAAAATAGAGGCGGCTCTGGATATCGCGAAGGAGATCATATTTTTTATACTGTTTACGGCGGCAATGTTCGCGTACTGTATGCTGGTGCTGCTGATCATCAGCTTTGTCACCTCATCCTTCCTGCACTTTTCCATTGAGGGGATATTCCTCACGTCCATCCTGGGCACGGTGGCGCTGGATGTTTATTATGTTGTGAAAAAGGTGAAAAAGCGCCGCAGGGGATGAATCAAAAAGTAAAGGCAGATTAGCGGAAAATGTAAAAAACCATGTAAAAAAGCAGCGGGCATAGACCAAAATGCCTGTTGCTTTTTTGCGTGAATTGATTATAATTACCTATTGAAAAAAGTACATAGGAGAGTAATCAGCCATGGCAAATGAGAAAGGAAAAAAAGACGAGTCTGTAATGATCAAGCTTTCCACCCTGATCGTGGATAAGCGAAAAGGTTTTTACCTGATCTTCATTATGCTGATTCTTTTCAGCGTAGCTTCTATCAACAAGGTGAGTATCAACAACTCCCTGCCGTCCTATCTGCCTGAGACGACGGAGACCAGGCGGGGGCTGGACCTGATGGAGGAGCAGTTCACCACCTATGGGACAGCCAGGATCATGGTCTGTAATGTGACGCTGGATGAGGCGGAGAGGATCGGAGAACGCCTGGAGGGTCTGGAAGGGGTCAGTATGATGACCTTTGACGGCACGGAGGAGCATTATCATGATATGGCGGCGCTGTTTGACGTCACCTTTGATGTGGAGACCACGGACGAGCTTGCGAAAGAGCGGCTGGATGCGGCTCTGGAGCTGCTCTCCGGCTACGATGTTTATTATTCCTCAGAGATAGGGCAGGAGGAGCGGGATGCGTCGGACCTGGACAAGGATATGATACTGATCCTGGTTCTTGCCGCCGTTGTCATTGTGGCGGTGCTGCTGTTTACCTCTACCACCTATGCCGAGATACCGGTCTATCTCATGACGTTTGTCACGGCAGCCATTTTGAACAAGGGGTCGAATTTTATCTTCGGCGAGATCAGCTTTGTCACCGACTCTATCGCCGTGGTGCTGCAGCTGGGATTGGCCCTGGATTACGCTATCATCCTGTGCCATCGGTTCATCGAGGAGCATGAGGATAAGGACGCCAGGGAGGCGGTGATCGTGGCGCTTAGCAAGGCGATCCCGGAGATCTCATCCAGCTCTCTGACCACGGTTTCCGGCATGGTTGCCATGATGTTCATGCAGTTTAGGATCGGGTATGATATGGGTATTGTCCTGGCAAAGGCTATTGTCTTAAGTCTTGTGTCGGTATTTTTCCTGATGCCCGGACTTCTGCTTACCTTTGCAAAGGCCATCGACAATACCCATCACAAGAGCTTTGTGCCGAAGATCACTGCTGTGGGAAAGCTTTGCGTACATACCAGATTCTTCATCCCGCCCCTGCTGGTGGCGGCGGTGATCGTGGCCATGGTACTCTCCGGGAAAACTGAGTATGTGTACGATATGGATTCCCTGGAGTCAAGCCGTATGAGCGACAATAATTTCTCCGTGGCAATGGTGGAACGGGAATTCGGGAAGATCAATCAGCTGGCGGTCATGGTGCCTCAGGGGGATTATGAAAAGGAAGGAAGAGTCCTGCGGGAGCTGGAGGCTATGGATGAGGTGGCTTCCTGCATGGGGCTGGCCAACATTGAGGCCATGGACGGGTATATGCTGACGGAACAGCTTTCGCCCAGGGAGTTTGCGGAGCTGATCGATCTGGATGTGGAGGTTGCCGATCTGCTCTATTCCGCTTATGCGGTGAATGGCAGCAATTTCGGGGCGCTGCTGAACGGAGTCAGCGACTACAAGGTGCCATTGATAGATATGTTCCTGTTCATATACGACCAGAAGGAGAGCGGCAATGTGACCCTGGAAGAGGATCTGGAGGAGACGCTGACCAATGCCTATTCCCGGATCAGCATTGCAAGGAATCAGCTTCTGGGGCCGGAGTATACCCGTTTCGTCCTGCAGCTGTCGGTGCCTGTGGAGGGAGAGGAGACCTACGCCACACTGGAAAAGATCCGGAATATCGCGGCGAAGTATTATCCCTATGAGGATATCGTTCTGGCAGGCAATTCTACCAGCGACAAGGATCTAAGCGATTCCTTCGGCACGGATAATACGATCATCACAGTGCTGACGGCGCTGTTTGTCATGATCATCCTGCTCTTCACCTTCCAGTCCGCCGGGCTGCCGGTGCTGCTGGTGCTGACCATACAGGGCAGTATCTGGATGAATTTTTCACTGCCTTATCTGCAGGGGAACACGGTGTTCTTCCTGGGGTATCTGGTGGTGTCGGCGATCCAGATGGGCGCTACCATCGACTATGCTATCGTGATCACCAGCCGGTATATGGATCTGAAAACCTATATGCCTATCAAGGACGCCATCGTAGAGACCCTGAACCAGGCGTTTCCCACCATTGTCACCAGCGGTTCCGTGCTGGTGGCCGCAGGCTTTATTATCAGCGGCGTCTCGTCTAACGCAGTGGTGGCGGAGATCGGGCTGGCTCTGGGACGGGGAACGCTGATCTCCATTGCGCTGGTGCTGCTGGCGCTGCCCCAGACTCTGTTGATGGGCGATATCATTATCCAAAAGACAGCCTTTACACTGAAAAGGGAGAATCTTAAAGCCCTGCCTGCAGGCGGCAGGATCTATATGTCCGGCCATATCAAGGGCTATGTAAACGGTGTGATCGACGGCGAGTTCAGCGGCGTGATCGACGGAGAGATGGGCGCTGTGGTGCGGGCAAAGGACACTGTGACGAAAATTGACCCGAATAGTCAAAATGAACCGGAGGAACTGCCGGATCTGGAGGTGTCTGAAGTGGAAGGGGGTGAGCAGCATGAGGAATAACAAACGTTTTCTGACATATGTGTCAGTTGCTCTCAGTGTGCTGCTGGCAGCGAATTGTCCCAATGTTATGGGGCTTTTGGGTAATTTGGGAGACATGGCTGTCGTATATGCGGAGGAAAGCGGCAGAACCTATGAAGAGTATCGCTCCGGTGAGAATATCGGTGGCAGGGACGCCACTGGCATTGCCAGCGTGGAGATCCATATCTCCACAGAGGAGGATCTGGCTGAGCTTGCAAGGAATTGTGAGCTGGATTCCTGGTCCTTAGATAAATATGTGGTGCTGGACGGGGATATCGTGCTGTCCGGAAGCCTTGACGTGGTCATTCCCGGCTTTGGCGGTGTTTTTGAGGGAAATGGGCACAAGATATCCAATCTGCAGATCGACACGGCGGGCTCCGATATGGGACTGTTCCGCTATATCAGGGAGGGCGCAGAGGTGCGTGACCTTTCCGTGTCAGGCCGGGTGCAGCCGGAAGGAAGCCAGTGCCGCGTGGGCATTCTGGCAGGAGTCAACTACGGCAGGATCAGGAACTGCTCCGTGTCGGGAAGCGTCACGGGAGACGAAGCGGTGGGCGGTATCGCAGGAGCAAACCAGGTGTCCGGTGAGATCCGGCAGTGCAGCTCCGGGGCCATCGTCACAGGAAACCACAGGACAGGCGGCATCTGCGGTGAGAACAGCGGCGTACTGAACAATTGCTCCAATTCCGGAAGCGTCAATACCCATGGCAGGGAGGTCACTTATGACCTGGACGACATCAATATGGAAAGTCTGGAGAATCTGGGGGATATGTCCAATGTGGCGGCCCATATGGATACGGGAGGTATCGCGGGCTGCTCTGAGGGCAAGATCTATTACTGCACCAACACCGGAACCGTGGGCTATCAGCATATGGGCTACAATACGGGAGGTATTGTGGGGAGGCTGCACCAGGGCTATGTGCAGAACTGTACCAATGAGGGACAGATATACGGCAGGAAGGACGTTGGGGGCATCGTAGGGCAGATGGAGCCCTTTCTGGAGGTGCAGTATCTGACCGATAAGCTGCAGGAGATCGACAGGCAGACAAACCGCCTGTTTGAACTGCTGGAGCAGACCGGCGACGACCTGCAGCAGTATGGCGGCGAAGTCACGTCCCTGGCCACAGGCGTGACCACAAGCCTGAACGCTGTTTCCGGCTCGGCAGGATATCTTCTGGAGACGGCGGACTATCTCCTGTATGCCTATAATCAGGAGCTGGCGGGGCTCAACACGGATATGCAGCGTCTGAATTCGGACTTGAAAGAGCAGGAGGAAACGGGAGGCACAAAGGATTACACCATCGACCTGGGGGGCTCGGTGAGCGGAGGCGACCTGGGGGAGGTGACCGTACAGGTGCCGGACAACACAGAGGGTTACCTGGCTGCTCTGCGCCGTTTCGGAGACAGCGCTACGGGTCATGCAACCAACATAGCAAATGTGGGCGCGGAAAGGCATAACGGCGTCTCGAATAATCTTGATACACTGAACAGGGAAATGCAGTCTGCAACGAACAATCTGCAGAAGCTGTCGGAGGCCCTGGAGGAAGGCGCAGGTCAGACAGGCGATGATGTGGATGCGCTGGCGGCTCAGGTGAAGGCGCTGCGCAGATCCATAAAAGAACTGCGGGACGACTTGTTCCGCTACGAGGGAATCAGCATCTCAGATACCTCGGACGAGGAGCCGGGCAGTGAGCTGGGCGGAGAGGCAGGCAGCGGGGAAGCTGGCAGCGGCACGGAGGCAGACGGCAATGCGGATCCGGCAGACAGCGGGGAAACCGATGATGACACGGAGGCTCTTTACGATACCGAGTCCTTCCAGCTGGGCAAGGTCACGCTGTGCGTCAACGAGGGCAAGGTGGAGGCCGACGCCAACGTAGGCGGCATTGTGGGACAGATTGCCACGGAGTATGACTTTGACCCGGAGAATGACATTTCCTTTTCCGGGGAGGAGAGCTTCAATATTGAGCGGACCGTTAAGGCTGTAGTCAGAGAAAGCCGCAATACGGGGGAGATCCTGGGTAAGAAGGACTATGTGGGAGGTATTGTGGGAAAAGCGGACTTTGGAGCCGTGATCTCCTGCGAATCCTACGGGAAAGTGTCCAGTTCGGGCGGAAGCTATGTGGGCGGCGTCACCGGGGGTTCCAGCTATGCGGTCAGAAGCTGTTACTTCTTAGGGGAGCTGTCGGGTAAAAACTATGTGGGAGGCATTGCGGGGAAGGGCTGCGATATTTTTTACAGCTATGCCTGCCCCAGTCTGGAGCTGACGGGAGAGTGCGGAGGCTCCGTGGCCGGTACGCTGGCGGAGGACGGTATTCTGGCGGGAAATTATTATGTGGAGGGAAACATTCCCGGCGTGGATTCCGTGGGCTATGAGGGCGGCGCAACGCCTGCAGCCTATGACAGCTTCTGCAACATGGAGGGCGTGCCGGAGGAATTCAGAGAATTCTCCATTCGTTTTGTGGCGGATGGCCGGGAGGTGGCGACCGTTACATACAGATATGATGAGGAGCCCGATCTGTCCCAGGTGAGCGAGCTGCCGCCGGAGAAGGAAGGATATTACGGTATCTGGCCGGAGATCGACGCCGGGAGCATCCGGGGCAGGGCGGTGGTGGAGGCCCAATATATGCCCTGGGTATCCTCGCTGGCCAGCGCAGAGACGGATGAGAACGGAAAGCCGCTTGTGCTTGTGCAGGGACAGTTCCTGCAGGGAGCGGAGCTGGTATTGCAGGAATCATCGGAAGGGACACAGCTTTCCGTTTATAACGGCGACGGAAAGGGCTCTGCAGCAGAGGAATACAGAGGTCCGGTCACTGTGCGGGTGCTTTGTGAAGCTGCGGAAGGTACGACGGTAGAGCTGTACACGAACGGAAGCTATGGGGCTGTGGAGAGCAGCGAGATAGGGAGCTATCTGGAGTTCCAGATGGAGTGTCCGGGAATCTTCCGGGTGCTGGCTGCACAGAAGGTCAACGGTAAAATGATCAAAACGGCGGCTGTCATAGCGGCGGCAGTTGTGTTGCTGATACTTATCCCAGTGGTCATAAAGAAGGCCAAAAAGCGTAAGGCTGAGAAGAGCGGAAACGACAAATCGGGTAAAGATGTTTCCGAGAGTAGGGAATCCGGGAATGAGGATCAGGAACGGGATGCAGGGGGCGCAGAGTGAAGGAAAAACGGGAGAGCGGGACGAAGAACGAGGCGGCGATCCGGGCAGTGATCTTTGATCTGGACGGCACCTTGATCGACACGGAAAAATATTACCGCATCTTCTGGCCCAGGGCGCTGGCGGAGTTTGGCTATCACATGACGGACAGCCAGGCTCTGTCCATGCGCAGTCTGGGGAGACCCTTTGCGCCTGCCCGGCTGAAAGAGTGGTTCGGGGAAGAACTGGACTATTATGCGGTACGGCAGAGAAGAAAAGAGCTGATGGAGGAGTGTCTGGACAGAGAGGGTATTCAGCTGAAGGACGGAGCATTGGAGCTGCTGGGACGGCTGCGGCAGGCGGGCATCCTGACGGCCATCGCCACAGCCACAGACCCGGAGCGGACGGACAAATATCTGAAGCTGACCGGGCTGGACGGGTACTTTGACAGGATCATCAGCGCCACCATGGTGCCGGAGGGAAAACCTTCCCCTCACATATACCTTTATGCCTGTGAGCAGCTGGGACTTAAGCCTGGGGAGTGCATGGCCGTGGAGGATTCTCCAAACGGAGTGCTGTCCGCATACAGAGCGGGCTGCAGGGTGGTCATGGTGCCGGACCAGACGGAGGCAGACGATGAGTTGAAGCCGTATCTTTATGCCGTGGCGGACAGCCTGAAGGAGGTTTATTGATATATGTTCCTTTTTGGAATCTTAGCATATTGCAATTTGGAGCTTTAAGAGCAAAAAGAAATAGCCGCCACTACTCGCACTAGTATAACGTTTTTTAATTAACTACACCTTTTGAAAAAGTTTCAGTAACCAC
>JAMPHT010000039.1 GCA_023663285.1 Bacillota bacterium
ATGCTTGCAACACCCGCCTTTCAGGCGCGCAAGTAGTAGTGGCCCCTTGGGGGGCCTTTAGCAAACCCCCACTTGAAGTGGGGGTTGGTGACTTAGGAAATTTTGTCGCAGGAAAGTCCATCGGCGGCGGGGCGGTAATATGGGTTGTATAAGGCGGGCGGATGGCCGCTATGGGAAAGAGGGTGATATGATGTGGCATAAAGACGATGCCGGAATGGATGGCAGGAAAATATGGAAGGAAAATTTGGAAAGGAATGAGAGCCATGGAAAAGAATGAAAATAAGGAGAAAACAGAAAATATGAAAAAAGATGAGACTGTAGAAAAGATAGGAGCTATCGAAGTAATTGATAATAGGGAAACGAGGAAAACCGGAGTTGGATACAGTATGGCTGAACGAGAAGTGACACGTTTGTCAGAACATATCGGAGAGCTTGTGACACTGCATGGAAGCATCTACAAAATCCGAAAGATGAGCGGATTCAGCTTTATGATCCTGCGGACTGCCAGATATACCTTGCAGTGTGTCTGTGACAGGAAGGAGATATTATGCAGGCTGCAGGAGGAAGCCTGCGTGGAGCTGACTGCGGAAGTGGTAAAGGAGAAAAGAGCGAAGGCAGGGGCGGAGCTGCACATTACGGAAGTAAAGGTCCTCTCGGAACCGGTTGCACAAATGCCCATTGTGATGAATCAAAAGCTGATTGAAGCGTCCTTAGAGAATAAGCTGGATCATCGGCCACTGACCCTGCGCAATGAAAAGGAGCGGGCGATATTTAAGCTTCAGGAGGGACTGCTGCGGGGTATCCGTCGTTTCCTTCAGGCGGAGGGCTTCACAGAGATCCATTCTCCCAAGATAGTTTACGCCGGAGCGGAGGGAGGAGCGAATATCTTTAAACTGGACTACTTTGGCAGGGAGGCGTATCTGGCGCAGAGCCCGCAGTTTTACAAGCAGATGATGGTGGGCGTGTTTGAGCGGGTCTATGAGGTGGGACCTGTATTCCGGGCGGAGAAGCATGACACGGCGCGGCATCTGAATGAGTACACCGGGGTGGATCTTGAAATGGGTTACATTCACAGCTTCCGGGAAGTGATGGAGGCGGAGGTGCGGATGCTGTGGTCGGCCTTTGAACTGCTGCGGGAAGAGTATGCTTACGAGCTGGAGCTGCTGCAGGTCAAGCTGCCAAAGGGTATGGACGAAGGAATGGGCAAAGATATGGTGGAGGGTCCGCATGGTGCTGGCGCGGCAGCGGAACCGTATCAGGGAGAGATAAGGGCCGGAGCTTTTGCGATTCCGGCGTTGAAATTTTCGGAGGCAAAGGCGCTGCTGAAAGGGTATGGCAGGGAGACAGAACAGGCGAAAAAACAGGCGGAAAGGGCCGGGGACGGAACGGACGCAGCATATGGACGGCTGGCGGTGGGGACGGACAGGGAAAAGGAGAGTCACGATTTTGACCCGGAGGAGGAAAAGCGGTTGTCGGAAATGATTTTCCAAAAGACAGGCAGCGAGTTTGTCTTTGTGACCCATTACCCTTCTGATAAGCGTCCCTTTTATGCCATGGACGACCCTGAAAATCCGGAAGAAACACTGAGCTTTGACCTGTTGTTTAGGGGCTTGGAAATCACCACGGGCGGACAGCGGATCCATGACTATGGAATGCAGGTGGAGAAAATGAAGAGCCGGGGAATGGACGTGGAGGCCTTTGAGAGCTACCTGATGATCCACAAACACGGAATGCCGCCCCACGGCGGCCTGGGGATCGGGCTGGAGCGTCTGACTGCGCGGCTGTTATATTTTGACAATGTGCGCCAGGCAAGCCTGTTCCCCAGAGACATTCACAGGCTGGAGCCGTAAAATTGTATAGAGGTAATGTGAGGTGGCACCAGAGATTATTCCGGTGTCGCTGCTTTTACGGAAAATAATAAAAATTGTTACTATAGTGTTTAATGCAATGGAACGTATGCGAAAAAAGGATTCCACATAAAGTCAGTCCGCTTTTTTTACGGTATAAATCCCTCCCTGTGCGGGTATACTCTGCCAAAAGTATATTTGCGCAAGGAGGAGTTTTATGTCCGCATATTTTGAGATCACAAAGGTTCACGGAAGAGAAATACTGGATTCCAGGGGCAATCCCACCGTGGAGGCGGTTGTTACGGTGCGCAACCCTATAGATAACCGGCTTTATACAGGACTGGCAGCAGTGCCCTCCGGCGCCAGCACGGGACGGTTTGAGGCGGTGGAACTGCGGGACGGTGAGACACGGTATTTTGGCCTGGGCGTACAGCACGCGGTAAAAAATGTCAATGAAAAAATTGCATCCTCGCTGGTTGGAAAAAATGTATTGAACCAGACTGCCATCGACAGGTTGATGGTGGAGCTTGACGGTACGGAGAGCAAGGAGAATCTGGGAGCAAACGCTACGCTTTCCGTATCACTGGCCTGTGCGAAGGCGGCGGCCAACGCATTACAGCTTCCGCTGTACCGATATCTGGGCGGTATCTGCACCAAGCTGCTTCCCATGCCTATGATGAATATTTTAAACGGCGGCAAGCACGCGGCTAACACAGTGGATTTTCAGGAGTTTATGATCATGCCGGTCCGGGCGAAGAATTTTGCCGAGGCGCTGCGCATCTGTGCGGAGATCTATCACAATCTGAAAAAGCTGTTGAATGAGAAGGGACTGTCTACGGGAGTAGGAGATGAGGGTGGGTTTGCACCTGATCTGCCGGATGCGGAGAGCGTGCTGCAGCTTCTGGTGGATGCCATTGAAGCGTCGGGGTATATTCCCGGCGAGGACGTGCGTATTGCCATGGATGCCGCCAGCAGTGAGCTTTACAACGAAAAGACGGAAATGTATCATTTTCCGGGAGAGAGCAGGCTGAAGGGCAGGGAGATCATCCGCAGCACGGAGGACATGATTTCTTATTATGAGCGGCTGACGGAGCAGTTTCCTATTGTTTCCCTTGAGGATGGGCTGGCGGAGGACGACTGGGACGGCTGGCAGGAGTTGACTGCCAGATTGGGGGATAAGGTGCAGCTGGTGGGGGACGACCTGTTTGTCACTAACACCAAGCGGTTGGATGCGGGTATAAAGCTTGGCTGCGCCAATGCCATTCTGGTCAAGGTAAATCAGATCGGCACATTGACAGAGGCATTTGAAGCGGTGGATATGGCTCACAAGGCTGGCTACCGGGCAGTGATCTCCCATCGCTCCGGAGAGACAGAGGACTCTACCATAGCGGATATCGCTGTGGCGTGGAATGCAGGCCAGATCAAGACCGGAGCGCCCTGCAGAAGCGATCGGGTGGCAAAGTATAATCGGCTGCTGCGTATTGAAGAGGAACTGGAGGATGTGGCGGATTACCCCGGAATGTGGTTGTTTCGGCGGAATGAATAGAAACTTACAGGCAGATGATCGTTCCAGTCAGGAATGATCATCTGTCAAATTTTTGTCTTGCATTTTCCGGACCGATGTGTTACCCTGAATATACGAATGAATCTTAGACGAAACAACTCCTGTTGTTTCAGCGTCATACATTATCTGGCATGATGTCTCGGCTTTTCGCCATCGATTCATGAAAGGAAACAATTAACATTTAATTCAGGATAGGTGGAAAGACTGCTTCCTCCTATCACATCACAAAGGAGGATTTACTATGGTAGACAAAGAAATGCTCGCGGCAATCTCAGATTTGCTGGAGGAAAAACTGGAGAAAAAGATTGGCAAGCTGGAGAAAAAGTTTGATAAGCTGGAGACGAGGTTCGACAGGTTGGAAGCAAAGGTAGACAGGCTGGATCAAAAAGTAGATAAGCTGGAAGTAAGAGTAGACAGGCTGGAGGCAACCGTTGCCGGGCATGGCCGGCAGTTGACCGAATTAAAGCAGACTGTGGACAGCCATACAGAGATGCTGGGAGAGTTAAAGCAGACTGTGGACAGCCATACAGAGATGCTGGGAGAGTTAAAGCAGACTGTGGACAGCCATACAGAGATGCTGGGAGAATTAAAGCAGACTGTGGACAGCCATACAGAGATGTTGGGAGAGTTAAAGCAGACTGTGGACGGCCATACGAAGCTACTGGACAGCCATACGAAAATGCTCGCGGAAATGGATAGAAATATAACGGAGATCAAGGCGACACTGGAAAAAACGTTGTCCCGCCTGGATACAATAGAGAAATGCTATGTGGAGACTTCACGGCGGTATTTGGAGAGTCTGGAGCTGACGGCGGAGATGAAGCTGGACGTTTCCAATCTGAAAATCACAGTGGAGAAGCACAGTGAATTCATTAAGAAATTTCGTGACACGGGGTCAAGGGGTATACAGATTGTAAAATAAAAAATAAAAAACCATGGAGACGGCCAGAAAACAGCCGCCTGCCATGAAAAGGAAGCCATAACCTCTGACGGAAGAATCACGCTTCCTCTCTACATAGTCGAAGAAGCGTTCTTCTTTCCGCTTAGAGCCGGGAATGAGCATACGGACCGCCCTGCCAACCAGATAGGAGATGCCGTCCAGTGCGCCTGCATTGGATAAAGCCAACAGCAGGCCAAGCAGCACCGGGAGAAGTCCCGACAGCAGGAAGGCGTCACAGAGCATCCGGTATTGCTCTATAAGCTCCGCCTGGGCGAAATCCCGCAGGGCGATATACAGATAAGTCAAAGTACCACAGGCCAAAAAGGTAATCAGATATTTTATTCCCCTTTTCAGAGTGTTTTTCTTCAAAGCATTAGCTCCTTCCTGTAACGCTGTTCCTCATCGTCATTGCAGTAAACGAAATGTCCCGGCCGAATTTCCCGCATAGTGGGTTTATTTACGCTGTAATCATGCTCTGCCAGGGAATTATAGGCAATGCGGGTCCGCTGTTTTTCAGCGTGAGGGTCCGGCAGGGGGATCGCGGACAGCAATGACCGGGTATAGGGATGCAGCGGGTGGGCAAACAGTTCATCGGAGGAGGCCAGCTCCACCATTTTACCGTAATACATCACGCCGATCCTGTCTGAAAAATATTTTACCACGGATAGATCGTGAGCAATAAACAGGATCGTCAGGTTTAAGTGTGCCCGCAGATCATTGAGCAGGTTGATCACCTGCGCCTGTATGGAAACGTCCAGAGCGGAGATGGGCTCATCCGCGATCAGCAGGTCGGGGGACATGATGACAGAGCGGGCAATACCGATGCGCTGCCGCTGTCCGCCGGAAAATTCGTGGGGATAGCGTCCGGCGTGCTCACGCACCAGGCCCACCAGTTCCAGAAGCTCGTAAACCTTCCGGTCAATATACTCCTTGTCCTTTACACCGTTTATGATCAGTCCCTCGGAGATGATTTCCCGAATCGTCATACGGGGATCCAGAGAGGCGATAGGATCCTGAAAAATCATCTGTATTTTGGTGATCAGCTTGGTGTTCCGGGCAATATGCAGCTCCTCCTTATATTTTTTCTTGAGCTGTGCAGTCTCTTCGGGAGAATTTTCGGCAGCCTTAAGGAGCTCCTGATAGCGTGCTTCCGTCTCCTTTACCAGCTTTTTTGCATATTCTCTGTCAGAGTATTTGTGGTCAAATTTTGCTTCTTTTATCTGCCTGCGGTTTTCCGCCACCGTTTCCTTTAATTTATCTTTTAAGGCACTGATTTTTGCATCATTTTCCGCCTTTTTTTCGGGATGGGCGGCGGATTCCTTTTTCAGCTGACTGACAGTGTCGGCGGTGTCCCGGCGGGCCTGGCGGATGGCGTCCTGATAGGAGCCTGTACCGGCACAGATGCGTTGTCCCTTAAAATAAATGCTGCCGGAGGTAATATCATAGATCTTGATAATAGAACGCCCTGTGGTAGTCTTTCCGCAGCCGGATTCTCCCACCAGACCGAAAACCTCGCCTTCCATGATTTCAAAGCTGACGTCATCCACGGCCTTTACCCTGCCGAAGTGCTGGCTTAAATGTTCAACCCGCAGCAAAACCTTTTGATTTATCTCATTTTTCATTGCCGTGTTCCTCCCGCTTCATTCTTTCAATGCGATTGGTAATGATTTCGGGGACCTTCACCTTGGGCGCATCCGGGTGAAGCAGCCAGGTGGCAGCCCAGTGTCCCGGCGTGATCTCAAACATGGGAGGCTGCTGTTCAAAATCGATCTTGAGGGCGTATTTGTTGCGCGGCGCGAAAGCGTCTCCCTCAGGGGGATAAATCATGTTCGGCGGTGTGCCGGGTATTGCATCCAGCTTTTCGCTGGTGTTAAGATCCGGCATGGAGGACAGGAGAGCCCAGGTGTAAGGGTGGCGGGGATCATAGAAAATATCATCCGCCGAGCCGTATTCTACGATCTTTCCCGCATACATCACGGCAATGTCATCCGCCATATTTGCCACCACTCCCAGGTCGTGGGTAATGAAGATGACGGAGAGCTGCCGCTCCTGTTTCAGGCGTTTGATCAGTTCCAGTATCTGTGCCTGTATGGTCACATCCAGGGCAGTGGTAGGTTCGTCGCAGATCAGGATCTCCGGGTCCGCGGACAGTGCGATGGCAATGACGATACGCTGGCGCATACCGCCGGAAAATTCAAAGGGATACTGGTTGAAACGCATACGAGGCTCGCTGATGCCCACTTCCTCCATGAGCTTGATAGCCTTTTCCTTCGCCATGCTCTTGGTGATTCGATATACCACGTCGGACGCCTTTGCCTTCAGATAGTCCACGATAGCAATACTGCGCAGGCGGAAATCTTCTCCGGGTGCAGCGGCAATATAGGATCTGTAGTGATCTTCCAGCCGTTCGACGATCCGCAGGATATCCCGCTTCAGCTCATCCATATCCCGGACTCTCTTGGGCAGTACCTTCCAGTCGGCCTTTTTGCCGGAAGCAAGCAGGGCTTCCCGTCTGGCAGTCTGCTTTGCATAGCGTTTTTCCTCTTTGGGATTCTGCTTCAAAAAGTAAAAATAATGTTCAATGGCATTTGACAGGCTGCTTCGGAAGGTGTATGCCGTGCTGTCCTTGTTGATCTCCAGCCGGTCGATGCTTCCTTCCACCTTGGCTGAAAGCTCTCTGCATAAGGAGAGCGCCGTCTTTTTGTCAAAATCCTTCTGAAAGAACTGTTTAGCTGCCGCCAGATCCGCCAGTACTTCCTTTTTGTGGTTCAGCGCCGTCTCAAAAGAATATTTTACGCCTTTTTCAGCCGCATCCAGAAAGTCGTTCATAAAGCTCTGATTCAGATAATCCAGAGCCGTTTGATTCAGTTCCTCCACAGGGCGGCTGTACAGATCCTCGCCGGGATGCTGCATTTTGTAATAGCCGATACGGAAAAAATTAGGCTTTTCGCGGGCGGTCATCTCGTCCAGCAGCGCCAGCAGATCGTTCAGAGTCTGCTGCACGGCGTCCGGCAGGAGAGAAGAATTGTGAAGGGCTGTTTCAGCAGCAGAAGAGGAAGCCCTGTCGGAAGAGGAAGTCCGGGCGGCGGAAGCAGCAGTCCGTGGGTGTTTCAGGTTCTCGGAAGAGCACAGGGGCAGCACGTCCTGCAGCGCCTGGGCGCAGTCAGAGAGACGGCTGCTAAAACGGGCGGTGTAAAAGGCGTCGTTTATTTTGCCGATATGCTTCCGATACTCCCGCAGTGTGCCTTTGGCATCCGGACAGTGTCCTTTTTCGGCCTGGAACAGGAAATCACGGATAGAATCCGCTAAGTCCGCAGCCTTTGCATCGGACAGGTTGTAGCTGTTTTCCAGGCGGTTTGCCTCGATGCAGAAGGTGTCGAAGGTCTTTGTCAAAAGTCTGATACCGGCGGCATTGCCGGTGTTATCCGCAGTGGTCATAGCCTGGCGCAGAAGCTCCAGCAGGGTGTTGAAGTCCTTTCTTGCCTCTCTGCGTCTGGCCTTATTCTTCAATAGCATTGCCTCGGTGATCTGCTTGCCGATTTTCACAATGGGATTCAGGGAGGAGAGGGGGTCCTGGAAGATCATGGAGATCTTGTCGCCCCGGAGCCTGTGCATCTCGTCCTCTTCGATCTTCAGCAGATCTCTGCCGTCATAAAGGATCTCGCCGCCCTCCACAATGGCGTTGCCTGCCAGGATACCCAGGATGGCACGGGAGGTCACGGATTTGCCGGAGCCGGATTCTCCCACGATAGCTAAAGTTTTTCCACGCTCCAGGTCAAAGGAAATATCCCGGACGGCCTGGAGGGCGCCGCCGGAGGTACGGAAAGAGATCTTTAAATTTTTTACTTCTAATATTTTATCCATAATCAGTCCTCCACACCGCGCAGAGCCGGATTAAAGGCGTCCCGCAGACCATTGCTGAACAGGTTGAAGCAAATCATTAACAACGCCAGGAACAGGGCGGGGAAAATCATCAGATGCGGATAGTTGGTCCAGATGGAGCTTGCATCTGACAGCAGCGTGCCAAGGGAAGTGGTTTCCGCTGTTCCCAGCTTTACGATACCTAAGAAGCTGAGCATACTTTCCTGACCGATGACGCCGGGGATGACAAGGGCGCAGGAGGTGATGATGGTTCCCAGTGAGTTAGGAAAAATATGCTTCCATATGATACGTCTGTCCTTTGCACCCAGGGTCCGGGTAGCCATGACATATTCCTGATTCTTAAAGCGGTAGAACTGTGTCCTGACACGGGAGGCCGTCCCAATCCAGCCGGTGAGCACGAAAGCGAACAGCAGGCTGGGAACGGCGCCTACCCGGTTAGCCAGATGGAGCTGGAACAGGGTAGCGACCACAATAAAGGGAACGCCGCTGAGAATGTCGGAGACCCGCTCCAGGGTCATATCCACCACGCCGCCGTAATAGCCCTCTACAGCGCCGTAAATGGAGCCGATGATAAAGTTGATGACGGATACGCAGACGGCCACCAGGAGACTTAATTTGATGCCGTCCGCCATGCGTACCGCAAGGTCATAGCCCTGGCTGTCCGTACCCAGCAGATAGTCGGGCTCTTCTCCGTAAAGATAGCGGTAGTAGTTGTAGTACAGGATGCGGGTCTTGTACAGCGCGGTATCCAGAGTGCCGCCGCCGGCATATTCATAATAAATTAAATTGCCGTCCGCATCCCTTTTATAATTGTCCTCCAGCATCATGCCGGGTTCAAAAGCGATCTCCTTTGTCTTTCCCGTATCTGAGACGGTAACGGGAGTGCTTTTCCGGGATTTGTACCAGTTGTTTGCATCGGTTGGGTCCACGTTCCACTCATTATCCTCTATCAGCGGGTAAAAGACATGAAAGCCCGTTTCCTGTTCCCACTCCCGGATCTTTGTATATTCCGCCTGCTCAAAGTTGCGGTACATGAAGCCTACCTCCAGATAGGTGTCGACCCGGCCCTCGTAGATAACAGTTTCCTTTTTGCCTGCGGTGGTGGTGACAGTGCCGTCGTCAACCTCCAGAACAGGCTGATAGTAGCTTGCCATGCCGTCCTCTAAGGAAACGCCGTTTCCGTCGTAGTCCTCTGCGCCGATCCCCATGGCGATCGCCTTGATAAGTCCTTTTTCCGTAAAGCTGCGGCCTGAGCCTCCGTCCAGTCCCAAGCTCCGCAGAGCCGCTACTCTGGGACCCTTTCTCGCATAGTTTGCCACCATGAAGTCAGAAGGGTGGGACAGTATAAGCGGGGTCAGAAAGGCGTAGAGAATGATTAGTATAATGATGACGGCGGCGGTCACGGAAGCCTTGTTCTTCCGGAAGCGTATCCAGGCGTCCTTAAAATAGCCGACAGGCTTGTCATCAAATTTCTGGTCTGAAAGCTTTTCGCCGCTGTGGGCGAATTCAAATTTTTCCTTCGGGATGTTCATACTATTTCTCCCCCATTCTGATTCTTGGATCGATGAAGCCGTAGCTTAGGTCAACTATGATGCCGCCCAGCAGGCCGATAGCAGTGTAAAAGATGCTGTCTATCATAAATATGTCATAGTCCTGGAGCTGGATGGCGGTGAGATACAGCCGCCCCACGCCGGGGATAGAGAAGATCTTTTCAATGATAAGGGAGCCGCCCAGGATACCGATAAAGCTGCTGATGATCATAGGCAGGATGGGGACCATGGCGTTTTTCAGGGCGTGCCTTGTGGTGGCCTGTCCTCTGGTCAGGCCCTTGGTCCGCGCAAGCAGCATATAGTCCGAGGTCAGCGTCTCTGTCAGCTCGGCCCTGGTAAAGCGGCATAAGCCCGCAATCTCGCCGAAGGACAGGGCAAGGATCGGAGCGATCATGCTGTGGAACATTTTGCCGGTAAAATAGGAGCCGCCGGCGTCTGCCAGGGAATACATCTGCAGGGGCAGCCAGCCCAGCTTAAAGTACAGGAAATATTGCAGCAGGAAGGCGTATACATAGGACGGCACTGACACAAACACCATGACCATGGTACTGATAACGGAATCCTGCCATTTGTTTTTCTTGATGGCGGCGAAGATGCCAAGGGCTATGCCGATGGGAACGGCAAACAGCGTGGCGTATAAGTTTACCAGGACCGTGGGCAGAAGGCGGCTGGTCAGAGCCTCCAGCGCGGGCTGCCGGAAGGAGATGTACCAGGAGGTGCCGAAATCTCCCTTTGTAAAAATATTTTTCAGATAGATCCCGTATTGGGTGAGCAGGGGCTCATTGTAGCCCAGCGCATCCCAGCGCGCCTGAATGACCTCCGCCAGGTTTTTTTCCTGAGGCACTTCCCTGGGAAGCAGCCTGATCAGCATGAAGCACATTGTCACAATGACAAACATTGTGAAGAGCATCAGAATAATTCTTTTGACTACATACTTTGCCATTTTGATGAGTCCTTTCCTTTTCAGACATTCATTCATGTACGGATACGTTTTCTTCTGCGGGGAAACATATCCGTACATGAATGGGGCGGGAGACGGAAATCCGCCTCCCGCCGTCATGTTCACCTGCAATCGGTTCTTTTGATACCTTATTCGTAATTCAGGGAGCCGTTCTGGCTGGCTACATATTCAGCCCATTCAGCGTCGGTGTAATTGTAGGTCATCAGATCGAGTCCGCCGAAGCCGTACATGATGTTGTAATTCTCGGTATAATACTGCACCTGGTAGGAGAGCATGGTGCAGGAGGTGCTTCCGGCAAGAGGAATGCGGTAGTATTTCTTCAGGTATTCCTCCTCCATCTGCGCCAGAATGGAAAGCTTGGTGTCAAAGCCCTCGTTTGCAAAGCGGCCGGTGCCCACCATACACTGGGACCAGGTCTGCCAGGTCTGGGTCACCTCTTCGCCGTTCACGTTCAGGGTCAGCGTCTCCTTGGTGGGATCCCAGCAGCCTGCCTCGTTGATGTCGTACTGGTCAGGATCGCAGTATACCTGCAGGTTACGGAAAGGATAGAAGGCAGCGCCGCCCCATGCGCCGTAGCCGATGGCATATTCGCCCATGGGTACGGCATCATAAGCATTAGGATCTTTCACGTTGCCGATCGCTTCCAGTTCAAGACTGCCGAAGCCGGAGCCCTCCAGAGCAGCGTTGATGAACTTGTTCAACAGAGCGATCTGCTGCTGGTGAGCGGAAGAAAGCTCGCCGGAGGTCCATGCTACACGGATCTTGATGGGCTCCCCTGCAGTATAAAGCCCTGCGTCTACAAGCTCCTGGCAGGCTGTCGCCATCAGTTCCTTTGCCTCGGTGAGGTTGTAGCCGTTTACGGAGGTGTAAGCATCCCGCAGGGTAGCGTAGGGCGTACCTGCGCCGTACTCGATCCCGTACAGATTGCAGACTGCCTGCATTGCCTCGTCGGAGTTCCGGTAGGAGGAAGTAGGGTCGTTGTATACGTCATAAAAGTACAGATTGTTCAAAAGCGCATAAGCGGGCTTGTAACCTGCGGTAGCGGATACATACTCCGCCCGGTCGATGGCAAGGCTCATTGCCTTACGGAAGTTGATATTGGACAAAACGATGGAGTTGGTATTGCCCTTGGATTCATCCATGACCTTTAAGTTATCCACCCCTGTATTGAAGAAGAGGGACATGGTATAGGTCTCATCCACCTTATACAGCTGATCGCTGGTGGAATAGGTCAGCAGGTCGTCGGGGGTCGGGGTCCAGTTGGACAGCTCGCCCTTTAAGAATGCCTGCTTTGCGGAATCCGCCTCCATGATGTCGATGACGATGGAGGTGGTCTGATACTGCTGTCTGCGCTCGCCGTCTACCTCGTAGTTGGTGTAGGATACCAGAGCGCCGTTCTCATCCTTTTCCCAGCCGAACCAGTTCTCGTTCTGCACCAGCACGATCTGCTTATCCTGCTGCATGGACTCGATGCGGTAGGGGCCGTAGGACATGGTGGTCTCCTTGGAGGTGCAGTAGTCCGTGGTCACCAGCTTGCCCGTGGTGTCCTTGCCTGCCTCGTAAAGTCCTTCATGTACCAGCCAGGTGGAGGTACAGGAGGTCAGGAAGTAGTTGTAATCAATGTGGGATTCACACACATAGCGGATAGTGTAATCATCTACCTTGTAGCAGCCCACGGTGGAGTCGTAATCACACTCCGGGAAGGTAGCCAGGTACACCAGATAGTTGATTACCTCGGCGTCCGTCTCGCCCCAGGCGGCAACGGCGGTGATCACGCCTGTGATAAGGGGAAGAGATTCCGCGTTTAAGAGCACATGGCCGTTCTCGTCAGCCATTCCCTGCAGAGCGGTAAAATCTTCCACTCCGAAGTATGCGTCTCCATAAGCGTCCACATAGTCGGTCAGAGTGTTGTCACTCAGCCAGGACAGGGTGTCGGTGAGAGAAATGTACACAGGGCTGCCGTCCGCTAAGGTATAGGAGCCGTCCTCGGCCACGGTAAGGCCTTCCATGGCGCCTGCTACTGCCGCCGCCTCCTGCCACACCTCGGAGCCTGCGTTGTAGTAAGCATTGCCGCCTGCCACTGCGGACTCGCCTGCATAGGTCAGGTTTGCCCGGTAGTTTTTCATTTCGGGGTTCAGCAGCTGCTTCATGGAATAAATGTAGCTGTCTGCGTTGATGATGGTGCCGTCTTCCCACTTGGCGTCGGGATTCAGCTTGATCTCAAACACATAGCCGTCGGTAACCGTCTCCGGGGTAGCGCCATCCGGCAGGATCACAGGATATTTGGTCAGATCGTCCTGATGATCGGCCGTCACGTCCTCGATAGAGGTAGCCATGAAATAGACCCACTGGTACACGCCCTCCTCGGAGTCTAAGATGGACATGGTGCAGAAAGGTGAGGACAGATAGCTTCTCAATGTGTCCTCGCCGCTTTCCTCCCAGGCATGGTCATTCCAGTTCTTGGGCATGGAACCCATGTAATCATGGAAGGTGTAGGTGTCAACAACAGGCGTCTCCGTATTTTCCGGAGCAGGAGTCTGGGTCCCGGTACTGTCGCCGGAGTCAGAGCCCTGGCTGACAGGGGTGCTGTTGTCTGCCGCATCGTCGTTACCGCCGCAGGCCGCCATACTCACGACCATTGCGGAAGCCAGCAGCAGACTTAAAACTTTCTTCTTCATAATCTTTCTCCTCTCGATAGATTTGCCTTACACTTTGACGCTTTATTGCTTTAAACTTCCAGATATAACAAAAAAGGGATGAAAAACCCCTCACGCCCTTGTGAATACCTGTATACAATTAACGCCATATGTAATTTGCATAGTTTAGTATAAATTACACTTTTGACTTACCTCTGGTCTTTTTACACCCACACTGCTATAATCGGTTTTTAAATTCAAAGAAGGGGGTGCTTTAAAATGGCATCAGTAAAAAGAGTCACACACAAAAACGGCAGGGTGGTATATCGGATCGTGATCTCCATGGGGTATGACAGACAGGGCGGGAAAATGGTCAGGAACCTTACTTATTCGGTGGATCAGTCTGCCACGCCCAGACAGCAGGAAAAGGAAGCGCTCAGATACGCCCTGGAAATGGAGGACAAAATAAAATACGGTCATGATCTGCGGGACGAAAACATATCCTTTGAGGATTTTTCACGGAAATGGCTGGAAAGCGTCAGGAACACCTTAAGCTTTGGAACCTATGTGGGATATGAGCAGCTCCTCAGAAGCCGGATTCTTCCTTATTTTAAATCTTATAAGCTCACGCACGTCAAGACGGCGCATATCGAAGCCTTTTACAGGACGCTGGCTGACGCCTATTCCGCCGGGACGATCAGGCGGTACGCCAATGTGATGAACTGCATTTTCGGAACGGCAAGACGCTGGGATGTGATCGAGAACAATCCCTGCCAGGGAGCCCGAAAGCCCCAAAAGAAAAAGGATGCCGGGGAGCTTAAGTATTTTACGCCCGGCCAGTCCCTGATGTTCTTAAGATCCCTGGAACTGGATTACCCAGACGATCATGTGAATGCCAATACGGCAGCTGCCCCGGAAGGAAGCGGCCGCAGAGTTGAAGGCCATACCGCCGGAGTATACAGAGTGGCCACCCAGTTTAAGGTTTTTTACACGCTTTCATTGTTTTGCGGATTCCGGAAGGGAGAGACCCTTGCCCTGCACTGGAATGACATTGATTTTGAAAGACAGGAGATATCCGTCACAAAATCCATCGGGAAAACGGCAGCAGGCTTTGACTATAAGGAGCCCAAGAACAATGCGTCCGTCAGGACGATCCCCTTTCCTGACAGGGTGTTTTCGCTGCTTAAGGAATACAGGAAGGAATATGATACGGCCAGGGAGCTTCTTGGGGATCGCTGGCAGGGGGACGGCAATCTTTTTGTCCGGGCGGATGGGAGGCTCATGGGGCAGTCAACGGCATATCAGCATTTTACCAGACATCTGAAGCGGTATAACCGGTGGGTCAGAGAGCATCCTGAAGAAGCTCGGACGAAAAGTATGGAAGAGCTTCCCGCGATCCCGCTCCACGGACTGAGACATTCCTGCGCCACACTGCTGCATTTTCTGGAAGTCAATATCGTTGACATTTCCAAATATCTGGGACACGCCAGCTGCTCCACCACCATGAATATCTACGCCCACAGCTTTGAAGCCCAGAAAAAAGCCGCCCAGGAAAAGCTGAATGCCTTTCTGCAGGGAAGTACCGGCTGAATCCATCATTCCTCCCATAATGTCATGCTTCCCGTCATGCCTGCACAAAGAGGTGGGCTATGCCCCCTCTTTGAGGTGTGTTATACCCCCCTCTTTGAGGTGTGTTATGCCCCCTCTTTGAGGTGGGCTATGCCCAAAAAGATGAAAGATAAAGAAGTTTTTGGAATGAAATCCCAAAAAGTTTGACTTCTGAGTTTTTTTTGACTATACTAGGGGAAAGATATATCGTGGAGGTATGCCTATGTTAGTCGAGCGCAAAGAATATCTTAACAAACTTATTGCCTTTAGAGATAAACAGATCATTAAAGTGATCACAGGAATCAGACGATGCGGAAAATCTACGCTTTTGGAGATGTATCAGGAATATCTTCTTGAGCATGGAGTGGTGCCGGAACAAATCATCTCTCTTAATTTTGAAGATTTTGACAACGATGAACTCAGGGACGGAGCAAAGCTTCACTCCTATATCAAAAAGCGCTTGTCGCCGGAAAAAACGACTTATATCTTTTTAGACGAGGTTCAGCATATAGATGATTTTCCAAGGGTCATTGACAGTATTTATATCAAAAAAAGCGTTGATTTGTATATTACAGGATCAAATGCCTATATGCTGTCAAGCGAGATCGCAACCTTGATATCGGGGCGGTATGTACAGATCAAAATGCTGCCTCTTTCCTTTAAGGAATATGTGGAGAGTACCGGAAGTGAAAATGATCTTGCAAGAAAATACACCAGTTATCTTGAAAACAGCTCTTTTCCTTATACGCTTGAACTTGCGGGACAACCAAGAGAAATCCGGGATTATCTGGAGGGACTGTTTAGCACGATCGTCGTAAAAGATATTACCCAGCGGAAGAAGATCACGGATGCGATGATGCTTAGGAGTGTTCTGAGATTTTTGTTTGACAATATCGGAAATTCATTGTCATCTAAGAAAATTGCGGACACTATGACCTCTGACGGTCGGAAAATCGATGTCAAAACCGTTGAAAAATATATTGAAGCCTTGGTGAAGAGCTATGTTCTCTATGAGGCAAAGAGATATAACATCAAGGGAAAACAGTATTTGAAAACTCTTGAGAAGTATTATGTTGTCGATATAGGTATGCGGTATATGCTTCTCGGCTCCCGTTCTATGGATGCAGGTCATATTTTAGAGAATGTGATCTATCTTGAGCTTTTACGGCGTGGTTATGAGGTCTACGTAGGAAAAGTCGGCGAGTTTGAGGTCGATTTTGTCGTAATGGACGGGAAACGGACTGTTTATTATCAGGTAGCCGCTTCTGTCAGGGACGAAAAGACACTAAAGAGGGAACTTACGCCCCTCCAGAAGATCACGAATCATTATCCCAAATTTATCCTGACTCTTGACGAAGATCCGGAGGCCGATTATGAGGGTATCCGGAGAATCAACGCCCTGGACTGGTTATTGGGAAGCATCGACTGAATCTGCGATTTTTTCCCCGCTCCATACTTTTTCCATACCGAAATCATTCAGGATGACCCGCAGATAAGGCTGTATGACAGCAGTTTATTGTTGAAAATGCCATATTTTTGCCATAAATTCCAATATTTTCTGTCAGGGGCGGCGGCAAAAAATTCTTGACATTCGTAAGAGTGTAATTTATACTAAACTATGCAAATTACATATGGCGTTAATTGTATACAGGTATTCACAAGGGAGTGGAGGAAGTTCAACCCTTTTTTGTTATATCTGGGAATTTAAGACAATAAAGCGTCAAAGTGTAAAGCAAATCAAAAGGAGGAGAATTATGAAAGGAAAGAAATTTTTAGCCCTTATGCTGGCAGCGGCTATGACCGTGTCAATGGCTGCCTGCGGGGACAATTCCGGAGAAGCCTCCGGAAGCGGCAGCAGTGTTGAAAATACCGGCAGTACTGACAATACCGGCAGCACGGAGCCGGAGAGCACTCAGGGATCTGATACTCAGCCGGGCGGCAATACGACTGAAGATACCAGATATGTGTACAAGGATGCTGTGAGCCTGCTGGCTTCCAACTGGAACCATCACAGCTATCGGACTGTGGATGACGGCTATCCGCAGGATTTTATCAGCTGCGGATTCTATGAGGCGGTTTACAACGACGAGCTTCATAAGGTGGAAGGAATGGATCCCTTTACCGGATATAAGTTCATCCCTCTTATGGCGGCGTCGGATCCGGTGGACGTGACCGAGAAAGTTAAGGCGGAGCATCCTGAATTCAATATCCCGGAATCCGCAACATCAGGCTTTGCCTACACCATCGACTTAAATCCCAATGCGGTATGGGAGGACGGTACTCCTATCAATGCCGACAGCTACGTGTACTCCATGAAGGAGCTGCTGGATCCCAAGCAGAAGAACTACCGGGCGACGGACGTCTATGACGGCGACTTCATCATCGCAGGCGCAAAGGAATATGCTTACGGCGGTCGGAATGCCTTTTATGAGGTCGCAGGCGCAGTGGAATCCATGGATGATCTTACATTGGGAGACGACGGCTTCTATACCCTTCCCGACGGCAGCGCTGCTTATGTGGCCCTGAGTGACGCGCTTGAATGGCTGGGCGGAAATACGCTGACAGATTATGTGACCACTTATAGCGACGCATATTTCGGTGTGGAGGATTTCAACACTCTGCAGGGAATGGCTGACGACGAGGGCCATGTGCAGCTGAATGAGGAATCCCTTGCTCTGATCGTAGGCGTGATCACTGCTGTGGCAGACTGGGGCGAGACTGAGGCGGAGGCCGTAAACTATCTGGTATACTCGGTTCCCTTCCCTGAGTGTGATTATGATTCCACTGTGGGTATGTACAAATCCGGGGATTATCAGATCACTATCGTACTTGCCACATCCTTGAGCGGCTTCAATCTGTACTACAATCTTGCCGGCCCTACCTGGCTGGTAAAGGAGGATATTTATGAGAGCTGCAAGCGCTTTGACGGGGATGCGTTCACCTCTTCCTACTGCACCAGCGTTGACACTACCAGCAGCTACGGCCCTTATAAGATGACCGAGTTCCAGGCGGACAAGGCAATGCATTTTGTAAGGAACGAGAACTGGGTAGGCTACTCTGACGGACAGCATACCTATGTAGATCCCACCGACGGCGAGACCTATGATATGTACATGACCGACGAGATCGACTGCCAGGTAGTGTCCGAGTCCTCTACCTCCAAGCTGATGTTCTTAAAGGGCGAGCTTATGGGCTATGGTCTGCAGGCGGAGGATTTCGACACCTACAGAAACAGCGAGTATGCTTATGCAACCCCCAGAACAACGACCTTCTTCTTTATTTTTAACGGTTACCTGAGCGCCATCAGGGAGCGTGAGGCCAGCGACGGCTTTGACAAGACCAAGAACGATCTGGAGACCCTGACGCTGCCTTCCTTCCGCAGGGCTGTGGCGGTGACCTACGATAAGGAGCTGTTTGCAAGCACCATCTCTCCTGCCAGAAAGGGCGGCTATGGCCTGATCGGCAGCGCTTATGTATATGATCCTGAGACGGGTGCAAAATATCGGGATACGGAGCAGGCAAAGCAGGTGCTCTGTGATTTCTACTCCGTGAATGTGGCGGATTACAACAGCCTGGACGAGGCGGTTGCATCCATCACGGGATATGACCCTGTGGCTGCCAAGGAGCTGTATGCCCAGGCCTTTGATGAAGCGATCGAGCAGGGCTTTATCACCGACGCTGACGGCGACGGCATCTGTGACCAGTCCATCAGCATTGAATATGCTATGGGCGAGGATCCTAATGACTTTATGACCAAGACCATCAACTATCTGAACGAGAAGATGGCGGAGGTGACCACCGGCACACCCTTTGAGGGCAAGATTCAGTTCACCATGTCCGCAAATTACGGAAATGACTGGGATAAGAAGCTGAAGGCCGGTCTGGCTGACACCGTTCTGGCAGGCTGGCAGGGGTCGCTGATGAATCCCTTCAGCATCATCAGACTGTACACCAATGGCACGGATCAGCAGTATGACTATCAGTGGTTTGACGCCAGCAAGACCGATCTTACCCTGGAATTGAACGGCGAGTCCATCACCATGAATCTGAGGCAGTGGGCTGAGGCGCTTCTTGGCTCCACAGTCACCGTAGGCGACAATGACTATAACTTCGGTGAGGCGGACGCGGATGTGGATACCAGACTGACTATTCTGGCAGCCCTGGAGGGCCAGATCCTTCAGACCTACGACTACATTCCCATGCTGGAGGATGCAAGCATGGCGCTGCTGTCACAGCAGGTATTCTATGTGGTAGATGACTACAGCCCCATCATGGGCCGCGGCGGCATCGCTTACATGAAGTATAACTACAACGAGAGCGAATGGGCTGCATATGTTGCAGAGCAGGGCGGCGAATTGAAATATTAACGGAAGCTGCTGCTAAAATGAGCAAATCATGTTTTTAGAAATAGGCATTTCGGGGGCTTCGTCCCCCGAATGCCTGTTTATAAAACAGGAATACTTAGAAGGGTTACATATATGGGAAAATATGCGTTAAAGAGAACTTTAATGATGCTGATGACTTTGTTTATCATCACATTTATGTGTTTTGTATTGATCAGAATGCTGCCGCTGGCAAATCTGCCCATAGGAGATCCTCATTCTGCGGTCATTGAGGCCCGCCGGGAGGCTGCCGGATACAATAAGCCTTATCTGGTGCAGTTTGGTATTTTCCTGAAAAATATTTTTACCAAAGGAGACTGGGGCGTAAGCGATGTGCTTTATTTCGGTCAGGAGGTGTCCGCGGTCTTTTTGTCGAAGCTTCCTGCCACAGTGATCGTCAACCTTTATTCTATTCTGTTCAGCATCCCTATCGGGATCATACTTGGCATTTTTGCTGCCATCAAGAAAAACAGCTGGATAGACCACACGATTTCAACGTTGACTATGGTATGCATATCCGTACCTTCCTTCGTGTATGCATTTATAATACAGTATTTCCTGTCCTATAAGCTGAGCCTGTTTCCTTTCCTGATGAAGGCAGGGACAGATTATTTTTCCTGGAGTATGTTTGTCAGTATGCTTCCGGCAGTGCTTTCCCTGTCCATGGGCGTGATCGCAGGCTTTACCCGGACTACCCGCGCGGAGCTGACGGAGGTGCTGACCAGCGAGTTCATGCTGCTGGCAAGGACAAAGGGACTGACAAAGACCCAGGCCACCGTGCGCCATGCCATGAAAAACTGCATGGTAGTGGTCCTGCCCTCTATTTTCGGTGAGTTTATCGGTATTATGTCAGGATCCCTGATCATAGAAAAAATATTCTCCATTCCGGGTGTGGGTCAGTTATATCTGAATTCCATCAATGGAAGAGATTATCCCATGTTTACCATGCTGGTGGTCTTTTATACGTCCATCGGACTTGCCGCCAGCATTGTGGTGGATATCAGCTACGGATTCATTGACCCCCGTATCAGAATGGGCTCAAAGAAATAAGAGGGACAGATTATGGAAAACAAAAAAATGGAATCGGTAAAAATTCCGAAAGAAATGTTTGAGTTTGCGCAGTTGGATGAAACCATCCACGATAAGAAATTTGACACCAAGACCAGAGGCTTTTTTGCGGACGCCATGATCCGCTTCCGCAAAAACCAGTCCTCCGTGATAGCGGCTTATATCATAGCCCTGCTGGTGCTGTACGCTATTATCGTTCCGATCGTCGCCCCCATTAAAATGGATAATAAGGATAAGGTGTTTGTGAATACGCCGCCCTTTATCAGGGCCATTGCGGAAAAGGGCTGGGGGATCTTTGACGGGGCTGTGGTGCATGAGAGCCAGAATGAAGCCCAGATGAACTTCTGGAGAGGTATCGGAGTGGAAACGGGCTTTGACCCTATCGTGGAGATTCTGGGGACCTCTGAGACAGTCTCCAGATACAGGGGCAAGGACAAGATCTCCTATTATTATAAAATGTCTACCAATCGGTATTATGACACCGGCGTGGTATACAGAGTGTTTTCCTATGAGGAATTTCAGAAGATCCAGGACTGGCAGAATGAGACGGGTATCCAGGTGATATACCCCTATGTGGAGCCGGAATCCATTGGCGGCATCAATGATAATCCCAATATCTGGTATGAGGTGGACGCCAAGGGGGCAGCGGTGCTGGATAAGGACGGTAATTTCGTGCCGGTGTACTCCACCAACACTGCCATAGAAGGCGCACCCTACAACAGCCTCAGAATAGTCGGGGACGACGGAAGCTATATTTACAGTGCCAGGAAGGCCGGTTCCGTGCAGGCAAGAGTCTGCTATTATAATTATTATATCTATATGAACGGATATGAGCCCATGTATATTTTCGGTACGAATTCCATGGGAGAGGATCTGTTCTGCGCTATTGGGGTAGGCGCCAGATTTTCACTTATTTTTGCCATCCTGGTGTCTGCAATCAACCTGACCATCGGTGCGATCTATGGCGCGATTCAGGGATATTACGGCGGTGCAGTAGATATGGTGCTGGACAGATTCGCCGACTTGTGCTCCGGGGTTCCCATGATCGTGGTAACGGTGCTGTTCCAGCTGCATCTGGCCGCTAAGGTGGGCACTATAGGCGCTTTTCTGTTCGCCTTTGTGATGACGGGCTGGATAGGCATGAGCGCGTTGACCAGAAAGCAGTTCTATCGGTTTAAGAGTCAGGAGTTCGTCTATGCGGCAAGGACTCTGGGGGCTTCGGATAAGCGGCTGATGTTCAAGCACATTTTCCCCAATGCCATAGGTACGATCATTACCAGCTGTGCGTTGGTGATTCCCAGCGTCATTCTTTCCGAGACGACCATGACCTACCTGGGGATCGTCAATATCAGCGATTTCGCCGGAAGCAGTATCGGTACGCTGTTATCTAAGGCGCAGAACTCCATGACTACGTCGCCTCACGCCATGCTGTATCCGTCCATTTATTTTGCGCTGCTGCTGATATGCTTCAATCTGTTCGGCAACGGTCTGCGGGATGCGTTTAACCCTACAACCAGAGGAACGGAGGACTAAGCATGGAGAACAAATTATCAGTCAGAAATCTTACTATATCCTTCCGGACTGCCAACGGCCGTGTACAGGCTGTCCGTGGCATTGATTTTGACCTTGCAAAGGGGGAGACGCTCTCCATCGTGGGAGAATCCGGGTCCGGTAAGTCCGTGACCAGCAAGGCCATTCTGGGTATCCTTGCGGGAAACGCCATCGTGGAAGGCGGAGAGATTATTTATGACGGCAGAGATCTGCTGAAAATGTCCGAGCAGGACTTTCATAAGATACGCGGCGACAAGATTGCCATGATCTTCCAGGACCCCATGTCCAGCTTAAACCCCATTGTGAGGATCGGGCGTCAGCTGACAGAGGCCATGATCCTCAAGGGGAAGGCCCGCCAGAGGGAGAGCCGAGCCTGCTTCAACGGATATTTGAAGGATCTGAAGATCAATATGACGGCGGCCATCGCCGGAGACGATAAGGAAAAGGCGGCTCAGCTTGCAAAGAAGTGCGCTGATTTTGATAAGTTTGAATACAGGCATCTGGATCTGGAAAAGGCTTACAGCGTTGCCCATGAGGCGGCGGAGGAGGCCGCGGACGACATCGCCGACCTGGTGTTTGAGATGGAAAAGAATGCGGCAAAGGATGCGCCTTACCGTATGAAGGAGATCCTGAAACTGGCGGCGGCTTCCGTTCAGGAATATGTAGTCCGGGAGGACGCGGAGCAGCTGCAGACCCTGATCGTCGAGTTGAAAAAGGATATCGGCGCCGTAAAGAAAGCAGACTGTAAATATGATGCCGTTATCGGCAGATTGAACAGGGTAAAGGGGATTCTGCAAAAGGCCCTGGCTCTTGAAGAGCCTAACTTCTTTTGTATGGGCTATTACCTGACCTTCAGCGGCAAAGAGCTTCCTTCCATGAACAGTATCGGGGAATTGAACCGATTTCTGCGCAAATATCTGGATGACGATTTCATGCTGGATTTTATCGCAGACGCCAAAAAGGGAATGATGTATGCGGCGGAGTGTTCCTGCCGCAATAAGGAGGCGGCTGTTTCGGCATTGAAGGCGGCTCTGCCTGTATTTGAAAAAGAGGAACTGGACGCCGCCGAATGCCGCAGGGTCCAGAAGGAGCTGTCCGAGAAAGTGCTGTCCACTATCGACAGGCTGGAGGTCGTGAAGGACAATCTCTCCTACACCTTTCCCACCCGTCTGGAGAGCGAGATCAACCGCTATTTTTCTTCTATTACCAAGAATCGGGAAGAAGAAAAACGCTATGCAAAGGCAAAGGAAAAGTATGACAGACTGACAGCCCGCGGAAAAGAACCGGAATGGAAGGTCGTAGAAGCGAAGATCACCGACCTCGACCAGGTCAGAGCGGACATCCGTCACCAGCTTACGCGTCAGATCGAGCATTTTGAAGCGGCGCTGGCTTCTGAAAAAGAGCGGGATTATGACGCTGAAACCGTGGCGGGCATCGACTATCTGAAGGAAAATGCCTCCGGCGTAGTCAACAAGGTGACAAAGCGGATCGCAAAGGCAAAGGCTATCAAGCTGATGGAGGAGGTGGGTATCGCAGAACCCAGAAAGCGGTATCGGCAGTATCCCTTCGAGTTTTCCGGGGGGATGCGCCAGCGTATTGTGATCGCTATCGCTCTGGCGGCGGATCCGGATATCCTGATCTGCGACGAGCCTACCACTGCGCTGGATGTGACGATCCAGGCGCAGATTCTGGAGCTGATAAACAAGCTGAAGGCAGAGAGACATCTTTCTATTATTTTCATCACCCATGACCTGGGTGTGGTGGCTAATATGGCTGACCGTATCGCGGTGATGTACGCCGGGAAGATCGTAGAGTACGGCACCTCGGAGGATGTGTTTTACCGTGCCGCCCATCCTTATACCTGGGCGCTGCTTTCCTCCATGCCGGATCTGGATACTAATGAGAAGCTGGAAGCCATTCCCGGCACTCCTCCCAACATGATCTATCCTCCTGTGGGTGACGCCTTTGCAGCGAGAAACAAATATGCGCTGAAAATCGACTTTGAACAGCAGCCGCCCATGTTCCAAATTTCCGATACGCACTATGCTGCCACATGGCTGCTTCATCCGGACGCTCCGAAGGTAGATCCGCCTAAGATCGTAACGGACAGAATTGCCAGAATGAAAGCCAGAAGGGAGTACGAAGATGGAGAATAAGGAAAAAGCATTGGAAGGCGTAAACACGCTGTCGGAGCCGCTGCTTAGGGTGGAACATCTCTGTCAGTATTTTCCCATGGGCAGCTCGGAGCTGAAGGCAGTGGACGACGTCAGCTTTGAAATCCAAAAGGGTGAAGTATTCGGACTGGTGGGAGAATCCGGCTGTGGCAAGACCACAACGGGCCGCTCCATCATAAAGCTGTATGACATTACCTCCGGTGACGTGTACTTTAAGGGAGTCCGCATTGCCGCGGGAAAACGTTCTTATTTAAACGCCATTTCCGAGGCGCGAAAGGCGTATAAGGAAAAGGCCGCGGCGGCAAAAAGCAGCGAGGAAAAGCAGCGGCTGAAAAAGGAGCTGGACGCTGTTATTGCGGAGAACCGGGAGCAGATACAGAAAGCCAGGTTTGACCAGAAAAACTGCGATAAGGAATACTCTGACAAGCTGGTGGAGGAGCTGAAAAAGAAATATTCTCCCCTGATTGAAAAAGCTCAGGGAGACGAGAAGAACCGATTGAATACGGAGTATCGGAAAGAACTGCATAAGGCAAAGCATACCAGGCTGGTGACGCAGATACAGATGATCTTCCAGGATCCTATCGCATCCCTGGACCCCAGAATGACAATTCGCGATATCATCGCGGAGGGTCTGGTGATTCAGGGGGAGAAGGACAAAGCGGTCATAGACCGGAAGGTATATGAGATGCTGGAGCTGGTGGGACTGGTGCGGGAGCACGCAGGCAGGTATCCCCATGAGTTTTCCGGCGGCCAGCGTCAGCGTATCGGTGTGGCGCGTTCCGTCATTATGAATCCGGAGCTTATCATTGCCGATGAGCCTGTATCCGCTCTGGATGTGTCCATTCAGGCCCAGGTGATCAATCTGCTGAATGATCTGCGTGAAAGTCTGGGACTGACCATCCTTTTTATAGCGCATGATCTGTCGGTGGTGAAATATTTTTCGGACAGGATCGGAGTCATGTATTTCGGTAAGATGGTGGAGCTGGCTTCCTCGGAGGAGCTGTTTAAGAATCCCCTGCACCCTTACACCAGGTCGCTGCTTTCTGCGATCCCGCTGCCGGATCCTGTTTATGAAAAAAAGCGTCAGAGGATCACCTATAACCCTCTGGCCGAGCATGACTATTCCGTAGATAAGCCTTCCTTCCGGGAAATCAAACCGGGACATTTCGTGCAGTGTAATAACGCCGAATTTGAAAAATATCTGACTATGTTAAAGGACTAGCGCATAAGAGCAGAATAGGATTCTGACAGGGGTGTGGAATGAATAAAAAACGTGCGGGACGGTATGCAGGAGGTATCCTTCTTGCGGCGGCGGTATTTATCGCAGGTGCATTTACCCAGGGGCTGTTTCGGGAAGAGGATATGCAGAAAAGGCTTGGGATACTCTCGGACTGCTTTCTGTTTCCCGCCGTTTTGCTGGGCGGGATCGGAGCTTTGAGCTGGGCGGCGTCAGAGGGAACTTTTGATATGCTGCAATATGGATTTTATATGGTATTCCAGAGGCTTCTGCATCCCCGGAAGGCAATAGAAAGCTTTTACGAATATAAGGTCAGCAAAGAAGAGTCCAGAAGCGGGTGGCTGAAGCATTTCCTGATCGTCGGTCTGATATGCCTTTGCGCAAGCGTCGTCTGTCTGCTGCTTTATATGGCGTCCGGCGGGTGAGAGGGGCAGTGGGAAATCCACATACTGCTGATGACCCTGCCATGGCAGGCGGTCAAATATGATTTATAAAATTAGTTCATTGTAAAATCAAAAAATGGTATTGAAATTGTATGTCCCGTATGTTACAATAAAAGCCGCTTGGCATTAGGAGGTGTGAAATGGGAGCATTGAGAATTGCGGTGACAGTTATTTTCATATTTGTATGCGTTTTGTTGGTCGTACTGGTGCTGATGCAGGAAGGCAAGTCCGCAGGGCTGGGATCTATCAGCGGAGCGGCTGAGACCTATTGGGGCAAGAACAAGGGGCGTTCCATGGAGGGGCGTCTGGTGCGGTTTACCAAGATTCTTGCCGTGTTGTTTATGCTGCTTGCGGTAATACTGAACTTAAATATCTTTTAAGCATGGGATGAGCTGCTCAGGAACACTTCTGTGACGACCACAGGAGTGTTTTTTGCGTTTATGATCAGAGCATCGGCACAAAGCCAACTGTGGGTCGGCTTGGACAGAAAGCCGATGAAGGAGTATGTTTCGGCAATTTAGGAATGGCATGGCAAAAAGGGGCGCATTCTGCACTGCATCCCGGCTTGCTTGACGCCCCGTATGTCTTATGTCTGTATCGGGGTTGTTGGCTCGGAGAAAAAAATGAACAATGATAAAAATCATAAAAACAGTATAAGCGATAACAACCATAAAAGCAGGGGTGCCGACGGCAGTGTGTTGACAGGAACCTTTATCAGCAATGCAAGAGGCTTTGGCTTTGTGGAGATCGAAGGGCGGGAGGAGGATCTGTTTATCCCGGAGGATAAGACGGGCGGTGCGTTTCATAAAGATACCGTGGAGGTCATGCTGCTTCCGGAAAGGTCCGGCAGACGGCAGGAGGCTAGGGTGCTGAAGATCCTCGCCAGAGGTATGACTCTGGTGGTGGGGACCTATGAGCGCACCAGAGATAATTACGGCTTTGTCATTCCGGACGATCCCAGGCTTGCCCAGGATATCTTTGTCCCCAAGGAGCACTCCAGGGGAGCGGTGAGCGGCCACAAGGTAGTGGCCCAGATCACGGATCACGGTACGGGCGGACGGAATCCTGAGGCAAAAATAGTGGAGATCCTGGGGCATATAAATGATCCCGGAGTGGATATAATGTCCATAGCCAGAGGTTTTGAACTGCCGGTGGAATTTCCGGAAAAGGTTTTAAAACAGGCGGAGAGGGTCTCTCATGAGGTGTCGGAGGCGGACCGGGCGGGCAGGCGGGATCTCAGGGATATGGTGATGGTCACCATTGACGGCGAGGATGCAAAGGATCTGGACGACGCGGTGAGCGTCACCTTTGACGGGGAAAAATATCACCTGGGCGTACACATTGCAGATGTGACCAACTATGTCCAGGAAAATTCCGCTCTGGACCGGGAGGCATTGAAGCGGGGCACCAGCGTCTACCTGGTGGACAGGGTGATTCCCATGCTGCCCCATGCCCTTTCCAACGGTATCTGTTCCCTGAATCAGGGGGAGGACCGTCTTGCCTTAAGCTGCCTGATGACGGTGGACCTTAAGGGGGAGATCGTGGACTATGAGATCTGCCAGTCGGTCATCAATGTGAATCGGCGGATGTCATATACTGAGGTGAAGGAGTTGCTCAGCGTGAAGGAAACCGCTAAGCTCGAAAGTACCTCGCCAAGCGGTTTCAAGTTTCTCCCCATGCTCCGGGAAATGGAGGAACTGGCGGCGCTGCTGCGCAGGAAGAGAAAGGCCAGAGGGTCTGTTGATTTTGATTTTCCGGAGTGTAAGATCTATCTGGACAGGGAAGGGCGTCCCGTGGATATAAAGCCCTATGAGAGAAATGTGGCAACCGATATAATTGAGGATTTCATGCTGGCGGCGAACGAGACGGTGGCGCAGCATTTTTACTGGATGGAGCTGCCCTTTCTATACCGGCTCCATGATGTGCCGGACCCGGACAGGCTGCAAAAGTTGTCGGCGTTTATCAACAATTTCGGATATTATATGAAGTCTGTGGGGCGAGCCGGTGCGAAAGCGGTCAGCGGGGAGGTTCACCCGAAGGAGTTTCAGAAGCTGCTGGCAAAGGTGGCGGGAACGCCGGAGGAAGCCTTGATCAGCCGTATGGCGCTGCGCAGCATGAAGCAGGCAAAATACAGCGTGGAGTGTACGGGACATTTCGGGCTTGCCTGTCCTCATTACTGTCACTTTACTTCTCCCATTCGCCGATATCCGGACTTACAGATCCACCGGATCATCAAGGAACAGCTTCGAGGCAGACTTAAGGAAGAAAGGCTGGCGCATTACAGGGAAATTCTGCCGGAGGTGGCAAAGCATTCCTCGGAGACCGAGCGCCGGGCGGAGGAGGCGGAACGGGAGACCGACAAGCTTAAAAAAGTGGAATATATGGAGGAACGTATCGGAGAGAGCTTTGAAGGGGTCATTTCCGGCGTTACGAGCTGGGGGATCTATGTGGAACTGCCCAACACGGTGGAGGGGCTGGTCCATGTGTCCAAGCTGCCGGGAGACTATTTTTGTTACCATGAGGAGTCCTGCGAGATGGTGGGAGAGCGGACGGGGCGTACTTTTAAGCTGGGAATGCTGGTGCGGATCAGGGTAGAGGGCTGCGACAGGTTCAACAGGACCATAGATTTTTCGCTGGATGAGTAAAGGACTCTGCCGGATAGGGCACCTGGCCTTTGGAGGTATAGTGATTGTGGCGGATTTATTGACTGCCGGTGGGAATAAAGAAATACCGGGAGAAACGTGAAGGAGGCGAGAGGGAAATGGCAAAGCAAAAGGAAGCGCAGAAGTTAGTTGCCAACAACAAAAAGGCGTATCATGATTATTTTATTGATGAGACCTACGAGGCGGGAGTGGCGCTTCACGGTACGGAGGTGAAGTCCCTGCGTATGGGAAAGTGCAGCATCAAGGAATCCTTTATCCGTATCGAGAACGGCGAGGTATTTGTCTATGGTATGCACGTCAGCCCCTATGAGAAGGGAAACATTTTCAACAAGGATCCCCTGCGGGTAAAGAAGCTGCTGCTGCACAAGTATGAGATCAATAAGCTGGCGGGGCGGGTGGCGGAAAAAGGGTATACGCTGGTGCCTTTGCAGGTATACTTTAAGGAGGGCAGAGTGAAAGTGGAAATCGGCCTGGCCAGGGGCAAGAAGCTCTACGATAAGCGGGAGGACATTGCAAAGAAGGACGCCAGGCGGGAGATGGAGCGGGAGTTCAAGGAGAGCAACCGTTGAAAACTTACAAAACTCGTTGACAGGGCAAAAATGATTCGCTATACTTTATATTGCGTCACTGATTGCAGCCTTTTACTTTGTATTCGGGGTAGTAAAGGTTTCGACAGGGGTCTTGCAGCTGGAGAAGCTATCCGTTGCGACACGTTAATCGCACAACTAAACTAAACGCTGAAGATAATACTCAGTTAGCACTTGCAGCCTAACCGCTGCAGGTGACGCCGCCTTAGGCGGCTCGTCCGCTTCGGGGCACTCACACTCCGGAATTCGGGCGTCGACTATGTGAGAAACGACGCGCGGTAAGCTTTGCCCGCGCGGGCGTACCATGAAGCTACCTTAAGCGGCAGATTGTTCGTTTCCTGCCGCATTGAGGGAACAAGGTGAGGAAGGCTTACCTGCAAAAACGAACTATGATAGTAGAAGGACAGGGAATGGGCTTTTGGACAGGGGTTCGACTCCCCTCTACTCCACTATGTGGGAATGCGGATATCTGCTTCACAGAATGGCGGTTTTGATGAGGAAGGAAGGTTAGGGCATGAGCAGTAGAGAAAGAATTGTTGAATTGCTAAACATTATACCGGACTATAAAATCGGGTATGTGTTAGCATATGTTCAAGGAGTTGCTGCTGATGAAGAGGCGGATGATCTTTTCTGTCAAAGGATGATAGAAAATTATGAACAGGCATCGGATGAAGATAAAGAAGATATTTCGCTTGAAGAGTGTTTGAAAGAGTGGGGACTTGATTGATGTATCAAATTATCATCAAGAAGAAGGCAAAAAAATTTATTGATAAACTACCATTAAATGAAAAAAAGCGTGTGGTTTCTGCAATTGAGCGGCTTCCAAATGGTGAAGATATAAAGAAATTAAAAGGGCATGACGAATTATTCAGACTGCGCGTGGGTGACTATCGGATTTTGTATAGTGTGGATAATGGGAAATTGGTTGTTTATATTGTGGATGTTGGAAATCGTGGAGAGATATATAAGAGATACTAGTATAACGTTTTTTAATTAACTACACCTTTTGAAAAAGTTTCAGTAACC
>JAMPHT010000003.1 GCA_023663285.1 Bacillota bacterium
GGTGGGCGTGGCCTGGGATGTCGGCGGGGCAGGAGTGGCAGCCGGCGCCTGGGATGCCGACGGCGCCGCGGACTCCGGAGAATCAGTCGGTGCAGACTCCGGAGTTGCCGCAGGCTTCGGGGTGGCCGCCGGCTTTTGAGTGGCGGAAGGCTTCGGAGTCGCCGTTGCCGTAGGCTCCGGGCTCGGCGCAGGCTCTATCACATTCCCCTGCTCATCGTATTCCGTCACGCTGGTCTCATAGGCAAAGCTGTCCCGCATATTCCAGAGGTCATAGGTATCTCCTTCTCCGCTTGCCTGCTTTATCATGACAGACTGCTTTCCCACAGGCACTCCCTGGGAATAGGTCCCCTGCTCTCGTCTTATTTCGCCGGTGGCGCCGTCAATGGTACACCGTTCATAGCTGCCGTCATAGACAGCGTCCGTCACCCCCGCCAGGGTCAGCTGTACCACGGTACCCTGCTGTTTCAGCAATACCATGCTGTTTCCCTTTAAATAGTATACATTTGTATAAAATACGCCGGATATGTCATACCCGATCTGTATGCTGAGAAGGATCTCTTCCCCCTGCTGCAGAGTATAGGTCCTGGCTCCCTGGATCATATTGTCTGCCATAGTGTCCTGCCAGACTTCACTGTCCACAATGTGGATACACTCCCCAAGGTATTCCTCCAGCTCTATATTTTGATAAAGCTCCAGCACTGTCTCCTGGATCTGCGCCTCTTTCTCACTCTCCTGCTCTCCCGTATCGCAGAGCAGCCTGATCTCCGTGGAAGCATCCGCACCTGCGGACTCCGCTCCGGCTATAGGCGCCCGGCCCTCCACGGTGGCTGCTTCTTCCCCGACTGCAATACCCTCCGCCACAGCGATCTCTTCAGCAAGGCCGGAAACCGTCTGGGGCGACGGCATATCTATCCATGCCTTGCCGCTGCCCTCTCCACAGCCGGTCAAAGCCAGGCATAAAAACATTCCTATTGCCGTCAGGCTATATATCCGTTTTCTCATAAGCACTTCCTCTCTGCAAACGAAGCTCCATCAGCAGTGCGCGTCAAAACTCAGCTTCCCTCTGCGTCGCTGATCAGCTTTGCCAGGAATTCATAGGCGGCGCTTCCCGGCTCATAACTTCCTTTCTCCAGCAGCTGTTCCGCCAGAGAATAAATACTCCTGGCCACAGGCGGGCCATACAGAGTGATCGTCTTTCCGTTCTTCTCAAGGATGATATATCCCCGGAAGGCAAATTTTTGTTTATACTGCGCCGCAGGCATACCCACCAGTACCGAGGTATATCGGTATCTGCCGTCCACGGTCTCATACACTACATCCGTAAAGCCGCTTTTTTCGTCCGCCCCGTAAGCCATGCCGCTCTGTACCTTCGCCCCGCCCTTCACCATGGGGTAATTCTCTCTGTTGGCGTCACTCATCACCAGTGTGCCGTACTCCTGCAGACGGTATCCGTTTACGCTTCCGGCGGCAAGCCTATTTCTCAGATCCACAGATATTCCTGTCTTAAAGCGGATTCCCGATTTTCCGGTGATCCTGATGGAAAATCCATGGTAGGTCAGCAGATCCGCAAGCTCCGGCTCCGGAGTGGCAATGTAGCTGCCTCCGCTGTAGTTTAAGCTCCACACATACATTCCCACGGGAACGTCCGATTCATTATATCGATAGACCACCGCCGCCGACGCATTTTTATCCGCCGCCGTGACCGTGAGCATTCCTTCTCCCTGTGTCCCCTGATATGCCACGCCGTCCAGCCACACGGTGCTGTCGCTGTACCCTTCCGGCAGCTTAAGCGTAACGTCAAGGCTTTCCGTTACCGGCGTCTCCTGCGTCGATCCGGGCGCGGCGCAGGGCGTCGCGGGCATATTTAAATAGACCGGTATCTTGAACACAAAGGGGCTGTCCAGGGCATTTGCTTCGGCATACAGCTTCCGGATGTTCTGAGCTTCCGATTTAGGCGCGGAGATATTCTGCATATACTGATGGGTATAGGGCTTATGCTCGCTCTTGGGATTCACATTGAATTTCTGCAGATACAGTGTATCCTGCCCTTTTCTGATATAATTGGCGGAAATAAAATCAGCCCCGTCCCGAATGGCATAATAGGCGTTTGTCCAGCCGTGGTCTTTGGCATACTTCAGGCCGTTCTCGTAGACCTCCTGGTTGGTCTTTCCGCTGGCTCCTATGTTAAAGTAGTTATAATAGCCCTCATAGCCGGGGTATGTACCCGATATCAGGGGCGATGTACCCTGTCCCTGCTCCTGCAGCACTCTGGCCGCCAGGTGAAAGGGACTGACCTTCCTGCATTCCTCTTTTCCGAAGATCCAGAAAAGCTCCGCAAAGGTCAGCGCATCCATTCCGGGCGCAGGCTTGCTGCCGTTCATGAAGGTGTTGTCCAAAAAGCTCTGCACGGCTTCCAGCGTGTGATATTCTTCATTATAGGTCAGCTGCTCAAACTGGAAAATGGTGCTTTCCGTAAGGTTATTGCGGGGGTCCATGTAGACCCTGACCGCCGCGTCCGTAGCATAATACCAGTTTCCGGTGTCGTACAGTCCGTTCTTTGCCCAGTCGGGAAGGGTCTTGTAGGCCAGGCTCTTTCCTCCCTGCAATTCGTTATAGATGACTTCGTCCCAGTCCAGGGTGGTATTCATCTTCACAAAGGTCCAGTTGGGATGCTGTCCTTTAAGCTCGGTGAGCGCAGCCCTATAGCTGGCCGGAAACTGTTCAATATCCGTATAGACAGCCTGCCCGCTGGCATCGACAGTATAAAGGTGTGCATTGGGATTCATCCCGTAGGTCTCCTCCCAGCTTAGGAACCTCGCATCCGAGACAGCCAGATAAGTCCGGGGAATATAGCCATAGTATCCCCTTCCCTCGCTCTCCAGCCACACATATTCCCAGACCTCATAATTTTCATCCAGATAAACGTCCAGAATGTTGACCTGATGGCCGCTGAGCACAGTGACCGCCGTTTCGCCCTCATAAGAAGGGACAGTGTGCACAGGGTACTCGTCAGCCAGATACACCAGGGCCATGATCTCCCGCTCCGCCGCTATCGCCTCCAACGCCGCACCCGCCTCATCCAAAAGCTGCGCCACCTCGCCCTCCGCTCCGGCAAAACAGCGGCCGCCTGCAGCGCAGACAGCAATATCCGCTCCGGGCGCAGCTGCCACGAGCACAACTGTCACAAGCACAGTTGACAAAAGAAGCGCCAAAGATAATAAAACCGATATGTACTTTTGATTTTGCTTTCGTGTTTGTCTTTTCATATTGTACCTTAAGAATACCATAACACGCGCTTTTTTTCTATAGTAATTTTTTCCTCCGCAGCATCCTGTGCAGCCTTCTGACACTCCGGGGGGCCAGAGCAAAGAGGGTGTGATACACCTTGTTTTTCCCTGTGAGCAGGGGATTTCTCATGGATCTTGGCCAGTTCCTTCTGAGATACCTCACAATGTCCCGGTACTTCTGATTTTGCCTGTTCATCTGCGCAACAGGAATATGAAGCATATACTCCAGCCGCTGAAAAATGCCGAATCGGAAGGCTGTGGGCTGCAGCTTCGGATACTTCCGTCTCACGATCTGAGCCGCCAGGTCGGCATTGTCCACGCTGTCGGCAAACACTCTTGAAAAGGTATCCCGGCTCTCCTTCCGGGAATTGCTGCCCAGTCTGTAAAACACATGGTAGGCATGACCCGGAAGAGACACGATAGGGCCCAGCCTGTCCAGCATCTGTATCAGCAGATGGAAGTCCTCGTTCAACACCCCCAGGGGGAATCTGCTTCCCTCAGAGGCATTATCCGCATTCCGGACAGGATCTGCGCCAGTGGCAGGCGTCGGTTCTGCCAAAGAAAACATTTCCCGGCGAATGAGCTTTGTGCAGAAGGAACAGTCCCCTCTGTGCATCAGCAGTTCTTCCATAAATGCTTCCGGTCCAATACATATAGTCTCTTTCGGCGGCACACAGATATCCGGCAGGATATTACCCTCCGCATCCCGCTCATCCCTGCCGATCTGCGCGGCGCTCACATGGTACTCGCAGACCGCGGCATACAGCCTTTCGTACATATCAGGGTCTACATAATCGTCGCTGTCCACAAACCCGATATGATCGCCTTTCGCCTGGTCGATCCCCAAGTTTCTGGCCGAGGATGAGCCTCCGTTTTCCTTGTGGAATACGCGGACGCGCCGATCCCGCTCCCCGAATCTGTCGCAGATCTCGCCGCTTCCGTCCGTAGAGCCGTCGTCCACCAGAATGATCTCCATATCCTGATAAGTCTGGGCCAGCAGTGAGCTTACACAGCGCTCCAGATATTCCTTTGTGTTATATACAGGCACAATGACACTGATCACTGTCTCTTCTCCTTCTTCAGCAGGGCATACATCTTCCGCTCCGAAACCACCGCCGCCGGAGCACAGGGCGCAGGGTACCTCAAGCCGGAGGTCAATTCGGAGGAATGCTCCCGGCGCTCAGAGGGAGCCGTAAGTCCCAGTCTCCCGCAGAGCTCCCACAGGGCTTTGGCTGCATTTTCCGCATTCCAGACCTCCGTGATGGTTTTATATGCATTTCGTCCCAGGCGGGCGCAAAGCTCTCTGTCCTTCACCAGCTTTTCCGCCAGTTCAAACAGCTCCCGCCTGTCTGTGTCCCGATAGATAAAGCCGTTTTCCCCGTCCTGCACCAGATAGGGCGCAGCGCCTGTCATATGATCAGCCAGCAGCCCACAGCCGCTGTTCATGGCCTCGTTTGCAACCGCTCCCCAGCCCTCCTGTCTGTCGCTGGTAAGCAGAAAGATATCCGCTCTCTCCATGTGCTCCCGCACCTGATCCGGGGGCAGGAAGCCCGGAAGCCCCACTTCCTTCTCCAGGCCATATTCCGCCCGCAGGGCTTTCACTTTTTCCTCCATGGCGCCTCCCCCGATCATCTCCATATGAAAGGAAAGTCCTCCGGACTTCAGATACCTTGCGGTCTCCAAGGCCAGCTCAGGATGCTTCCAGTCGATCATGCGGGCGGCCCAGAGGATATATGGCACTCTGCCAGCCCTCGAAGCCGCCTCTGCCGGGCCGAAGGTACCGCCAGCCGCCCCCGCCCCATCAGAAGAGGCCGGCCAGCCCTTCCCGTCAAACAGTCTATCCATATCGTAGTGTCTCGTCTCAGGAAAATATCCCCAGCAGTACATTTTATCAGGGTACGCCCGCACAATGGAGAAATCCGACGGCACATAGGCCCCTGCGCAGAGAAGGTACACCGGCGCGTTCCGGTATCTGGTGTGGTCGCGGTACTTTTTTTTAAGCCCTCTTGGAGAAATCGCCTTCCACTGTCCTGTCTTATACAATCGCTCACTGTACCGGATAACAGGTTTTCCCTGCGCCAGTCTCTCCTGAATATAGCTTTCGTCGTCACACCCGCCAAACAGAACGATCTTTGCGTCGGCGATCAGTCTCCTGCACGCTTCCTCTTCCCTGTAATATAATTTCAGATAGGGCTGCTGCACCTGTCCTGCCCAGCCCATCCGGACTCTTTCCTCCTCCACAGGCTCCGTCTGCACAAAGACAAAGCTTCCCCCGCAGATCTCACACATGGCGTTGCAGAAAGGAATTTGATGATGATTCAGATAATTGGACACAAACACGAAAACCGGCTTTTCCATAACACGCGTGTTCAATCTCTATCCCTCCTGGCCCGCAATGATATTTGCATATATTTCCGTCATTTTCGCGTAATTTCTCCCCCGATTATGATTTTTTTCTGCATGATTTCTTGCATTTCTACAATATTCGACAAGCTTTTCCTCATTCTTCCATATTTCAATCACTGATTTTGCAAGCCTTGCGGAAACAGCTTCCAGATTACTGTCGTTATTTAACCCCTTGCGGAACCCCTGATACAGGACGCCGTCCTCACCCCCGGTAAATATACTGGGGATTCCTCCCACATCCGCGCTGACACAGGGCATCCCCAGCAGCATTGCCTCCCCCAGGGAATTCGGCGAATTTTCTATGGAAGAGCAGCAGACGAACAGATGGCTCCTCAGATACTGCTCCTTCATCTGCTCCTCGTTCAGCCTTCCCAGCATGACGAGCTTGTCCTGCAGGCCGTTTTCCTTTATCAGCTTTCTCAGATACTTTCCGTAACCTGACAGCTTCAGCTTCTGTTTGAAGGTTTTGCATTCGATCACACTGTTGCCTGCCACATAGACCTTCGCATCCGGAAACCTCTTTAAAATTTCCGGCATGGCTTTCAGCATATAGTGAAGCCCTTTGATGGGATAGTCCCCCTGGCTGAGAAAAATGGAATGGGGCATACAGGCTTCCCTGCTCCAGCGGGCGCCGTAAAAGCTGTCCCGCAGCGTCTCGTTCATATTATAATAGGAAGCCTGTGGGTTCCATTCCTTTGTGTGGGAGCGGTCCCACTCCGTCCTGCCTGCTATATTCCCCGCAAGCTTTATCGCCTCTATCTCCATCTCGCCGCGCATCACGAATTTCCGCTGCTGTTCCCGGATGCTGTCCTTTTTAAGGCGGTCCCGCAGCGTCACGGAACGAATCACCTTTTCCGGCATATCCGCGAAATAGCTGAGCGCATATACGGAGCAAAGTCCCTGTATGCCGATGAGCAGCCTTTTCTTCTCCGGAAAGACCCTGCACATGGCCAGGGTATGGGGATACTCTGTGCCGAAGCAGTGTACCATATCCGGCCTGCAGGAGTCCAGGATCTTCCTCAGCCGCTCTTCCAGCCCGCTGTCATAAAGCTCCGGCCTGCTCACATCCTCCCGAAAGCCGTAACAGGTCAGTTTGCTTCCCAGGACATTGATCGTGCGCATACAGACCTCATGCCCCTCCGGAAACATCTTATCCGGCGCCGGAAAGGCCACCGCCAGCTCAATGCTGTTTTCGTTCTGCTTTTTCAGCAGCACGGAAGCCATGCCGGAAAGCCATCCCTCCTTATTGGAAGCCTCCATATTCAGTTTTTTCGCAATCATAGGCATCATCACATTGCACAGCCATAATACCTTCATGCCAACCTCCATCTCGCCGCCAAACCGGAAGAATCCGCTTGCGGATTCTTCCGTGCGAGATTAGAATTTCTTTGCGAAATGCCCTCTGGCATGAGCATTAGAAATTCTTCTCGCACTTTTCATACCCTCCCGCATCCAGCGGTAAGCCTGCTTTAAACTCACATCACTGCAAAGCTTTTCTTTATGTACAAGAAGATAGCGCAGGGCCATCACCTTATCCCATCCGCCGTACAGATATCTGTACAGTACCCCTCTGTCATGAAAAAACTTTTCGTTGTAGCCGGAAAACCAGGTAGATCCCCCGGATTCCTCCCTGCCTATGGTCACCGGTGCGGTATAGACCTTATAGCCTTTTCCCATAAATTCTTTCAGAAAAAGGCTGTCCTCCCCATTACTGTACCTTGCGCCGCCGCCGAACAGCAGGGAAAAAGTCACGCCGGAAGCAAGCAGGCTTTCCCTTTTCACCGCAAAGCTTACCGCCCCGTATCTGCCGCAGTTATACCAGCGTACCCGCTTCCGGGAGCTGATATGGTAAGTCTGCCTTTCCTCCCCTATTGTAACATTGAAAAGTATCATGTCTGCATCAGGATTTCTTTCAAACTCCTCTGCCACAGCGTCGGCATATCCCGGCTCATAGACAATGTCCTCATCGGAAAACAGGCAAATATCTCCCTCCGCCCGCAGGATCGCTTCATTGCGGCTTCTTCCCACTCCCCTGTCGGGGAAAGAAAAAAAACGCGCGTTATGATTATTATACTCCAACTCTTCAAACCCAAACCTGTCACACTGGTTGATAATGACGGCATCCGAGTCAAGGCGCATTTTCTCCACAATGCTCTCAAGGCTCTGATCCATGACCGATGCAAGTACCTGAACTCTCATTTTCTCCCCCTTCACTTGCCGACTCCTGCTCAGAAGAAGCCTCCGTCTGCCGCCGCTTTTCCTCCCGTAACGCAGTGATCTGCTCCGCCTCCACGCCCTCCGTACTGTCCGGCCAGAACAGGATCTTCAACGTGAGCATCATCAGCTTCAAGTCCAGCCAGGTGGAATAATTCTCAATGTAGGTCAGATCCAGCTTCAGCTTGTCATAGGGACTGGTGTTATATTTCCCGTATACCTGGGCAAATCCTGCCAGCCCCGCCTTCACCTTCATCCGGAACACAAATTCAGGCATCACCTCAAGATACTGGGCAATGATCTCAGGTCTCTCCGGTCTGGGACCCACAAAGGACATATCTCCCTTTAAAATATTGAACAGCTGGGGCAGCTCGTCGATCCTGCACTTCCGGATGATCTTTCCCACCGGCGTGATGCGGCTGTCGTTCTTCCGTGCCAGCCTGGCCACGCCGTCCTTCTCCGCATCTGTCCTCATGCTGCGGAATTTTAAAATTTTAAATTCCCGCTGATTCATGGTGCATCTCACCTGCTTGTACAAAACAGGCCCCCCGTCATACAGCTTGATGGCAATGGCTGTGATCAGCATGAAGGGAGAGGCAAGGATCAGCAGAATCAGCGCGCATACAATATCCGTCAGCCTTTTGAAAAAGCGCTGCTCCATGGTCAGGCTGTACTCTCTGGTCAGCAGGATCGGACTGTCAAATACGTGCAGCTCCTCGGCTCCCATAAGAATAACATCTGTGATTTTTGGCATGAGATATATCCGTATGGAATGCCCATAGCAGAATTTCAAAAGAGGTCCCCGATCCTCCACGGAAATATCCCCCAGCACCACCGCGTTACACTCGTCGTTCTCATATGCCTTCAGGATCTTATTACATAACATCTGAAATCCTTCCTTTATATGAAGGTTGCCTGTAATGATATATTTATCCTTCCGGCGTTCAAATTTAGCGCATATATCATCTATGGGCCTGTCCCCGTGGATAAGCAGGAGCTTTCTGGGCGGGAACAGCCGCCGATATATCCAGTTTGCAATATTGATGTATACGATCACCAGCGCTGCCTGCTGCACCATCATGACAATAAAGAGCTCCGGCGTCAGCAGCTGCCTGGACATAATGGACAACTCCAGATAAATAATAATATTTGCCAGCAGCGTGGACAGCACCTGGGAAAACACGATCTCCGCATTCTTCTGATAGCCCAGGCGGATGCTCCCGTAGGTGGCTGAGAAAAACAGAAGCACCGCCGCATACAGCGCGATCTCCGCCATATTACCTCTTGACCACAGATCCTGCAGGCCCTCCACCAGACTGAAACGGAAGGTGTTCCACCAGTGATAGCCGAATACTGCCACCTCCAGGGCGACGCAGATACCGATCAGTCCCAGATTGATCAGACGCTTAAAGGTTTCTCTCGTCCTTATTTTCTTTTCGTTGGTATATGCACTCAAGATAAGCCCTCCACTCTACACCCTTCTTCTGACCGCTCTGACCGCCCAGAAGCAAAAATGCCAGGCGCTGCTTAAGATTCCCATTCCCTCCGCTTTCCGGTACAGATTCCAGATGCGTCTCATGGCCTCCAGCTTGTTGGAGGATAGGGTCTTTCCCGACCTGCGGTATTTAGCCAGGTTTTCATCCAGCCCGTAAGCCGTATAACCGTTTCGCAGGACCTTCCACCACAGCGCGGTGTCCTCGCTTTTCATGATCGGCATTTTTAACAGGCTCTTATCTATTTTTTCCGTGTCAAACATGACCGTGGTGGTAAATATGGTAGTATTTTTTAACGCCTGCCTGTAATTTAAAGTCTCCGGCACCCGGACCACCTTGCCCGTTCCGCTGCCGTCCTCGTGTACAAACTCATATCCGGTAAACGCAAAGGCCGCAGCTTTCTCCCGCATAAACGCCAGCTCCCGCTCCAGCTTTTCCGGAACCCACAGATCGTCCGCGTCCAGATAGGCGATGTAACGTCCGGCCGCTTCCTGCAGCCCCCGGTTTCTGGCTCTTGCCGCTCCCATATTTCCCGGCTGTCTGATGAGCCGGATGCGGTTTTCGGCTTTTTTCCTGATATACTCTTCAATGACGGACACAGTCCCGTCACTGCTCCCATCCTCCACCAGCAGAAGCTCCCACCGGGGATATGACTGGGCAGTCACACAGTCCATGGTTTCCTCTATAAACCTTTCCACATTGTAGACAGGCACGATAATACTGATCAACTCATCCAAAATGATTTCCTCACCGTATCAATAAATAATAGCCTTCCAGCTTTTCCGCCTGCACCCCCAGCAGCTTCTGAAAACATTCTATGGCGTCCTCCGGCTTGTCCTCCGGCAGCAGAATACAGTTCACGCCCTCTGCCAGCGCCGTCTCTGCACAGTATACGTCCGATACCGTCTCCTCTCCCGTCTCCGCCTCCATCCAGTGATACAAATCATAATAGCCCTCAGGATACTTTTCATAGGAGTACACGGTCAACTCCGAATCCCACATATCTCTGCCGTACAGAAGCTGTATACTCCCATCAAAGGCTCTGGCGTATTCCGCCACGCTTTTAGGCGCCCACAGACAGATCTCTTTCCCCTGCATCCGCTCCTGCAAGTTTGCCAGCAGTCTTTCCGCCTGCTGCCGTCCCGACTGCTCCCCGCAAGTCTCATAAGGTTTCGTCCCCATTCCGCCGCAGAATACCAGCCCTGCCGCCAGAAGCACCGCCGCCCCCGCCTGTCTTTTCCTGTCGTTTTCTGACTTATCCTGCAGGAATTCCGTCATAAACAGGGTGGCCGCAAAGCCTATCCCCGCTGTCACGGGAACTATGCTCCATATCCATTTGTAGTCATAAAACCGGGTCTGGTACAGCTGCAGAACCGCCGCTGTCACCGGCAGTATACAGCATAAAGTAACAGTTGTTACGTAAATCAGAAATTCTTTCTGCTTTATCTTTTTATAATATATCCACAAAAACAGCAGGGCAACCAGCAACGCTCCCGCTAATTTACCCGCCCGGTTAAAATTCAGCCAGCCCTGCCAGGCATTTCTAAGGAGCTCCGCCATCCGCCGCCTCCTTTCCTGCCATCCCTTTTCCCGCTCCCCGTTTCCTTTTCAGAAAACGAATGAACAGCATCCCCGATATCACCGGCAGACAGAATCCAAGACCGTACAGCGTCCACAGGATGCAGGCCTCCGCCAGGATGCAAAGAGGCAGATATCTGTATTTTCCCCGCAGGCACAGGGAGATTGCATAGGGGATCAGCACTCCGTTTCGGATGGTCACGCCCCGCCAGCCGGAAAACAAAAGCCCGAAGCCGTCCATACCATAGCCATAGCTTCCGATCCAGACCAACAGCGCCGTCATTACCAGAAAGCAAAGCCGCCTGCCCCTGTCCTCCGGAAACAGCGCCTCCGCAAGACAGCTATAGGCGCTGTAGCAGCACAGAAGCGTGATCACCGGGACCACATACAGTATCAGAATATCAGGTCTTATGTGAAGAAGGCTGCTGAGTGCGGCATACAACGTGGGAATACACAGGATCTCGATCCTGGTAGGAAGCCCTTCCTCGTACGCCCGCCCGGTCAGGGGATCTACCTGATAAAAAGCGTCCGTCGTCAGGAAGCTCTCCACTGTTTCCACAGTCATATCCCCCTGTACATATGCATTTTTTCCGATTTCCATATAAAGAATCTGGGAAAGGACCAGAAAAACAAAAAGGGCAAGCAGGACCCCTTCCCCCATGGAAAAACGGCGCTTTCCCTTTCCGGCGTTTTCTTTTCCTCCGGTCCTCAGAAACCGACAGACCGTGAACACCCCCAGCGCCGCCGCACACAATACCGCAAACACGGCAAACAGCGCCGTACATTCGGAAACACTCCTGTGAAAAAACACACCGCACAGATGAGCCGCTTCCGCCGCCCCGATCACCATAATAAAAAACAATACAGTAATATCTGCAAATGAATCCCGTTTTTCCATTGTGTTCTGCGCCACCTTTGGATGTATTATACCATGTGCGCAGAAAAGGAAGCGCCCCAAAGGGGCATTTACTTTTCAAGCCATGGATGCAGTATAATGCGCCGCGCAAGCGGCGGCAAGGCAGCTGCAGCTGTCTTGAATTCTGCGTTAGCAGAATCATTATACCATATTTATAAGACCCGCACAAGCAAAAGCAGCCGACATACACGTTGGCAAAAGGCAGCCGACAAAATATATGTCGGCTGCCTGAACGTTCTTGCAAAAGAATTTCTCTGTCTACGGGTTACATTAATCTGAATACTGATTTACATTGCCTTTATATCCAGACGAATCTTGTCCGCTATGCGGGCAATATATTCGCTGTTTGTAGGTCGGTTCCTGCCCGTCCGTGCGGAATAACCGAACATCTCTTCAAAGGTCTCCGCGTTTCCTCTGCTCCACGATACCTCAATGGCGTTTCGGATCGCACGTTCCACCTTTTGCTCTGTCGTTTTAAACCGCTTTGCTATCGTCGGGTACAGGAGCTTTGTCACGCTGCTGACTACCTCCATATCTCTTCCCGACAGCAGTATCGCATCCCGCAGGTAATGATACCCTTTGAGATGGGCAGGGACGCCCACATCCAGCATAACATCTGTAATGTATCTTTCCAATTCACAATCTTTTATCGTGCCAATATCCACACACAATTACCCCTTTCCTATATACCTTTATAACGGTCCGTACACTTTCTTTTGTAAGAACAGCTATATATTATCACATTCGGCGGGATGCGTGAATATTTCAGGCCGTTAAGAAACTGTTAAGATTTACAGCTTCTCTCTTACCAGATACATAGGACGTCTTTTGACCTCCATATAGGTCTTGGCCAGATACTGTCCCAGAATCCCCGTGCAGGAGAACTGAACGCCGCTCAAGAACAGCATGATACATACCAGGGACGGCCAGCCGGACACGGGATCCCCGAAAATCAGTTTCCGTACAATGATGAAAATGATCATAACAAAGGAAAGCAGGCAGAACAGCACGCCCGCCACCGCGGCAATCATCAGCGGCATCGTGGAAAACGCCGTGATGCCGTCCAGGGAATAGAGAAACAGCTTCCAGAAATTCCATTTCGTCTCGCCTCTGGCACGCTCCACATTCTCATATTCCAGCCATTTGGTGCGAAAGCCTACCCAGCCGAAGATCCCCTTCGTAAAGCGATTGTATTCCTGCATGGAGAGGATCGAGTCCACCACCTGTCTGCGCATCAGCCTGTAATCTCTGGCGCCGTCCATGATCTCCGTTTTGGATATCTTCTTCATCAGCTTATAAAACATCCGGGCAAAAAGGCTTCTGATGGGCGGCTCCCCCTTGCGGCTCACCCGCCTGGTGGCCACAGAGTCATAGCCCTCCTCCAGGCAGGAGAACATTTCCGGCAGAAGGGAAGGCGGGTCCTGAAGGTCAGCGTCCATCAACACCGTATAATCCCCTTGGGAATGTTCAAGCCCGGCATATATTGCGGCCTCCTTGCCAAAGTTTCTGGAAAAGGACACCAGATGCACACGCTCATCCCTTTCACGAAGCTTTTTTACCTCCGCCACCGTTTTGTCCGTGGATCCGTCGTCTATATATAAGATCTCCACCTGGATCTCCTTCTCCTTGAAAAAGGAATCGTTTTTCATCAGCTCCTCATAAAAAGGCGCCACATTCTCTTCTTCATTATAGCAGGGAACCACCACACTCAGTAAACTCATGCCGCTTCTATCCTTTCCAATTTATATTGTTGCTTCTGATTCTCCAAGCTCCAACTGCCGTCTGCCCGACATTTCTGTGAGGACACGCTTTCGCTTGAGAAAAAACGTAACGGTACATAAGGCTCCGGAGTACGGAGTCTAAGTACCGACGTTTTTTACAGTCCTAACAGAAACGTCGGGCAGACGGCAGCGTCACTCGAAGAATCAGGAGTGCATCTTCTCTAGGAGCGCATTTTCTCCTTGGGTAGCCAGGATTTTATGGTGGTGCAGATCTCTTTCATCTCTATGGGCTTTGCCACAAAGTCGTTCATGCCCGCCTGGTAAAATTCCTGCTTTGCATCCTCCATGGCGTCCGCGGTCAGGGCTATGACGGGAAGCTTCTGATAATACTCGCCCTCCAGCCTGCGCAGCGCGGCAGTCGCCTCCACACCGTTCATGACCGGCATCCAATGATCCATGAATACCAGGTCATACCGATTCTTCTGAATCATTTCCAGCGCCTCCGCTCCGTTTTCCGCCGTATCGATCTGCATCTGCAGGGGCTCCAGCAGCAGTACCGCCACCTCACGGTTGATCTCGTTGTCATCAGCGATCAGCACCCTTGCCTCCGGCGCGGTAAACTCCTGATAATCCTCCGGTACGTCCTTTTCCTGAGCAGCCGCATTTTCCCAGGAATCTCCTACCGTCTCCTCACTCCTTAGCTTCTGACAGACAGTGAAATAAAATTCACTGCCCCGCCCGTATTCGCTCTTTACCTCTATCCTTCCGCCCATCAGCTCTACCAGCTGCTTTGAGATGGACAGCCCCAGCCCGGTGCCTTCCTTATGGTGATTCTTCTTCGTATCCACCTGTTCAAAGGCGCCAAAGAGCTTTTGCAGATCCTCCTGCCGGATGCCCTGTCCCGTATCCTCCACCGACACAAAAAGCCGAATATCCTCGCCGTTCTTTTCCTGCACCCGCATCGTCAGCCGGACATATCCCTTCTCCGTAAACTTAATGGCATTATTGCCTATATTGATAATGACCTGGCGAAGACGCATGGAATCGCCGTACAGCTTCACCGGCAGAGCGCTGTCGATGTCAAACTGCAGCTCCACCTCCTTTTCCCCGATCCTGTTCTGGAAGATCATCCTCAGATCGCTGAGCATGGCCGCCGGGAAATACTCCTCATCCACGATTTCCAGCTTCCCGGACTCGATCTTGGAAAAATCCAGGATATCATTGATGATCGTAAGCAAAGCAAGGCCGGAATTCTTGATGTTATACAGATACCCTGTCTCCTTCGGGGAATGCTGCTCCCGGAGCAATATTTCCGTCATGCCCACAATGGCGTTCATGGGCGTCCGTATCTCATGGGACATATTGGAGAGGAAGGATGACTTTGCCTTGTTGGCGCTTTCCGCGTGTTCCTTTGCAACTACCAGTTCCTCCATCAATCGGTTGTTTTCCGTCACGTCCGCAAGCAGCAGACAGTATCCCACGATTTCATTTCTCTGAACCAGCGGCGTGACATTGCGGGCATAGTACCGGTCTCCGATGCGCACTCTTTTCTCCGCAGAGCGGAAGGTCCTGATCACCTGCTCCGTCACCGTTATATTCTTTATGTGCCCCGCCAGCTCCGGAAATATTCTGTTGGCATAGGCGTTGGAGTCCAGATAGCCGTACAGCGTATCCACAATGACGAAGGCATCCTCCACATTTTCAAAGACCCACTCCCGTCCGGTGTCCGCAACCGTAAAGAATTCTCCCCTTAACACATACAGAATGACGATCAGAAGGGAGCAGGCCGCCAGCAGCGGAATGACGTCAAAGGGCATGGGAACGCACAGCCGGACGATCAATGACCCAAAGACTACCAGTTGGGCGCTTGCAAGAATCATAAGATTCCGCTTCTCCCTTACCAGCCTTGTCACGAACCACCGCAATATGGTATATATGACGGCCAGCAGCAGCACCACGCAGACAATACAATACCTTATGATGAAGATCAACCCTGTTTCTGTCTGCAGCAGTCCCTCCGACAGCTCCGGCCTGACCATCCTGTCCGACGCCACCAAATGCACCAGTCCGTCGTTCCATATGCACAGGGTGACAAAAAATTCAAAAACCGTCCATATGTTTCTAAGCCGCCAGGGATATTTGATCTGCAGATAATCCAGTACAAAAAAGGCAAAGAAAAAATAAAACAGCACATTTCCCATACAGGATATACGCCATGACAAAAAGGCGGCCTCATAGCTGTCCGCTCCCAGCTGCAGGAAATATCCCGCGTTCATCACCAGGCATCCGATGTCGGCCAGCAGCAGGTTCTGAATCACCTTATTGGGCTGTTTCTTAAGCAGGGCAACCGCTCCCACAAGGAGAATTCCGCACCCGAATACCTGTAGCATCTGCAACCACATATATGTAACCTCCGAAAATCACCACTTCGTTAAACAGCTTTTGACAGATGATCGTTTTTGACCGGACCGTATGAACACGTCAGTGCTTAGCGAGGTCCTATGCCGAATGAAATTCGGCACGAGCTTAGCATCTGCTACGCTGTTCATTCCGAGCGAAAGCGTGTCCGGGCAGGAATGATCATCTGTCGAAAGCGTCCCTTGCGCCTTGATTTTCCCTTGCGGCTATTATACCATATATTCCCTGCAAAGTAATCCAAAATGTTAAATATTCTTAATTTTGACAAGTCCGTGAGACGAAACCTCACTTTTGTGGTATAATAATCCTGTTAATGCAGATTCATTACACAACCAAAGGGGAACCACATATGAAAAGACAGAAATTTGTGCTTATTCTTGCTATGATAAGCGTATTTATGTTGTGTTCCTGCGGGCCCGGAAGCGATTCCCCCGATTCGGAGCTGTCGAATGCGGAGAATCCCGCGGACTCCGGGGACACAATACAGTCTGACGGTACACTTGGGACGGATATATCGGAATTTCCTGCGGACGAGGATGACACCCCTCCCGAAGAGGGCATGGTCCGCAGCCGGCTGACCAATGAATGGGTGGAAAAGGAAGTGGCGGACGCCAGACCCATTGCAGTTATGACGCCAAATGAACACAATGCTCAGCCCCAGTACGGCATTTCAAAAGCATCTGTTATTTATGAGGCAAACGTGGAAGGCCGCATGACAAGGCTGCTTGCCCTTTATGAGGACTGGACAGGTTTTGAGAAGATCGGAAACATTCGGAGTCTCCGCACTTATTATGCTTACTGGGCGTTTGAGTGGGATGCTTTTATCATCCATATCGGACACCCTTATTATGTAGATGAGTTGATTGCCGCACCGGACACTCAGACCATCAATGAAAGTAATTATCCTGATTCCGTCGCCTTTTACCGGGACGAGACACGGGTCCCGCCTCACAATGCCTTTGCTACCGGAGAGAAGATCCTGGATGCGGTGAACCGGAAAGGCTATACGACTCAGTACCGCGGTCTTGCAGACAGCAGCCATTTTCATTTTACCGGCGCCTCAAACCAGAACACGCTGGAGCAGTACGGTGAAGATGCAAAAAGCGCTGTTTATATTGATATGTCCGGCTGCTACCCCGTGACCCGCTGTTACTTTGATTATAACCCGGAGGATGGTCTCTACTACCGTTCTCAATTTTTGTCCGGCGGAACCGACGGCCCCCACATTGACGGGCTGACGGGAGAACAGCTGACATTTAAAAATATTCTGGTGCAGAATACCAAGGCGTGGGATCTGGGAGACGGCTATCTTGCTTATCAATGTGTAGACAATACGGAGGACGGCTGGTATTTCACCAACGGCAGAGGGATCCATGTGACCTGGGAAAAGAGCAGCGACTACGGCTCCACCAGATATTATGATGACTTTGGAAACGAGATCCTGCTGAATACGGGAAAGACCATGATCTGTATCGTTCAGTCTGGAGACAATTTCACGTTCCGCTAACAAAGTAAAAACGGGGCTGTGCTTTCTGCACAGCCCCGAATATTTTCCCTTTTCTTACTCACCCAATCCATTTTCCACTGCCTGCACCAGTGTCTTAAGGGCTTCCTGCTCATCCTCGCCCTCGCAGACAAACTCGATTTCATCACCGCACTTTACGCACGCCCCCAATACGCTCAATACACTCTTCGCATTCGCTGTATTCTCTCTGAACGTAAATGTGATCAAGGATTTGAACTGCATTGCTTCCTTGCACAAAATGCCCGCGGGTCTGAGATGCAAGCCTGTAGGATTTTTGATCACTACCTTCTGACTTACCATTTTGCCTTTCCCTCCAATTCTGCAGATTTTGCTGTCATACAGCGTCCTTCTCTTATATTCATTCTAGCATGATTGACCGCTGATAACAAGTGGTTTTTCAGAACATTACATCCTGGATCAGATTCGCCAATTTTTCTGCTTCCTCTTTGATCACCGCCTGATCCTTTCCCTCGATCATGACGCGCACCAGAGGTTCTGTGCCGGAGGGCCTGATCAGTACGCGCCCCTCGCCCGCAAATTTCGCCTCCAACTCCCTGATTGCCTCGGCAACCCGCGGATATTCCATATACTTTTCTTTCTTATGATCCGCCACCTTGGCATTCACAAGAGCCTGGGGAAGCACCTCCATGATATGTGCAAGCTCGGACAGGCTTTTACCCGTCTCCACCATGACCTGCAGCAGGTGCAGGGCGCTTAACAGACCGTCCCCTGTGGTATTTTCATCCAGAAAAATAATGTGTCCCGACTGCTCGCCGCCCAGGCTTGCCCCGATCTCCTTCATCCGCTCCATCACATAGCGGTCGCCTACCCTGGTCTGCTCTATGGTAAGTCCATTCTTTTCCCCCATCAAAAAGAACCCAAGATTGCTCATGACCGTGGCTACAATGGTATTCTTCTTCAGCTTACCCTGGCTCTTCATATGGTTTCCCACTATCGCCATGATCTGGTCGCCGTCCACCACCTTGCCGTTCTCATCCACTGCCAGCAGCCTGTCTGCGTCCCCGTCAAAGGCGAGGCCGATATCCGCTTTTTCGTAGACCACTCTGGCCTGCAGCTCTTCCATATGAGTGGAACCGCAGTTGGAATTGATATTCGTTCCGTCCGGGTTATTATGGATGGCCACAATGCTGCCTCCCAGCTCCTTTAATGCCTCCACCGAGGTATAGGAAGAAGCCCCCTCCGCGCAGTCCACCACGATCTTCAGACCCTTAAGGTTCACGGGGACCGCCTTGATAGAATGATTTATGTATTCCTCCCTGGCGTCCGTCCGGTATTTCACCTTACCAACGCCCAGCCCCACGGGAAATTTGATATCCTGCATATTCCCCCGAATCAGCGCTTCGATCTCATCCTCCAGCTCATCGGGCAGCTTATAACCGTTCCCGTCAAAAAACTTAATGCCGTTGAACTCCACCGGATTGTGGGAGGCGGAAATGACCACCCCCGCGTCCGCTCTGTATTGCTGGGTCAGATACGCCACCGCCGGCGTGGGAAGCACCCCTACAAAAACGCAGTTAGCGCCTACGGAGCAGGCCCCCGCCATCAGCGCATTGGCAAGCATATCTCCTGAAATTCTTGTATCGCAGCCTACCATGATAGTGGGCTTGTGCTCCTTCTCCTTTGTCAACACATACGCCCCCGCCTGCCCCAGCTGCATTGCAAACAGCGGTGTCAAATCCTCATTTGCGACGCCTCTGACGCCGTCCGTTCCAAACAATCTTGCCATTCTTATACTTCCTCCGGTTTCATAAACCTTACTGTTATCATGATTTCATTCTCTATGGAGACTTCCTCCGGTATAACATCTTCCGGCAGGGTCAGAGTAACAGGTATCCTGTAATCCGCCTCCTCCGGCTCCTCCAGGTCTTCATCCGCCAGCCATGCCCCGATGTCCACCTGTCCCCGGACCAGCTCCTCCTGCACCGCCAGAACATCCTTCTCCAATCCGGAGACCGTCAGCCTGTAGCCCTCGTCCGGCTCTACCAGCTCCAGCTCATAGCCCGCCGGCATATTCACAAAATCAAAATCATCCTCATCCAGCACAATGATCCTGTCCACTATGGGCTCCACATAGACAGTTACCGTCACGCGCCCGTTAAAGCTGCTGTCTGCAAGCCGGACGTTGTCCTTCAGATGATCTCTGATATTGACGGTATTCACCACATTGCCTGTGGCGCCTGTAATATCAAGCTGCTCCGCCGGAATGGACACGCTGTTGATCCCCGCGATCACTGTAGCCGGTCCTGCGATCCTCACGGTCTCCGTGTCGCATTCCACCTGCCCCGTGGCCAGGTAGCCCTCTGCGGGCGTTCCTGTCACCGCCAGCTGCACAGGCACTTCTTTCACTGCCAGCACCTCCACCGTCATATGGATAGAATCCACATTGGTGGCCACATTAGGCAGATCCAGAAGATTTCCCTCCGCATCGTAGAGCTTCGGCGCTACATTCAGAGACATACTGCTGGTTGCGCCGCTCACATCCACCTCTATGCGGGCATAGCTGATCTTCTGCACCGCTGATTCGGGACCGGTGACATTGATCATATTCTGGTCTGCGGAAGAACTCATTACAAGGTAGCCCTCCGCCACCTCGCCCACTGTCTGGCTCTGCACCCGAATCAGTTTGTTGGCCCTTTCCTCCACATTCAGCCGCACCGTATCGTGATCTCCCCTTATGGTGTCATAGCTGGTAGAGGAGATCCCCTGAATACTATATGAAATAGCAATGGTATTGATGTCAGTCAGCTTGCTCACATCCGCAACGGCTATGATATCGGATGCGCGAAGATTTTTTGTGACACTCTTCGGCGCGCGAATCGTCACCCGCACCACGTCTGAGTTATCCATTATCTCATATACCTTATTCTCATCCTCAAGCAGGTTCGTGTTCGTCAGTCTGACGGTGATGCCGGAAAAAGTTGCCGTATCTGCGGGATCGTTTATCTGGACCGCCAGGAACCAAAGCACAAAGGCCACAAGCAGGGAAGCCAGCTTCAGACCCCAATTATGAAATATTTTCTTTTTCATTTTTCGCCTTGCTCCTTCCCTTCCAGATATGTTTCCCTTTCTGCTTCTCCTCACTCTGCCTGTTTAAGGTCCGCTGAAGCCTCTCCTTCAGTTCATCTGAGGTCAGTCCCCTCTCAAGCTGTCCCTCATAAGCCACGCTTACCTTGCCGGTCTCCTCGGAGACGATCACAGTCAGAGAGTCCGTAGCCTCGGAGATGCCTACGCCGGCTCTGTGCCTTGTCCCCAGCTCCTTGCTCAGGTCCAGGTTATCCGACAGGGGCAGGTAGCAGGTAGCGGAAGTGATCCTGTTTCCCCGCACAATAACAGCTCCGTCGTGAAGCGGAGTATTGTGCTCAAAAATATTGATAAGAAGCTGGCTTGTGACAATGCCGTCCACCTCGATGCCGGTCCGCTCGTAATCCCGCAGGGATTCATTCTGCTCGATCACGATCAGCGCTCCTGTTCTGGCTCTGCCCATCTCAAAGCTCGCCTTGACGATCTCGTTGATGGTCTTTTCGGAAAAAAGCTCCTGTTCCCGCTTTGAGGCGTCGGAGAACACGCCGGAGGGAAGGAAATTCTTTTTCCCCAGCTGTTCCAGGGCATGACGCAGCTCCGGCTGCATCACCACCGCAATTACAATAACCGCAAAGCTTAGCAGGTTTTCCGCCAGCCAGAGTATGGTGCTCATGTCCATGATAAAGGCCAGCAGCAGCACCACGCAGATCACAATAAGCCCTTTCAGCAGCTGCCATGCCCTGGTGGTCTTCATCCAGGCCAGAATATAGTATACCAGAAAAGCGATGATCAGGATCTCCAGGATGTCCCCCGCCCCGATCGTCGTCCGGTATGTGCTGAAATCTTTTACATAATTCACTAATGTGTCAACCCACTGCATCTGCCCAATGTCTCACTTTATCTTTAATAATCAAAACAGTTCTTCGTAGTCATCATTTTCCATATTTTCACCGTCCGGCTCCATGTTGCCTACGGTGACGCTTTTTCCGCCTCGGTAATCTCCTCTTCTTCTCCCGGCTGCCGACGAGGTCCCGGCTCTGCCCTGGGTTCGCGCCGAAGTCCGCTCCATGGTAACGCTGCGCTCACCGCTTCTGTGCCGCTGGGTATTGATCCGCTTCACGGTTTTAGCCGGAGCGGCCACTGTCATCTTAGGCACCGCCTTGACATAATAATAATATTCATCATCCTCAAACTGTACCTTCTCCGTCCTGCTGTAATCCACGCAGAAACGGAAAAACTCGATCGCCTTCGCCACTGCCAGCGCCAGAAGGGACCCCAGCAGCGCGCCGCCGATAGAAAGATTAATGTCGTATACCAGATCCCCCACCAGCAGGATCACAATATCCGTCATGGCTCCCGCCACCATCGCGATGGTCCATATGTGATCAAAGGACATTCTTCTGATAAAGTAAACCACTATGATGGTGATGGCGAAAGCTGCAATGACCACCAGCATCTCTTTGTTCTTGACGATTCCGTCGATGATCAGCCTCAGCTTTGCTATAGCGTCACTGTCCTCCATGGTACCCAGGGCCGGCGCACTGACGATCACAGTCTGAAAAAAATAATGAACCGCCACGCCACACCCCACTGACACAGCCGATGCAGGCGAACAAAGCAGTCCCGCCGCAATAGGCGCCACATAGGGGATCTTCATTGCGCAGAGCAGGGGCGTCACCAGCACAAGCACCGAATCCTTCGGGCTGAACCGGAAAAACAGCAAAAACATCACAAGAAACATACACAGCCCCACCAGCGCCACTTCCATGGACAGGGCATACAGATGCAGCAGGCTGAACACCGCCCCAAACATTACTATGCAGCCTGTGGGTAAAAAAGAGCACATCAGCGACACGATCAACACAATGGCGATATTGTCAAGCCGCGTCATGTAGCCTATCTTACCGTTCAGCGTATTCAGTACGATCAAAGCAAACAAAAACTTTACTACAGGCAGGATGAACACCTCATACCTGCTGTACAGCATTTTTATCCGTTCCCTTATTTCCAGTAATCCTGTCATTTACGTCCTCCAGCCGACTTCTTTCCGGTGCTTTCGTCGCCGTAGAGAGAACCCAGCTTTTTTAAATTATGATAATAACGCTTCAGACTGTTCTTCGCCTTTACATAGCGGTAAGTGCTGATGATATATGTCAGAAGGCCGTATGTCACAACGGAAACGGCATAGTTGATCAGCACCTTCTTTGCGAAGGCCAGCAGGTCCATCTTATACAAGTCCTGCATAAACATCTCGAAGTCATATAAAATATACAGTGCAAATACGATTCCAAAGGCAAGTGTAGCACAGACTACCGACTTTAAGACCTGGACGGCAATATAATCGCTTCGGAAATAATTGCCGATCTTAACGTTCTTCTTTCCCTCGCCGCTTTCATACGACGCCATTTGGGTCATCAATATCACACGTTCCTCATTCAGCATAGAAAGCCTCCTATTTCAGGAACCTCATCTTAGCTCCGTCCTCTTTGCTTTCCTTCCGAGGCGCGGGCTTCGGCCGTCCCGTACTCAACACATCCTTGAAATCCTTCGTCATGTTTCCCTTGCACTTCTCGCAGAATCTTCCGCAGCGAATAGCCGCGCCGCAGGATTCGCAGGTCAGGTACAGAGCGGAATCCTCCGTGACCTCCAGGCGCTCGTCCCTGAGCCACTGGCGGATCTGTCCCGCATCCACATCACACGCCTCGGCTACCTGAGCGATCCCAACGCCCTTGTGCTCCCGGATATACTCCTTTACCTCCTGGAACTTTGCCTCCAGGTTATCCCGGCAGGCCGGGCAGGTGGTAGGGCCTGAAACATAGTTGAAGATCCGTCCACAAACTCTGCAATTTCTAATATTCATAGTATCCTCCGTTTTTGCGGCAAAATTCATTATACACCTGCTCCGCAGGCCAGAGTGATGAAACAGATCCTCTCTGCACCGGCCGCTCTCAACGCTCTTGCCGCTTCGTCGATGGTAGCCCCGGTGGTATAAATGTCATCGAAAACTAGAATCACCTTTAATTTTACATCATTTTGGGGTATATTGAAAGCCTTTTTCAAATTATTTTGACGTTCCTCACGATTTAATTTTTTCTGGGGCGTGGTGTTCCTGGTCCGTACCAGCAGATTTTTGTATACGGGAATCCCCATCCGCCGCCCCACCGCGTCGGCAAGCAGGGCCGCCTGGTTATATCCTCTGCGGGCTTTTCTGCGCCTGTGCAGAGGGATCGGGACAAGACCGTCCGGATCCAGCTCCCTGATAAAGTCCCCCAGATAATCCACGATCTGTTCCCCGAAAAACGCCGCATATTCCCTTCTTCCTCCATACTTGAAGCGGTAAATAGACTCCGCCGCACTGTCGTATTCATAGAGGGCTCTGCCCCTTTCAAAAAAATGCTTTTGCTCACGGCAGTCCCGACAGTATTCCTGTCCCTCCTCCGTCTTTTTGCCGCAGCGCATACACCAGGGCGGCGTCAGCAGCTTCAGGGCGCCCATGCAGCCCAGACATATCTTCTCTCCCCTCCGCCCCACAATGCCGTCGCAGACAGGACAGCGCCGTGGATAGACTGCCTGCAGAAAAGTCCTTGGGAATATATATCTATCTATGATCATGTCCCTCCTCTGCCTGAACATACTTTTCAGTCATGCCTGCGCGGCAGGCACATTCCCTGATCCTCTGTCCCAGCGCAGTATAACGCCTGTTATCATTTGTGTTGTCTATCATGTCCCGAACCGTTGCGCTGCTTCCCAGGATCGTAACGCAGCTTCTGGCCCTTGTGATCGCCGTGTACAGCAGATTCCTGTTAAACAGCACCCTTGCGCCGCCCAGCAGGGGCAGGATCACTGCCGGGTACTCGCTGCCCTGGGATTTATGGATGGTGATGGCATAGGACAATTCCAGTTCCTCCAGCAGGGAAAAGGGATAGGTCACCCTGCGCTGCTCGTCGTACTCCACCACCAGGCTGGCAGCGCTTTCGTCGATCCGCAGGATCCGTCCCATATCTCCATTAAAAACACCCGTTCCTTTATCCACTGCGATGCCGTATTTACTGACGATCTCCCACTCCAGCTGATAGTTGTTCTTCACCTGCATGACCTTGTCTCCCTCCCGGTAGACGCCGGAGCCCCAGACGTGCTCCCGTTTTTTGGCGTCAGGCGGATTCAGATACTGCTGCAGGATACCGTTTAACGTCTCGCATCCCAGGCTTCCTTTCCGCATGGGCGTCAAAACCTGGATATCAAAGGGTGTTGCCCCCACATATTTTGGCAGCATTTCGCGGATCAGCTGTATCATGTGCTTATATATGACATTTGCGTCGTTCCTTTCCAGCATAAAGAAATCCCTGGACTTATTATCCAGTGCGATCTGCTGCCCACTGTTGATCCTGTGGGCATTCACAATGATATCGCTCTCCTCCGCCTGGCGGAATATCTTTTCCAGCTCCACCATGGGGAACTGCCTGCTCCCGATCAGATCCCGCAGCACCTGTCCCGGTCCCACGCTGGGCAGCTGATTCACATCTCCCACCAGGATCAGTCTTGTTCCGGGTACAATGGCCTTCAGCAGCGCCTGAAACAACTGAATGTCCACCATGGACATTTCATCTATAATAATAACATCTGTTTCCAATGGATTTTCTTCGTTCCGCTCAAACCGGACTTTCCTTGCAGCTTCATCAGAAAGCGCGCCGTTCAGCTCCAGCATACGGTGGATGGTCCTGGCCTCAAATCCGGTGGCCTCCGTCATCCGCTTCGCGGCGCGGCCGGTAGGCGCAGCCAGATAGATGTCAAGGCCCTCCGCCTCAAAATAGCGGATGATCATATTGATCGTCGTGGTCTTTCCTGTTCCGGGACCACCGGACAAAATAAACAGCCCGTTCCGAATGCACTCGGCAGCCGCCTGAAGCTGCAGCTCATTAGCCTCCAGTTCCAGGCTTTTTGCCAGTCCTTCCAGCCTTTTTTCAATGGCCTTGTTCTGGGAGGGCAGGTTCTCCGCCTCCGCCATGGGCACATTCAGCTCCATCAGCATCCGGGCGCAGTTCAGCTCCGCATAATAATAGGAAGCCGCAAAGGCACTGTCCCCTTTTATCACCAGCTTTTTATCCATCATCAGGTTATCCAGCTGGGGACGTATGTTCTCCTTATCCACCTCCAGCAGCGCCTGCGCTCTCTCCAGCAGCACATCCACGGGCAGAAAGCAATGCCCTTCCCCTACCGCCTGCAGCAGCACATAAAGGATTCCGCTGCGGATGCGATAATCAGAATCTGTGTGTATCCCGATCTTCGACGCCAGCTCGTCCGCCATGCGGAAGCCCACCCCTGAAATATCCTCCGCGAGCCTGTAGGGATTCTCCTTCATAACTCCGTAAAGCTCCATGCCGTAGGTATCGTATATCTTCACCGCCAGGGCATTGGAAATGCCATATTGCTGCAGATAGACCATTGCGTCCCTAAGATCCTTCTTCTCCTCCATCTGTGTGGCGATCTCCCTGGCCTTGCGCTCGCTGATCCCCTTTATTTCCGTCAGCCGCTCCGGCTCCTCCTCTATGATGCGAAAGGTATCGTCCCCGAACTTCTTTACGATCCTCGCGGCAAGAGCCGCCCCTACTCCCTTTACGGCTCCCGACCCCAGATAACGCTCCATTCCCGCGCTGTCCCTTGGCGTCACCGTATGAAAGCTTTCGATCTTAAACTGTGTGCCGTAGACAGGATGCTCCACGTAGTCTCCCTGAGCGGAAATGGTTTCTCCCTGGGTCAGCCCCCTGCACATACCCACACAGGTAAATTCTTCCCCCTCCGCCGTAAGGCTCATGACCGTATAGCCGTTTTCTTTATTCTGGAAAATGATATGATCCACATACCCGCTGATTGTTTCCATCCGGTTGCTCCTGTTTTATATCGGAATGTTTATCGCATCCGCCGGACAAGACGCCTGTGCCGCAGGCGCCGGCGGAGGAAGCTGTCAGAACGACATGATTCTTAAGTATACGCAAAAAGGCTGCCCTGTCTCAAGCAGCCTCAAAACTGTTTCGTTTTCTCCGTTCACACCTCTGCCGTCTCGGAAGCATTGGCTGCCGCGGCAGTCTCCGCAGCTTCCTCCGGAACCGTGTCCAGACCATAGTTCCGCTTCATCTGCTCGTAAAGCATCTGCGCCAGCCCCAGCCCGCTCTGTTCCGTGGTCTGCTCCGCAATGGACTGCAGCATCTGGTCCTTATAAAAGTCGGTAATGGTACTGGTGTAATTGGATGTATCCTCGTTCTGGGGTATGGTTTTCATCATGCCCTTGTACAGCTGCTCCACAAAATATGCCTCAAACTGTTTGCAGGCATCCAGCAGTTCATCATCTGTGGCCTGGGAATAGTCCGTGCCGTTCAGCTTATCCTTTAGCTTTGAAGCGGACTGGTTCGCAGCGTTGGCATATGCGTCGCTGTACATACCGGTAATATTAGTCATGTCTGTCATTTATGCAGCTCTCCTTTCAGATCATGGAATTTTGCCACTATCTCCGCAGGTTGTTAGCCTGCTGGAGCATTTCATCGGATGCTATGATGGCCTTGGAATTCAGTTCGTATGCTCGCTGAGCCACGATCATATTGACCATTTCATCCGCCACCTGGACGTTGGAGCCTTCCAGGAAATTCTGCAGGACCGAGCTCCTCTCCACATTGGGATTGGTGGCTTCGTTGATGGGCTGACCACTGGCTGCGGTCTGCTCATAGAGACTGTCCCCCAGCTTCGCCAGACCGTTGGGATTATTGAACTGGAAAATACCGATTATCCGCCCCATGGACTGAGGATTATCATTTTCATCAGGATAGCAGAGCTCCCCGTCCTTTGTGACAGTGATCCTGCTCATGATATAAGTATTATTCAATATAATGGGCTGGCCGTTGGTGTCGAGCACCGGAAGGCCGTCCGTGGTGGCAAGCATATTGCCGTTGGCGGCAAGGGTAAATTTCAGATTACCGTTACGGGTATAATATGTATTGCCATCCTCGCCCCGCACCGCAAAGAAGCCCTTACCGTCAATGGCAAATGAGGTCTCACTGTCGGATGAGATCAGATTGCCTTCCTTAAAAATAGAAGAGATCGCGGAGTTGCGGGTGCCCAGTCCCACCTGTGCGCTGGTAGGCTTCTGCGCGCCGTTAGCGGTGGTTGTCCTGGTCTGCAGGGTCTGATACAGCAGGGTCTTGAATTCGTTCACCTGGGTCTTATAGCCCGTAGTATTGACATTTGAAAGGTTATTGGCTATTGTGTCAAGATTTGTCTGCTGGGCAATCATACCGGTTGCCGCCGTCCATAAACTGCGTACCATGTTACATACTTCCTTTCTGTGACTGATTTACTCAAACTTTTCCAAGCTGTGATACTGCGATCTCCAGGGAACTGTCATAGGTCTGGATAACCTTCTGGCTGCTCTCGTATGCCCTGGTGATGGAAATAAGGTTCACCATCTCGGACACGATCTGCACATTTGCCATTTCCAGGTATCCTGACTTTACCTCTGCGTCTCCGTCGATACGGGTAGCGCCCTCTATCGGGCGATAATAGGTCTCTCCGTATTTTTCCAGATAATTATAATCCTCAAAATCCGCCACCTGGATCCTTGCCACGTCCACGCCGTTCTGGGAAATGGTTCCGTCGCTTCTGATCTTGGAATCGATCAGCGTATTCAGCTGGATCCTCCTGTTCTGCGTATCCAGTACATAGTCTCCGTCCTCCGTCACAAGGTAGCCGTCCCTGTTCAGGGTAAACTGACCTGCGCGGGTATACATGGTGGACGTCTCCCCCGCCTTGTTGGTAAACTCAATGGCAAAAAAGCCTTCCCCTGCCAGAGCAAGGTCATAGGTATTGTCCGTCACCCGGAAAGAACCCTGGGTATAATCCGTATAATTTTCACCAATCTTCACGCCGGGATTGTTGAAGCCCAACCGCTTCACATTCTGCAGCCCGATGGACTCATCCTTGAGCTTTACCGCCAGGACGCTGTCAAAGGACTGGCTGGTAGCGCCCTCCTTTTTGTAGCCCACGGTATTTGCATTAGCCAGGTTGTTGGTCATGGTGTCCATTCGGTGCTGTTCATTGATCATACCGGTGTACGCGGTATATAACCCCTTTAACATCCGTGCTTCCTCCGTATTCCTCTAGCTTTCCCTGTACCCCGACAGGAATTCCACATATCTTCCGGTCCCCACGGCTACTGCCGTCATGGGATCCTCCGCCGTCATGGTATTGATACCCGTCTTTGCGGATATCAGTTCCTCCAGTCCCCGCAGCAGGCTGCCGCCGCCGGTGAGGACGATCCCTCTGTCGGCAATGTCCGCCGCCAGTTCAGGAGGCGTTTTCTCCAATACGCCGTGAATCGTTTCCACTATCTGAGCCGTAGTCTCCCGAAGCGCCTCCTCCGACTCTTCAGAGGATACCTTGACCGTCTTGGGCAGACCGGTGACCAGATTACGCCCCCTCACATCCATATAGTCCACTTCGGTCCTGGGATAAGCAGAACCGATCTTGATCTTCAAATCTTCTGCAGTTCTCTCGCCGATCAGCAAATTATGCTTCTTGCGCATATAACGGACGATCGCCTCGTCAAAATCGTCTCCCGCAATCTTGATGGACGCGCTGACAACAGTTCCGCCCAGGGAGATCACCGCTATGTCGGATGTACCGCCCCCTATATCCACGATCATATTTCCGCAGGGCTTTGAAATATCAATGCCTGCTCCGATTGCCGCCGCGATCGGCTCTTCAATGATGGCCACCTCCCTTGCCCCCGCCTGATAGGTGGCGTCCTCCACCGCCTTTTTCTCCACTTCCGTGACTCCGCTGGGAACGCAGACCGCAATGCGGGGTTTCCGGAATGTTCTCTTGCCCAGAGCTTTCTGGATGAAATATTTCATCATTTTCTCGGTGACGGTGTAGTCGGAAATAACGCCCTGACGCAGGGGGCGCACCGCCACGATATTGCCGGGAGTCCTGCCCAGCATCAGGCGCGCGTCCTCACCAATGGCCTTTATCTTGTTGGTATCTCTATCAAATGCTACAACGGAGGGCTCCTTCAGAACGACGCCCTTTCCTCTGATGTATACTAAAATACTGGCTGTACCCAAATCAATACCGATATCTGTACACTGCATACTGCCTATGCCCCTTTCTGATGAACTTCGATTGTCCAAACCCAGTCATACAATTTTCATTATAACCGAAATCCATTTATTTTCATAGACTTTTATGAAAATTTTTTCTATGAAAATAATTGTAAGGAGCCGAAAAAAAGCACAGATACTGCAATTGACGTTTTCCCGCCGTCCTTTCCTGCATCCGTGCTCCTTTTATACTATATTTATACTGTGCGATCCCCTTTTGGTCTATGGCGCATACACATAAACTCAGCCTACATATCATATATCGGTTCAGGCTTTCTGTTTCTTTAGGCCCTTTCCAACATTTTTTTCACATAGGCGCCCGTGTAGGACTTTTTGTTCGCCGCCACTTCCTCCGGGGCGCCGCAGGCGATGATAGTCCCTCCCCGCTCGCCGCCCTCCGGGCCAATGTCAATGATATAGTCCGCGGTCTTGATCACATCCAGATTGTGTTCGATGACCACCACCGTGTTGCCGCCGTCCGCCAGCCTGTGCAGGATCTCCACCAGCTTGTGTACATCCGCAAAATGCAGACCTGTGGTAGGCTCGTCCAGAATATAGATGGTCTTTCCGGTACTGCGCCTGGAGAGCTCTGCGGCAAGCTTGATGCGCTGGGCCTCGCCCCCGGACAGGGTGGTGGAAGGCTGTCCCAGCTTTACATAGGACAGTCCCACGTCATACAGGGTCTGTATCTTGTTGCGGATAGAGGGCAGATTCTCAAAGAAGGGCAGAGCCTCCTCCACCGTCATGTCCAGCACGTCAAAGATGCTTTTGCCCTTGTACTTCACATCCAGCGTCTCCCTGTTATACCTTTTACCGCCGCATACCTCGCAGGGCACATACACATCCGGCAGGAAGTGCATCTCTATTTTGATGATACCGTCGCCGCCGCAGGCCTCGCAGCGGCCTCCCTTCACATTGAAGCTGAACCGCCCCTTCCCGTAGCCCTTCGCCTTTGCGTCCGCCGTGGAGGCAAACAGATCTCTGATCTGGTCAAACACTCCCGTGTAGGTGGCAGGGTTGGAGCGGGGCGTCCGCCCGATAGGGGACTGGTCGATGGCGATCACCTTATCCAGCTGCTCCATCCCGGAAATGCCTTTATGCTTTCCGGGAATACACCTTGCCCGGTTCAGATCCCGCGCCAGACGCTTGTAAAGTATCTCGTTTACCAGCGAACTCTTACCGGAGCCCGACACTCCCGTGACACAGGTCATGACTCCCAGGGGAAATTTCGCGTCAATATTTTTCAGATTATTTTCCTGCGCTCCCTTCACCGTCAGCCAGCCGGTGGGCTTCCTGCGCTCCTTCGGCACGGGAATCTTCAGTGCGCCGCTCAAGTACTGCCCTGTGATGGATTCCGGCACCTGCATGATCTCCTCCGCGGTGCCGCAGGCAACCACTTCCCCGCCGTGGGAGCCTGCGCCGGGGCCTATGTCCACCACATGATCCGCCGCCAGCATGGTATCCTCGTCATGCTCCACCACGATCAGGGTATTTCCCAGGTCCCGAAGGCTTTTCAGGGTGTTCAGCAGCTTGTCGTTGTCCCGCTGGTGCAGCCCGATGCTGGGCTCGTCCAGGATATAACAGACTCCCACCAGCCCGGAGCCGATCTGGGTCGCCAGCCTGATCCGCTGGGCCTCGCCTCCTGACAGAGTGGCCGTTCCCCTGGACAGGGCCAGATATTCCAGCCCCACGTCCACCAGGAATCCCACTCTCGCCCTGATCTCCTTTAAGATCTGTTTCCCGATAAGCTGCTGCTGCTTTGTCAGGGTCATGTCCGCCAGAAACTCATGGAGCTCCAGGATGGACATGGAGGTCACCTCATGGATATTTTTGTCGCAGACCGTCACCGCCAGGGCTTCCTTCTTCAGGCGCATCCCCTTACATTCCTTACAGGGGGTGATGCGCATAAAGGTTTCATATTCCTGCTTCATGGTGTCGGAAAAGGTCTCCTTATACTTGCGCTCCACATTTTTGATCAGGCCCTCAAAGGCCACAGGATAGACTCCCCTGCCCCGCTGGCCCTCATAATACACGTCCACCGTTTTCTCTCCGGTGCCGTGTATCAGTATATTCCTGATCTTCTCCGGATACTTTTCAAAGGGCGTGTCCAGGTCAAATTTGTACTCCTTGCACAGCGCCTGCAAAAGGGCGTTAGTAAAGCTCTTTTTGTCCATGCAGGACTGCCAGCCTGTGACGGTGATAGCTCCCTGATTGATGCTTAAGGTCCGGTCCGGTATCATCAGGTCGATATCGAACTCCATCTTATAGCCCAGGCCGAAGCACTCCGGGCAGGCTCCGAAAGGATTGTTGAAGGAAAAGCTTCTGGGCTCGATCTCGCTGATGCCGATCCCGCAGTCAGGACAGGAAAAGCTCTGGCTGAACACCACCGGCTCCCCGCCGATGATATCCACCACCAGCTGTCCGTCTGACAGGTCCAGCACGTTCTCTATGGAATCCGCAAGGCGGCGCTCTATTCCCGATTTTACCACCAGCCTGTCCACGATGATATCAATGTTATGCTTGATGTTCTTGTCCAGGGTGATATCCTCGGTGAGCTCATACAGGCTGCCGTCAATGCGCACTCTCACATAGCCGCTGCGCTTGGCCCGCTCCAGCACCTTCTCATGGCGGCCCTTCCGCCCGCGGACCACAGGAGCCAGCAGCTGCAGCTTCGTTCCCTCCGGCATCTCCATGATCTGGTCCACCATCTGATCCACCGTCTGCCTGGCGATCACCCTGCCGCACTGGGGGCAATGGGGAATTCCCACCCTGGCGTACAGCAGACGAAAATAGTCATAGATCTCCGTGACGGTTCCCACCGTGGAGCGGGGGTTCCGGTTAGTTGATTTCTGATCGATGGAAATGGCGGGAGACAGACCCTCGATCTTCTCCACATTGGGCTTTTCCATCTGCCCCAGAAACATCCTTGCATAGGAGGACAGGGATTCCATATAACGGCGCTGTCCCTCCGCATAAATGGTATCAAAAGCCAGGGAGGACTTCCCGGAACCTGACATTCCTGTCAGAACCACCAGCTCGTTTCTGGGGATGTCCACATCTATATTCTTCAGGTTATGCTCATTGGCGCCCCGTATTTTAATATATTCCCTTGCTTTTTCCTTCGGCAGCATCTTCGCCGCCTTCTCTTCCGTCCTGCTCATTTTTCTCTCCTACTCTTCTTCCAGCTCCTGCAGCTTCTGCTTCAGCTCTATCATCTTATCTCTCAGCTCGGCTGCCGCTTCAAAGTTCAGATCTGCGGCTGCCCGCTGCATCTTCTTCTGTACATCCGCGATAAGCTTCTCCAGCTCCTTGCGGTTCATGGATTCCGGATCCTTCTCGAACTGCATCTCCTCCCTGGCTATGACCTTGGAAATGCTGATCAGCTCCCGCACCGCCTTCTGAATGGTCTGGGGCGTGATGCCGTGCTCCTCATTATACTTCTTCTGGATCTCCCGACGGCGGTTGGTCTCATCTATGGCGATCCGCATGGAATCCGTGATCATATCCGCATACATGATAACGTGTCCTTCCGAATTCCGGGCCGCCCGGCCGATGGTCTGTATCAGGGATGTGCTGCTCCGCAGAAACCCTTCCTTATCTGCATCCAGAATGACCACCAGGGAAATTTCCGGAATATCCAGTCCCTCTCTCAGCAGATTGATACCCACCAGCACATCGAAAACGTCCAGACGCATATCCCGGATGATCTCAGCCCGCTCCAGAGTGTCGATATCGGAATGCAGATATTTTACCCGGACTCCCACTTCCTTCATGTAGTCCGTCAGATCCTCCGCCATCCGCTTTGTCAGGGTAGTGATCAGCACCTTATTGTGCTTCTCCACCTCCCGGTTGACCTCCCCTATCAGATCGTCGATCTGCCCCTCCACCGGCCGCACATCCACCTCCGGGTCCAGCAGCCCTGTGGGCCGGATGATCTGCTCTGTGCGAAGCAGTTCATGAGCCTCCTCGTAATCCGAGGGTGTGGCGGAGACAAAGAGCATCTGATCGATATGAGTCTCAAACTCCTGGAAATTTAAAGGTCTGTTGTCCAGCGCAGAGGGCAGGCGGAACCCGTAGTCCACCAGGGTCTGCTTCCTGGAGCGGTCTCCCGCAAACATACCCCGGATCTGGGGGATGGTCATGTGGGACTCGTCTATGATGATCAGGAAATCCTCCGGAAAAAAGTCCAGCAGCGTCATGGGCGGCGCTCCCGGCGGTGCAAAATTCAAATGTCTTGAATAGTTTTCAATGCCAGAGCAGAAGCCTGTCTCCCGCATCATTTCCAAGTCAAAGTTAGTGCGCTCCGCGATTCGCTGTGCCTCGATAAGCTTGTCCTCCCCTTTGAAATAGCGGACCCGCTCTTCCATTTCCTTCTCAATATTGTCGCAGGCCAGCCGGATCTTCTCTATGGGGACTACATAATGGGACGCAGGATATATGATAATATGGTTCAGGGACGCGTATACCTTGCCGGACAGGGGCTCCACCTGGCAGATCCTGTCTATCTCATCCCCGAAGAATTCAATGCGGATCAGGTAATCCCCACCCTGGGCAGGATACACCTCCACCACATCCCCGTGTACCCGAAAGCACCCTCTCTGCATATCCAGCTCATTCCGGGTGTACTGGATATCCACCAGCTCCCGCAGCACCTGATCCCTGTCCTTGGTCATACCCGGCCTTAAGGATACGGACATCCCCTGAAATTCCTCCGGGCTGCCCAGGCCATAGATGCAGGACACGCTTGCCACCACCACTACATCCCGCCGCTCTGTCAGAGAGGCAGTGGCGGACAGCCGCAGCTTGTCTATCTCGTCATTGATGGCGGAATCCTTTGCAATATAGGTATCCGAGGAGGGCACATATGCCTCCGGCTGATAATAATCATAGTAGGAGACGAAATACTCCACCGCATTCTCAGGGAAAAACTCTTTGAACTCGCCGTAAAGCTGCCCCGCCAGAGTCTTATTGTGGGCTATGACCAGAGTAGGCTTGTTAAGAGCCTGGATGATGTTTGCCATGGTAAAGGTCTTGCCGGAGCCGGTGACGCCAAGCAGGGTCTGGAACTGGTTGCCCATTTTGAAGCCCTCCACCAGCTCTGCGATGGCCTGGGGCTGGTCTCCGGTGGGTTTATATTCAGAATGAAGTTTGAATGGTTTTTGTTCGATGAACGAACCCTGTTCACTTTGCACAAAAATTCACCTCCATAATGTCGATGTAAACTATAGCAGCAAAGTAAATACTCTTTCGACGAATTTTGTTCACTGATTTCCTTTTCTCAAATCCATCACCAGTAGTAAAAAGCAACTCTGATTATACCATACGGCATTTTATTTGTATAGATGAAATCTTTAAATTTTAGAACATTTGTTCTGAGTACTTGTTCTTGCCTGCAATAATATTTTTCCAAGGCATATTTTCCAAAGATACACCTTTCTGCACAAAAAAGCAGGGAAGTAATTCTGCCTTTACAGAGATACTTCCCTTCGCTTGATGTTTTCATTTTTTCATTTTTTCTATTCCATTATGGCGACGTTCTATTCTATCAGCCTCCTAACGATGTAAATCCCTGGCACTATAAACATTTAAATACGCCGATGTATAATCAGAAGCAGCAAGGTAAGCTCTCATTCAGTCAAATCCTGCCAATACACTCTATACTGAAATAATAAAAGACTCCTCATAATACGGAATCAATGAATCATGCGTTAGAAACATCATATTCTCTACTTTTGCCTGACATATAAGAATACGGTCAAATGGATCTTTGTGCTTTGGAGCATCTTCAGATCGTTTAAGCGTTTTCACTGTTGCTTAGAATATCTCGTGCCTCTTTCGATAACTTGTCTGCATCAAACACCGACCACATGGCAATATGCGTATCAACCAAAATCTTCATCAATCATTCACTCCAAACATTTCTGCAATCTCATCATTGCATTCATCAATGTCATGCCCATCGGCAATATACTTCATTCCATTAAATAATCCCAGCTTAATTCCCTTCTGTTCCGAATTATTTACAGAATTCTTTTCTATGCTGATTTGGTGTTCTCTTTTTCGTTTTTCAGCAAGGAACTGAATATAGTTTATTGCCATTTCATAATCTTCTCTTTCCAATGTATTCAACATATCATGTACTTGCAATGCTGCTGGTGCCATAATACTACCCTCCGTCCATTTTATTCTTATTGCTTGATCATATTCTTCAACAACAAAGCCTTTTCAATCCATGATTATTCTTCAGCGCAGCAGATGCCCGTCCATCACCCTGCCCAGCTCTCTGGCGATCCCACGGTAGTGGACTGCAAACCTCTCGTCCTGCTCAATGCACTTATCCGGATCGACCCCAAACCTGATCATCCTGTCCACAACATGGGAAGCGATCCTTCTTCGGTATTCCTCATTGTACTCATAGCGGTGTACCCGGAGGCTGCCCCTTTTTTCTTCTTCCAGCAGCTGCCTGTACATATCCTCCACCACGTTCTCCTCCAGCACCCGGACTTCTTCCTCGCTGACCAGCTCAACACTCCAGGATGTCATGCCCCGCTGAAAGCCCGTTTCTTCCACCTGGTAGACAGAGCAGCTTTTCCCCTCATAGATTTCCCGAAACGCATCCGGATAACACTCATATACAGAAGGCGTACCCGCCTCGTCTGTGGAGATCATGAAATCAAAATCATCCTTCTTTACTCCGAAAAGCAGCCCGGTGACCTTATTTTCTATGGCATACACATAAGCCTTTCCGTGTGTCGATACACGGGGCTGTAATACCTTTAAGCCCTGTACTGAAGATACATGATACAGCATAGTGTTCCTCCCGGCGGCAATTATTATTTCCCCATTTTCTCCCTCAGCACATCCTTTGCCTTCTCCAGCTGATTGTCGGGATGCTCCGGACTTCCGTAATATGCCTCTCCGTCAAACTCGCATACCACATCCGGCACAATGCCGATGCCGTGGATGTTGTTGCCCTTCGGCGTATAGTAGGCGCTGATGGTGATCTTGATGGCAGAGCCGTCCCTGAAAGACATGATCTGCTGCACGATTCCCTTGCCGAAGGTAGTAGTGCCCACCAGCGTACCGGTCCCGTAATCCTTGATAGCTCCCGCCATGATCTCGGCGGCGCTGGCGGAATTCATATCCACCAGGACCACCAGCGGCAGATCCAGCTCGTGCGTCCCGTCGCTTTTGTATTCCTTTCTTTCTCCGTATTTATCCTCCGTATAAACGATCATTCCCTCCGGCAGGATCATGTTGCACATATCCACCACCGCGTCCAGATTTCCTCCCGGATTCCCGCGCAGATCCAGAATGATCCCTTTTGCATCCGATCCCTTTGCCATGGCAAGGGCGTCCGCAAACTGATCCACGGTCACATCGTCAAACTCGGTGACCTGGATATACGCCATATCGTCCTCCAGCATGGAAAACTCCACCGTAGGAGATTCCACTTTCCTCCTGGTGAGGGTCAGCTTCACATAGTCGCTCTCTCCCTCCCGGATCAGGGTGAGCTCTACCTCTGTCCCCTCCGGTCCCTTGATCAGCCCCACAGCCTCTGTCAGATTCAGGCCGTAAGTGGAAGCGCCGTCCACCTCATAGACCAGATCGTTGGCTCTTAAGTTCGCCTCCTCCGCAGGAGAACCCTCGATCACGCCGCTGATCTTCGGCAGTCCCGTGTCCTCGTCCAACTGGACATAGGCGCCGATCCCGTAATAGATCCCCTCGGACTGCTCCATCAGTTCGTTCAACTCCTCCACGGTATAATACTCGGAATAGGGATCGTCCAGGGACGCCAGCAGGCCCTTATACATTCCGTCCCGCATCTCCTGGTCTGTGACCTCGTGAAGGAAGAAATATTTGTCGATGGTATCCACCAGCGCCTGCAGCTTTGCGATCGTATTGGAATCCAGCGCCGAGCTCTCATCCAACTCCGGCATATCCGCAGCGCCACCGCCGTTGCTTTCCACGGCTTTCTGGATCTCCATTCCGAACCAGCCCACCGCCACCACCAGCAGCGCCACCGCGATCCCCGATACCAGGCCCACAAAAAACAGACCCTTCCCGCTTCCTTTTTCTTTCTGAGGCGGCTGTACCGGCTGGGGATCGTTTATGTTGTTAAAATAATTCTGATTTCCGTCCATAGCGTTGCATTCTCCTTACCTTGTGATATAGTTCCATGGCGACTGATACTCCCCGTCCAGGCGCACGCTGAAATGAAGATGGGGGCCTGTGGAACGCCCTGTGCTGCCCACGGCGGCAATGGTCTCTCCCCGCACCACAATGTCGTCCTTCTCCACATAGAGGGCCGAGGCGTGCATATAGATAGTGTACAGTCCCGAACCGTGATCTATCATTATATAGTTACCCATGGTAGCGCTGTATGCCGCCGCCACCACGACGCCGTCATAGGCCGCATAGATCGCCGTTCCCTTTGGCGACGCCAGATCCACGCCGTTATGGAACTGCTGTATTCCCAGCGTGGGATGTATCCGGGGGCCATAGTCGTCCGACACTCTGGTGTAGGAGGCCACCGGGAACTTAAAGGCGCCGCCGTCGTAGGTCAGAACCACGCCGCTGTTTGCCAGGATCTTCTTCTTTTCCTCCGCGATCAGGGCCTCCAGTGCAGCGATCTCATTTTCCTGGGCCTCGATCTCTTCCTGGTATTCCTTTATGGCCTTCTCTTTGTTGTCGATATCTGTCTCATAGGCCACGATATCCTTATTTTTCTGGTCTATCAGATCCTCCAGGTTCCGCTGCTCCTCCTCCACGCCGGCCCTGGTCTCATCCAGGATCTCCTTCTCAAGCTCCAGCTCCTGCTTGCACAGCTCCACATACTCCCTGACCAGCTTATAATCCTGCCACATTTTCTGATCGTAGGCCGCCACCCGCTCCACATAGTCAGCCCTGTTCAGGAAATCTCCAAAGCTGGCGGACCTTAACAGCATATCCAGCATTTGCGGATCGCCGGACTCATACACCATTCTTATGCGGTCCGTCATGGCATCTTTCTGGTTTTCTTCATTTTCAAGCGCGATCTCCAGCTCCGCCTCCGCCGCGGCGATCTCCTCTTCCTTTGCGGCGATCTTCCCGCTGAGTTCCTGAATGTTCTGCTCGATCTGAGCCAGATTGCCGTCCAGCTGCGCCACATAATTTTTCAGATTGGAGCGCTGCGCCTCCAGATCCTTTTTGATGCTCTGCAGATTGCTGAGTCCGTTTTTCAGCGAGTCCTTCTCACTCTCCGCCTGCCGTATCTGCTCCTCCTTATCCCGGATGCTGTCCGAGGTAATGGAGGACATGGTGATCGCCGACGCTTCCTGCTTCGTTCTGTCTGAAAAGAGCACGGCACACAGCGCCACAACGGCAATGCCCCAGACGATAGCTTTTCTTTTCTTCATAGGCCCCTGCCTTTGCTCGTGCACATCATACGTGCAAGTGCTTCCTGACTGTTATGATACTGCCCAGGAAACCGATCCCACCGCCCACCAGAAGAGACGCCGGCGTCAATACTCCAAACACCTGCTCCGCCGTCAGGAAATTCAGATAACTGCTTAGAACTTCAAATCTTTCCACGATATATGTCAAAACGTAATTGTAGAGAGCCTTTATCAGTCCCAGCGGAATGGCCGCCCCCAAAAGGCCGATCAAAATACCCTCCAGCACAAAGGGCGCCCTTACGAAAAAGTCCGTGGCTCCGATGTATTTCATAATGTTGATCTCCGTGGAGCGGACGGATATGCCGATGGCTACGGTGTTACTGATCAGGAAAATGCTGACGGCCAGCAGGATCACAATGATCCCCACGGATACATATGCAATCAGCAGATTCACGCCGCTTAAGGTAGAGGCTGTCAGCTCCGAATAGTTCACCAGACGTACCTCCGGTATGGAATAAAGCCAGTTCACCAGGGCTTCCTGCATGGAAACGTCGCTCAGGAAGGCTTCATAGCTGTACTCACCCTCCAGGGGGTTCTCAGGAAATGCCGTCGCATAATCCGCCGCATCCGCCTTGTAAAAATCAGTTACATAGTTGGCCCAGGCTTCATCGTCCGAGACATATACCACCTCTGACACCTCGACCCTGGCCGCAAGCATCTGTCCGATCTCATCAAGCCGCTGATCCGTGGTGGATGTGTGGGACTCTCCTTTAGAGGCGCACTTGTCGTTTTCGTTATGGAAGAATACCGTTACCGATACCCCCTCCTCCGCCTTCATGACAATACTCTGAAAATTAGCCACAATGGCATAAAACAGGCCAAACAGGAAAAGGCAGGCGGAGATCGTGGCAACGGAAGCTAAGGAGTACCACTTGTTCCGGAAGATATTGACGAACCCCTGACGGAATGTGTAAAGCAATGTACTAATCTTCATCGATGTACTCGCCCCCCTCCTCGTCGCTGACAATGACTCCTTTCTTCACAGTGACGACACGTTTATGAAAGGCGTTGACTATCTCCTTATTATGGGTCACCACCACTACCGTGGTCCCTCCCTCGTTGATCTCCTCCAGCAGCTTCATGATCTCCCAGGAATTTTTAGGGTCCAGGTTACCCGTGGGCTCATCCGCAAGCAGGATAGCCGGATTGTTCACCAGCGCCCTGGCCAGGGCCACGCGCTGCTGTTCGCCTCCGGAAAGCTGTTTGGGCTTAGCCTTATACTTTCCTGCCAGCCCCACCGTAGCCAGAATGGCAGGCACGTTCCGCCGCATTTCATTCACCGGGGTCTCCACGATCCTCTGGGCAAAGGCAACATTCTCATACACGTTCCTGTCGTTCAGCAGGCGGAAATCCTGAAACACCACTCCCAGATTACGCCTGAATTTGGGGATCTGCCTGTGCCGAAGCTTTGCCAGATCGCTCCCCATAACATAAACACTGCCGCTGGTCGCAGTAAGCTCCCGCAGCAGAAGTTTGATCATTGTTGATTTACCGGAGCCGCTGTCTCCTACAATAAACACGAATTCGCCCCTGTAGATACTCAGGCTCACGTCGTTCAATGCAGGGGCGCCGGTAGAGTATACCTTGCTGATATTGTCAAGATAGATAACGCCTTTCTCCTCTATCATCTGTTCCCGCTTTCTTCTCAGCAGTTCCTTTCTTCCCATATAAATCTCCTCTAAAAATCAGCATTCTCCATATATTTCATGTACTTTACCACCATCAGCGCGATCTTAAAGGTGATGGCGTTTTCAAACACGCGCAGATCCAGCCCGGTGCTCTTCTGCAGCTTGTCCAGGCGGTACACCAGCGTGTTCCTGTGTATAAACAGCTGTCTTGACGTCTCAGACACATTCAGGCTGTTCTCAAAAAACTTATAGATAGTGGTCAGGGTCTCCTCGTCAAATTCATCCGGACTCTTACCGTCAAATATCTCTTTGATAAACATTTTACAGAGCGGAATGGGCAGCTGATAGATCAGACGGCCGATCCCAAGCTCGCTGTAGGCCACGATATTCCTCTCGTCAAAAAAGATCTTCCCTACGTCCAGAGCCATTTTAGCCTCCTTGTAGGAACGGCTGACCTCCTTGATCTCCTGGATCACGGTGCCATATGCAATGCGGACACCCCCGATGCCTTCCTTCTCCAGAAAATGCTCCAGCGCCTGGGCCGACTTTTCGATTTCCTTCGCGGCATTACCGTCGGACAATTCCTTTACTACGATCACATTATTTTCATCCACTGCGGTGACAAAATCCCTGCTGCTGCCAAAATGGCTGCGGGTCAGCTCAAGAGCGTTATTGTCTCTGTCGCCGCCGGTCTCCACGATCATGACCACACGGGGCACATCCGTCTGTACATGGAGTTTTTTGGAACGGCTGTAAATATCCACCAGCAGCAGATTGTCCAGCAGCAGATTCTTGATAAAATTATCCTTATCAAACCGCTCCTTGTAGGCCACAAGGAGGTTCTGCACCTGAAATGCCGCCATTTTCCCGATCATATACACGTCCTCGCCCGTGCCTGAAGCCACCAGGATATATTCCAGCTGCTGCTCGTCATATATCTTGAAATACTGATAGCCATGAATCTCCTGAGAGTCCGCGGGTGACGCAGCAAACTCCGCAACAGTCCCGGCACTGCTCCCCATGTCTGTGGTGGACGCGACTTCCTTTCCGTCCACATCCATGACGCAGAACTCCACCCTTGCAATGCTCTTCAGGCCGTCAATTGTATTCTGCAAAATCTGATTTGAAATCATAAACCCGCTCCTCTGATTCGTATTGATATAACAAATATTACAAAAATATTGTCAAAAAAGCAATAGGTTTTATGATTTTTCACAAAAAAACTGCCTGCGGTCATTCGTCAGGCAGCTTGCAGAACTAAATACGCATATCGATATTCGCTCCGACGCCGGGATTCACGCTCCGCTCCATGGCAGCGGCGTCCATCATCTGCACCAGACCCGCTCCCAGCTCCTCATTGGTATCCATAGCCTTCCCCAGCACAGCGGTGGAGACCTGAGACTGGGTGGTAACATTAGCCAACGCCATAGAAACGCCTGCAATATCCATATATATGCCCCCTTCCTGACACAGTTCATTCTGCATACCTTATTTCAGTATAATTTATTCTAGCACATCCCACATTACTTTTCCACACTAACATCTCTTTTTCTAAATTCTTAAGATTTTTTCCGGATAGTCTTTTCCCCGATCTCTATCTTTCCCTGCTTCAGCAGCCTGCCCACTGCCCGCTTGAATTCGTTCTTGCTCATGCCCGTCTCGTGCCGGATGACTTCGGGAGCCGCCTTATCATTAAAGGGAAGCGCTCCCTCATAGCTGTCCAGAAGCTCCAGCAGCTTTTCCGCGTCAGCGTCCATCTGCAGATACGCCTTTTCCCTGACGCTCAGATCAAGCCTGCCGTCCTCCCTGACCCGCAGGACCCGCGCTTCCACATCCGCTCCCAACTCCACGTCTCCATAAAGCTCCTTTCGGGCGATCAGGCCCGAATACAGATTATCCACCGCCACAAAGGCCCCGAAGTTGTCACTGAGCTCGTACACTCTTCCCCGCACCCTGTCCTCCGCCTGATAGGGACTGTCCGTCCGCAGGGACTCATACACATTCATGGTGGCGCAGAGGCGGTCGCTCTTATCTATGTAGAGGGACGCCAGAACAGCGTCTCCCTCCCGGACCCGTCCTCTCTGCTCCTTAAAGGGCAGAAACAGATCCTTTTCCAGCCCCCAGTCCAGAAACGCTCCCAGCTTTCCCGTCTGAGCTACGGCCAGCTCCGCCACCCTGCCCAGCTCCAGCTTAGGGCTATGGGTGGTAGCAATCAGCCTGTCCTCGGAATCCCGGTAGATAAACACCTCCAGCCTGTCTCCCAAGCCGCTCCCTTCAGGGACCTGCCTCGCCGGGAGCAGGACTCTCTCCTCCGCCTTCTCCTGGCTTTCCGCAAGATATACGCCGAAATCCACCTTTTTTACGATCACCAGCTCCTGCCTTTCCCCCAGCCGAATCATGCCTGCTCCTTTCTCAAAAACTCAGCGATCACATATGCCGCGCCGTTTTCATCCGCCAGCTTTACTACGAGCTTATCCTTCTCAACCGCCACAACAGGTATCAGTACATCATGCAGGAAAGCCTGCTTCTTGTACTCAGCCCTCACCTGCCCTATGCAGAAGCCTTCAGGAAGATAATCCATTGCCATATCCAGGAACTGCTGGTTGTTGACGTGATGGTTGGTATCCAGGTGATGCTTTTTCACTGTCAGCGGCTCCTGCTCCACGCCCCCATCCGGAACCGCGATCTTCCTGGAGGAATAATCCATCTCCAGCCTGGGAGCGCGGGTATAACGCTCTATCATGATCTCCGGAACAGCCGTAGGCTTCCCTGTATCCGTGTTCAGGAGGCTCCAGAGGGAATTTGCCTTTGCGATATAATTGCCCTGCCCGTCCAGCATGGCGAAGTTCCTGTATCCCAGAAATCCTTTCAAATCATAAGGCTGGGTCCCCACTGTCACCTTCTCCCCCAGCTGAGGATACCGTTCCACCACGATCTGCCAGGAACAGAGCACCCACACCAGATGAGTCTCCTTTAAATAACCAACGCCCACTCCCAGGTCCTCCGACTGGAAGGTGGAACAATCCTGCAGATAATTGATGAGGGCCGCCATGGTAAGCCTTCCCTCGCTGTCAACCTCGCTGTATCTTATCCTGCTGTCAAATGTATACATTATTACATCCTCCTGCGTGCTTTCGCACGGTTGGTTTTATATTCTTCACTGCCCTCGCCCTTTTATGCAAGCAGCTGCGCCACAATGCTGACGATCCAGAAAAGCATGAACGCTGCCATCCCGGTATTCCCCAGCGCCAGGCTGAGCTTCAGTTCCTTCGGAATACACGTCTGCCCCGGATGGAATACAAATTTCCGTTTTGCCGCAAAAATAATGAACAGCACCAGCCCTGTTATCAGCATACTGAGTATAAACAGAATAAGCAGGCCGTAGAGCAGAAACCATCCCCATTTATACCGTATCAGCTCAAGCATCCCGGAGGTGGATCCGTTTTCCGCAAACACCATATAGCTCTCCATATCCATCTTCCTCATCAGCATGGTGGGCAGGAATCCGCCTATAAAATTAAAGAGCATATGCAGAGAGATGGTGATCTTCAGCTTGCCTGTTTTGACATAAAGAAACGCAAAAAACGTTCCTATCACGGCGGCATAGAGAAACTGATTCAGATTGCCGTGAAACAGTCCGAACATCAGCCCCGAAAGGACTACCGCAACTCCCTGTCCGTAACGCACCGCCCTGTCCACGATCAGCTTTCTGAACACGAATTCCTCCATGATCGGCGCGCACAGCACCGTGTAGAACAGCACTGCCCAGGGACTGATAGAATTCACCACTCCCGCGATGGTGTTTTCCACCGGGTTCCCGGTGAACAGGCCGATTATCGTAGTGAGTATCAGACCTATGATATTGGCTGCATAGGCGAGCCCTATACAGATGATTGCCGACAGCACATATTGCCCCGCCGTCATTTTGCGTTTCTCGATACGCTCTCCCGGCACGCACTTTTTCAGCAGCAGAGCCAGCAGCGGAAACGCCACCAGATACATAGGCGCCATGGAAAAAAGCAAATTCAAATCCATGTCATACAGCCACTCCGGCTTTATCAGCCGCAGCAGGAAGCCTATACCCATCTGCAGGGCATAAATGATCGCCACCGCAGCCATATACAGCCAGCCCATTCTGGAAAAATGTTTCTTTGCCCCGATCAGTTCCTGCATTTTTATCCTCCGTTCCCACCGTCAGTCAGCGCTGCTTTCCACCTTATCCAGTATAACGAATTTCCCGCAAAAAAACAATTATATAATTTAAAACAAATCCGCCGATAAATATGTTACAATAGGGATAAGCATAAGTCAATTTTCGTAAGAAGGAGACCGCCCATGAAATATATGACCTTCAACTCCTCCTGCTCCTACGCAGGGGTTGCAAATATGCTTGAAAGCTATAATATTGACGTTGAGGACCGACAGATAGCTCTGGAGATAGACCTGCCTTATATGTTTTCCCGTGAAAACGGCATCTATTGTTCCGGCCCTATGCTTCAGTCTGCGGAATGGTTCAACCTGTATTTAAAGCCGAGAGGCTTTCGCATGACGGAAACAAGACTTTCAAGGGATGAAGTCTGCTCTTTTCTGTCAAAAAGCCGAACCGCCATGCTGGGGCTTGCCCTGACTTCCCACGGAAGACACGCTGTCGTTTACATTGGAACAGAGAACGGCTGCTGCCGATTTCTGAATAATAAACACAAGGACTCGCCGGAGCCGGAGGTGATCTGCCTGACGCCGGAAGAGCTTCTTCCCCTGTTGGGCGATACCGTGGTCGCAGCCGTTCTGCAGGAATGCCGCCCTCAGACCATAGATATAACTCCGTACCTTCAAAGCTCTGCTGACATATTATTACAGTTGAAGCAGGATATCACCGCTTTCTGCCTCAGAGAGCAGCCGCCCCAGGCTCTGCGGGCGGCCCGGAATACCCTGTTCCGCGCCATATTGCTAGACGCTGTTACCATGCTGGAGCTGTCAGGAAATGAAGAACCCCTGACAGCTCTGAGGGCTGTCCAAAAAGAATTTCTGGCAATGCTGAAAGAAAATAAGCCTCTCGTCCCGGCGGACCACTTATCCCTGAACCGGCTGGAAAAGGCAATGGACACATATCGGGAGCTGATCAAAGCCCGTTGCAAACGCCACTAATTGTATAAAAGACAAGATATCCTGCCACCGTAACAAAGCGAATTCCCCATGATGAAAGAATCGGGTCATCAACTAATTTGAATTTTTCGGAGAACTCAGAAAGAGAATTGATTTGTTTCTCTGCTTCATCAAGCAGATCATTGGCTGCTTTAGGATTTTTCAGCACAAATTCAATATGGTCTGCAGCACGGTACAAGTCGCGTTCAGCTGCTGAAGTGATGTGTATGCGATAATTCATCTCTTACGTTTACCCCTTATAGATGACATTGCTTCAGAGAACAGACGGGTATTGCCATCGGCAATATCATCAAGTCCTTCTTTTATCTGACCATATAATTCAAATCGATTGTTTATTTCTTCGTAGGCTTCGACGCTCATAACTGCAAGATCGCCTTTACCATTCTTGGTAATGAACACCGGTTCAGAGTAGGTGTGACAGAAATTAGAAATTTCATTGTAGTTATTTCTGAGGTCTGCACTTGATCTTATAGTTGGCATAGAAAATACCTCCTTTCATAGTAAAATTATATCCAAATTTATTTATATAGTCAATAGTGTATAATACCACAGAGCAACCGCGCATCTTGCAAATTGGCTCGCTTCTTTCTGGCTCATTTTCGTATCAAACAATACTTCATTAGAATGTTGATCACTACCTGACACATATCTTACCTCCTATGAACTTATCGCCTTGAACTGCTTTGCCTCATTTCGCCCTTTACGTTCGTCAATAAGCAGCAACCATTGTCATAACAATTATGCCTCCTTCCAAATTTTCAGGATTTCCCGCTCTTCAGTATATCATTTTTCGTCCGCTTTTACCACCTGTAAATTCTGAATATAGGATTAACGAATTTTGAATTTTCGCGGAACTCGGAAAGAGAATTGATTTGTTTCTCTGCTTCATCAAGCAGATCATTGGCTGCTTTGGAATTTTGCAGCACGGTTCATGTCACGTTCAGCTGCCCCTTCTTTATATCTGACCATATAATTCAAATCGATTGTTTATTTCTTCGTAGGCTTCGACGCTCATAGATTTTTTTCTTTGCCCGTAACAATTCCTTGTCTGTATCCACAGCCTCGATAATCTCGGTATATTTGTCTCGCACTTTGCCAACATCATGCGCAGTCTCTACAGTTGAGGGGAGTAGTTCATTATGCCGCCTAACAATAAGATTACAATTAAGGTAATCATCCCACATACAAGACAAATACCCACTATTGTAAGTGCAAATTTTAAAAGTTTTAATGGCTTTTTATTTGTAACTTTATTCTCTCCAACCAATGTTTCTTCTATTTTCTCGTTTTCAGAAATATTATGCTCTAACGCTTTATACTCTCTAAGATTATTTTCGACCTTACTATCACATTCTATAATGTCATTTTCAATTCCTTTCTTTTTTTTGGGATGCAGAAACGATAAATTTCTCTTTTCTTCTATTAGCTCTTTGCGCTTGCTTAAGTTTCGTGATATATTTCTTTGCAGTTCTTTCTGTTTTTCTAATAGATTCAGACAAAAAGCCCCATTCTGTATTTGTAAAAAAAGCAGATTGCGTAAATCCTCCAGTTGCTTTTTCCTAATTTCTTTCGATTGCTTTTTAATTGGTTCTTTTTCAAACGATTCCCTTTCTTCTTCCGTCGCTGCCAGTCTTTTCTTTAACAACTCTATCTCCTCGGTCTTCTGTCCGATTCTTCCATCGATATCTGAAATAGATAAATCCTCAGCCTGACTTATCATTGACTGCCTATTTTGCCTAAGTATCTCTTCAATACCAGAATTAGTTAAAGCTTCATATGTTTGATTTTTTGCTGATTTTATAACACAATCCACCATCGCATCACGCTTCTTGTAACCAACATCTGCATAAGCTCTTGAACTCAATATAACCGCGTTTGCACTCAATAGCGTAGCACCAGTAAACATACCTACTTTTTTCCGAATATCCTTTTGTGTCCCGTTGGTTTCTTTGCCGCTGTTTTTCTTCCAGCCGGTTCCCTTGTCACTGTTCTTCTTCCAGCTGGTTCCCTTGTCACTGTTCTTCTTCCAGCTGGTTCCCTTGTCACTGTTCTTCTTCCGGCTACTTTCTTTACTACTTTTAAACACCTTTTCTCCTCTCCACCTTTTCCAAATCACTTTCCAAGATACTCTTTAAACCTTTTAAATAGGTAATAATTACATCATACACCTTATTGGGATCTTCTATCTGCATACACTCTTTTTCCAATTCGTTTTGATATTTTCTACTTTGGAAATACTTTAAATAGAATTCCTTAATAACCTTTTCTTGCCTTCTTGCTTTTATTCCTGTCTTAATGTTGTCTATTGGATTGATGCGTAGACCTTTTTTTGCCCTTGCATATTTTGCAGCTTCTCCTATTATAATTCCTGCTATTTCATGCCATGAATACTTTATATGTAACTTGCCAGTTTCCTCGTCAACTTCAACACCAATGACATCACATATTTTTTTATCAAATTCTATTAGTTCCCGTTCATCCACCGGAATCAAAGAGTTATTAATATAATTTTCCACCGGATTATTTTCCCATATCTCTACCATACTATCACTATTCCCTTTGTTCATTTCTTGCACGGTTGATCTCTCCTTTCATTTTATCCCTCGCTTCTTCAATTCTCATTGCTGTTTCCATGCTGGGGGTATCCACACACATTGCAAGCACTTCTGCAGCCATATCGGCAAAAGCAGTAAGTGGCGCAAATTTAGGTACCAGTGTGCCAACCGTGTCACCAACAAGCTTAATCCCTTCGCCTACCAGTATAGCTCTCTTCTGCCTGATTTTCCTATAGGGGTCATTATCAATGTTATATATTGCATATGCCTCACTCTTTTTTACAGAGTTAAAGATTGAACCGCAAATATCCTTGGCAGTAATAGCATTAAACACTATAAAATCAGACAAAAAATCCTCCTGGCTTTTTGTCCCGATTATTAACCGATCAATATCAACCGCAGATAGCTTACAGACTACATCAAGAAACTCCTCTGCTCTTCCCCTTACCTCCTCATCGTGTAAATCACAGGCTCGCAATACATTTCCGGCAAATATTTTCATCTGCTCCACTTCATAATTAGTCAATTTAATATAGTTGCTTTTGTTTAAAGAGGGCAAATTACGAATACTTACATTTTCTGCGCTAAATTCACCAAAAAGCTCCTCATAGTTTTTGATTTTATCGTGGTCAAAAAGCTTTTTTACATTTTTTTCTATCCGAAGCGTATTCTCTTTATTTATATAGGCCAGCCAACTGATATAAAATTTTTGAAAATTATATGTGTTCTTCTTATTAGCAACATATCCAAACACTGACGGAGCCACATCCAATATGATATAGGTCGCAGCTGTTGCCGCACCCTTATTGAACGCAACTTTCTTTTCAAACAGCTCAGCCCTCTCTTTAGATACAAATCCTACTTTCCCCCAAAAATTCAGCGATTCATGAAACTTTTTGGTCGAATACATCTCAACACCATTTGCAATCAAGGATGCCATCTGATGCGAAAAATCATTATATAAGGTATCAAAGGAAACTTCGCTTGTATCAAACAAAGACATTGTCGCAGAAACGTTTTCCAATGAAGTATCAACACCGTTTTTAATAATCGGATACTCATTATTATTTTCCATGCTTTTCTTTCTCCTTTTTTTGTGCCTGCTCCGTCTCAAAGCTGCTGCGGACGATTCTCCATCCTCTGCACCAGCTCCACCAACTCATCCAGATCCTCTGGGCCGCCTAAGGTCATCCCCCGAAGCACATCGACGATATCCAACTCTTTCTTCCGCATAGCGGCCACAAGCTTTATCATGCGGTTGTCGTGGGGAATTTCTTCTCCGTCGCAGTAGGACAATGAAAGAACTGAGAAGTCGTGGTCCCAGCCGAATTTATCGCCATCCCAGGAAATGTCCAGCCGGACTCCCATCACGCCGTCCTGCCATTCCCACCATTCCTCTTCCTTGTCCGTATCCCTCCAATTGCCGTGTATTACGCCGTATGTCGGCAGATTGCGGAAGGAAACCGATTTTACAAGATCGCCCGGGCGGAAGGGCGCCGATATATGCACCCCAAACGCCTCGCCCAGATCATCCTCATACCAACCCTGCACAACCTCGCCAACCGTATAATCCTCCGGCTCATAGCTGAACCTTCCTTCCGCCTCCATAAGCACTAAGTCATGGTTATACCTGTAATAAGTCCAGAACTCTTCATGCCCCTTCTTAAGCGGTATCCTGACGATTTCAGCCCAAAGCGGCAGATCCCGCAATTCATCGCTATCTTCATATTCCGCCTTTTCTTCCCTCAGTTTCCGGAGCGCACTTTCATAATCAGCTCGAAAATAACAATCCGCCAAATCAACTTTATTCCGATCGTCACTATCCTGTTCAAACAAAGCCGCCGCAAAAACGCAGTCTGCAGAATCATATCTCTTTGCAAGCAGTCTGCGGTAATACGCTATGTTTTTCATAGTGATCTCTCGCATATTTTCATCCGTGACCGGCTTATTGTTATCCCGAAAAACGCCGGTACTGTCGAACTCTTCTTCCGTATAATGATCCGTCAGGTACTGCAGGGCATCCAGCTTTTCCTCCAGACCCTTTTGTCCGCTCCTCATGATCAGAACCGCCTGCTGAGCCGGCGTAAACACGGCTTCCTCGTTGTGCTTCCTGACCTCCGGCGAATCAATAAAATCCAGTATTTCGTACATGTTATCCTCCATTCCGCCGCTTCCGCTGCACCATTTTTTTCAGGAAAGTAATCCCTTTCACCCCTGCCTCTACAGCCTGATCCGCCTTGCAGCTATCGCAGATTGGCCTCGAACTAAGCATGATTTCTCTGTCGGTAGGCACAATACCGCCTACCATTTTCACGAATTTTCTGCCGCACCTACTGCAGGTAAACGTTCGAAGATATGCACTCATTTCATCCCTCCCGTCCGCATTTTCAATGTCGCTATGATTGTAAAAGCTGTATGGCATCCCCCTGGCTCCGCAGCCACATATCGATCCCTTTCCCGAACACCTCCGCGCTGACCGTGTACACCCCGTCCTCTTCCTCCAGGATCTTCGCCGTGGGAAGTCTGTCCAAAATAGCTTCGATGTTTTCTCCGGAGTACCGAAACTTCAGCTTCTGCAGTTTCCCTCCGTACATGAACTGGATCCGCTTGCGGAACTCGCCTTCCTCAAACCGGCTGCTGTACGGAATGTGAAACCGTTCCTGAAGGATATCGACTGACCGTATCCGATCTATCCGGTAAATGGTAGGAAAGGAATCGTTGATCACATCAAAATTTGCCTGTACTTCCTCGTCGTCAATAAATGCGGTGAGATAAAAATAAAACTCCGAAAACATGATTGCCACCGATTTCAGCCTTCTGCGGATCACCTCTTTATTCTTCTGGCGGCAGTAATCGATCTCTATGTAACGGCATTCCCTGACTGCCTGTCCCAGACTCCACAGCCGATCAATCAAAGGCGTCCTGTGCTGCAGTTCCATATAATGATACATTTCATTACCAATCAACTCCCTCACAAATTTTTCATTTGATTTCGGCACACAGCAGTCCACAAGCTTTCCAAGCACCGCTTCCATCTCAGGCTTTGCAAACGCCCTGCTGTCCAGCAGTATCTTACAAATGGCAAGAATCTCCCCGTTGCTCAGGTGCATCCCGTCAGTGTACTCCAGTCGATACCCCCTGGCAATGCGGTCATACAGAATGGAATTATGCAAACCGTTGTCCGAACTGCTGTCGAAGTACTCCCTGATATCGTTGATATCCCTCTGGATACTCCGCTCATTTACGCAGTAATTCTGCGCCTCCTCAGCCTTGTTGATAATGCCGCCGCCAAGCAGCTTTGTGTAAATATCCAGCACTCTGATCATTTTGTTGCCTTCTGCGTGTTCCATAGTCATCCCACTCTTTATTCAGAATCTATATCCTATATTAAAATAATTGTCTCTATTTGTCAAAAAGAATTATCGTAATATCTATAAATATCTTTTGATATATCTGTAAATTCTTCTGTATATCTTTGGTATTCTATTTAAAAATAGATAATAACCGCTGAAAGGAACTCAGATGAATATAAATATAGGGAAAAGAATTGCATATTTCCGGACAGCCAAGGGGCTGACCGTCAACAAGCTTGCCAATCTGTCCGGCATTTCCCAAAGCTATCTCCGCGACATAGAATTGGGCAAAAACAGCAATCCTTCCATAGAAATACTGGATTGTCTCTGCACTACCTTAGGCATTACCCTGCAGGAATTTTTTGACACGGAGGATTCTCTGTCTTTTACAAAGGATCCTCTTATGCTGGAAATATACCAGCTGGCGCCGCATCAAAAGGAAAAACTCCTGACGTTTCTCCATTCCCTGCATGACTGACGTGGATCCTATCATAAGCATTCTAACATATGACACTGACAGATATTGTCCTTGTCAAATATTTTTTCAGTTCTGTTTTCTTAAATCCTTTGTCAACTAACTCAATGAAGAATTACACGATGCCGATATAGATAATGCAGTATTTCCGAAAATGACATTTGGCACTGAAGTCAAAGCGCAGGAATGGTGAGTATGGACGCAAAAGAAACCTTAAAAGTATATTTCGGATATGATTCATATAAGCCCGGACAGGAGGATATCATTGACTCTATCCTCGCCGGGAGGGATGTATTGGCAATCATGCCGACAGGGGCGGGAAAGTCGATCTGCTATCAGGTGCCGGCCATGCTTCTGCCGGGGATCACGATCGTTATATCGCCGCTCATATCCCTCATGCAGGATCAGGTGAAGGCACTAAATGAAGCCGGGATCTATGCCGGGTATATCAATTCATCCCTGACGGATGCTCAGATATCGCGGGTATATTCCAAGGCATTGGAAGGGGCATATAAGCTTCTGTATATTGCGCCGGAACGCCTTGAAAGCTATGGATTTGCGAATTTCACTGAGCGGATCGACATATCAATGATAACGATCGATGAAGCACATTGTATCTCTCAGTGGGGACAGGATTTCAGACCAAGCTACTTGAAGATCGTAGATTTTATAGACCGCTTGCGGAAGAGACCTGTCGTAAGTGCGTTTACTGCGACTGCTACAGAAGAAGTGAAAACCGATATCTCCTGTGTGCTTAAGCTGCAGGACCCGAAGATAGTCGTCACCGGTTTTAATCGTGAGAACCTCTATTTTGATGTGGAGACGATCAAAGAGAAGGATGATTATGTACTGGAATATATCCAAAAGCATCCGGATGACAGCGGCATCATATACTGTGCCACGAGAAAGAATGTTGACACGTTGTATGAACTGCTTTCCGGCGCAGGGGTGTCTGTGACAAGATATCATGCCGGAATGAACAATGAGGACAGGAAAGAAAATCAGGATGATTTCATTTATGACAGATCATCGGTGATCGTTGCTACGAACGCATTTGGAATGGGTATCGACAAATCCAACGTAAGATTTGTGATTCATTACAATATGCCTCAGAGCATGGAGAACTATTATCAGGAAGCAGGGCGGGCAGGAAGAGACGGCGGGCCCTCGCAGTGTATTCTGCTTTTCTCGGCGCAGGACATTATGATCAACAAATTCCTGCTTGAGCATAAAGACTTTACTGATATTCCATATGAGGATACTCTGCTTATCAAGCAGCGTGATGCAAGAAGGCTTCAGGTCATGGAAGGCTATTGCAGGACTTCCGGCTGCCTCAGGAATTATATTCTTGCGTATTTTGGAGAAAAGCGGGAGACGCCCTGCGGCAGCTGCGGAAATTGCAATCGGGAGTTTGCAGAGATCGATATGACTGAGGCTGCAAAGCAAGTCATCAACTGCGTTTACGAGACTAAAGGAAGATATGGTCTGAACATCATTCTCGGAACCCTTCTTGGCGCTAACAGAGCCCGATTGAAGGAGCTCCATACAACGGACTATAAGACCTATGGAATTCTTAAAAATCGCTCCGAATCCGAGCTCCGGCTGCTTATCAGCCAGCTGATCCTGGACGGGTATCTTTATCAAACTGCAGATAAATACAGTGTGATCCGTATGGGGAATATAGATCCTCTTAGAGATCCGAATACTCGTATTCTGATTCGGACATATAAAGACAGGGAGCCTGATCGTCAGAGGATAAGACAGAATAGGAAAAGCACAGATACACTTACAAAAGCCGGATATGAACTGTTTGATGCTCTTCGGAAGCTTCGGCTTACGATTGCCAGAGAAGAGGGTATGCCTCCCTATATCATCTTCAGTGATAAGACACTTATAGATATGAGCGCCAAGGCGCCGCGTGACAAAGCATCTATGCTGAATGTATCCGGTGTAGGCGAGGCAAAATATGATAAATACGGCGACAGATTTATTGATGCGATAACTGCATTTCTGGATGATAATCCGAATTCCGTCACCAGCATAGTCGATCATGAAGATGTTTTCGGAAAAATGGAGGCGCCAAACAAAAAGCGCAAAAAGCAAAAAGAACCGTTCTGCCTCAACCCGGAGGATGGCGATAGGTTTGAGTACAAGGATTATTATCTTTTGTCTGAAATCAGAGATGAGTTAATGTAAAACGCATATTCGGAAAAGATATTTTCAAGCTGCTGACACAGAATGGATATGTTGAAGAGCGGCAGATTGACGGCAGGTTTGTTCAGATACAGACAGAAACAGGGCTTTCCAAGGGAATTATCACCGTCGAAAAGGTAAGCCAGCTGGGAAATTCATACACAGTTCTAATGTATCCGCCGATAGTTCAGAATCACCTGTCAGAATGACATCCGCCTGATAATAAAGTGCATCACTTAATACCGGAATATCCTTTGCATCTCATAGGTTTCTTTTGAGGCTTCATGTCCCGCAGTCAGCTATTTTAAAGTATTTAAACAGGTTTAACACCCTTTCCAGCGCATACCCCAATGCGTAGAAAATGATTTCGGCATCTCTTAAATCTTTTTGGAACATTCCTTGATTTCTGTAAAGAAAACGCTCTCTTAAATAAAATACTTTTCTATCGGGCTCCTGAATACACAGCTTTATCCAATGCTGCAACCAACTCATCAACCCCAAACTTTTATGGATTTGTACAGCAAAAGGTTTTTTCGCCACAACCTACACAGGAAGAGCAAAAATGTCAAAATATTTGTTTCCCATATAATAAGGCAAGCATTATGAATGCACAGAGTCCACATGATACCAATAGTGTTTTGTCAGATAAAATCAGTGTACTAGGGTCTGCTTCTGAACGTCCCGAAAACACCATCAGCAGATACCTTATTATAATGAACAGAACAATCGGCACAGTATAAACCAAACCCGATTCCTGCGATATAGACCATAGAGAATAGAACGTCGTGGTCAGTCCCGCGCACATAAAAACAATCCCGTTTAGAAAATTTATCTCATACTTTCCCAAAACATCTCGGGTTCCTCCTGCTCCGTAATTATACAGTTCCCCTCTGCGTTTTCCAAATGCCATGAATAATGATAACGATGCCACCGTCAAAAACATCCAATCGGAAATACCATTCGTAACAATCGTCCCTCCCACCATTACACGTAATATAAAGCCTGCTGCAATACAAAAGCAGTCAATAACCGCCTTCCTTTTCAGCCATTTTGAATACAAAATATTGATAACAACATAAGCCAATATCAGTAAAAAGGCAAAAAGGTTAATCGAAAGAGCCAGCCCAAATCCTGCTATCATCAGGCATAGTAACAATATCCATGCGCAGGGAAACGTTATTTGTCCTGACGCGATTGGACGATTTTTCTTTACTGCATGGCTTCTGTCCTTTTCAACATCACTGATATCATTCAGCACATAAATCGCCGAGGATATCAGGCAAAAAGCTAAGGTCAGAATGACAGCCTGAATAAACTTACTCCATTCAAATAATTCTAACGAAAATACCAGAGCAAAGAGGACAAATGAATTTTTTAACCAACTTTTTATTCTCATTTCCTCTAGATAAATTCTGACTGCTGACTCCCTTTTCATACACTTCTCCTATACCACAATTTCATTATAGCGACAGCTGGTAGAGCCTAATCTCATAACCGGTTGCCGCTCCACGCATATATCTGTAAACGCTTCTTGCTGCAAACCATATATTTTGCAGTTCCAAGAAATGGGAGCTTGGGTTTTCCACCGGAATTACACAAATCAAAGGGTAATTCTCATCCAACTTCCTATAAAAGTCTGCAACCCCTCCATATACCTCAGGGTCAGCCGCAAGAAAAAGGTCACGCTGTGCAGACGATGTCATTACAAATTTCTTCCCACCACCATATTTGTACTTCGCAGGATCCGCTGCTTCAAATTCCGAGAATGCTCCATAATATCCACCTGGATCCAAAGGCGTGTTGCAGTCATATACGGTATTGTGTTCCGTTACGCCCATTTCTTCAAATACCACTTGAAAGAGAATGCGGCTGTCCGGTGCCAGAAAACTTCCACAAACCGCTATGGAGCCAGCCAGCAGGCTGCATACCGGCAACAAAAAGAATATGGGATATGCAGCCAAAATAACAAGAGAAGCTTTTTGCAAAAATTTCTGCAGGTCCTCTATGATATAAAATACTCCTACAGCCCCAAATAAAAGTCCCGCCGCATAAATTGGCAATGCATAGCGTTCAAAGTGAAGAGATATTGTAGAGATAGGCACTGCATATGCCAGAAACCCCAACAAAATAATTGTCGGCTTCACATTCTTCCGAAATGATTGCACGATCCCATAAATACTGCTCACTGTCAGCAACAAACCAGAGTGTACTCCCACATTTTTAAAATAAAAAAGCAGCTTTCCTCCAAAGTCAAGACCGTCTGCGCCTATATGATAGGGTTGGTTCTGTCCTGCTATTGCCTCTAAAACCGTTCTAAAATCAACCAGTAATATGGGGGAAACAGCCATGATTCCAAGCACGTAAAAAAGAAAGGCCAAGCATCCGTTTTTTACAATCACGACAGGTTTTTTTATGTGGGTTACGCATACGGCAATAGCGATGATAAAACAACCATAAGCCCCTGGATACTTTTCACAGGTGGCCAACGCCGTAAAGAAAGACATCCAAAACAGCCACAATGTAGAGGGCTTTCTCTGATAGCAAAGCGCTGCCCATAACACGCCCATCAAGAAAAACAGGAGCGGTATATCTGGTGTGATATAATGGGAATGTTCAATGAACGACGGGAATACCGCAAAAAGCAAGGCTGCAAACAAAGCCTGCTTCCTGCCCCAAAACAAGCCAATAAAATAGGCAAAAATAACCGTACCCACACCAAAAAGGGCAGTCAAGACACGGGATGCTGTGGTGAACAGGGCAAAATGTTCGCTATAATTACGGGCAAAATCGTCTTGTCCCTGCGGCGCGAAATACAGTTCCTGTATCCCGATATATAAGAGGGTATTCAGTTTAATCGAAACATGGTTCGGTCTATAGTATTGATGCACCTCAAAATCGTGCTCCAAAGCACACTGATATGCCTGTCCAAAAATGATTCCCTCGTCCGGATGCAGATTACTATGAGGCATTCCCCATCCCGAACCTATAATACGCAGAATCAGAGCTGTGGTAAATATGAGGGCCAGCATCCAAAAATACCAGCGGTCAATTTTTTCTTTTAACACTGTAAGATTCATTTTTATCCCCCTATATCCGCAGACCTACAATGCGGTTTCATATCACTGATTTCGCATTGCAATGATCAAAAAATGCGGATACCACAATTTTGGAATGTCATAGTGCCTAATATCATATCCATTCCTTTCCAATAATATTTCAATTTGCTGAGGATCCACATTATGGACAACCTCATGGTTAATAAGGAAGTCATGCAATTTATTCATTATATTCCCAACCTTTTTTCTGCAATCTATGTCCTTGATTACTATATATTTGTATTCCGTATGCTCTGTGCTTTCAAGCACTTTTTTACACATAGAAGCATCCAAATGGTGCATTACATCACACATCCACAGCATAGCTGGTTTTGGATTATCTTCTATGCACAAACCGTAATCATTATACAATACAATATTCCGGCATTCAGATGTTTGCCCTGTTTTATAATATGAATCCACCGCAAAACAGCAAAATCCATATTGTGATACAAGCCATTTTGACCAATATAATGTTCCAGCACCTAAATCCACAATGTCCCCAGATAATTCTGGAATCGAACGTATTACAAGTTCCTTGATCGTTTCCGTCGGAAGCACTAATTTTCTCCCAATACGCCGCAATGCAGCAAATGTGTCAGAAAACATCTACACTCACCCCCCAGCGCGTTTTGGCGCTTTTTCTGATTTTTTCAGCTCCAGATTTTCAAAAATTCCTATAAATGCAAGCGGCAGCATCAAATAAAAAGGCCACGAATAACGAAAGGACGACATTGGAGAAAGTATCATGATGCCGTATTGTGCAATCAGCGGTAGAAAAAGAGGCAAGGTCTCCGTAAAAAATCCTCGTTTTTTCCATGCCAGTGCCAGTCCATAAAGCAAAAACCAAAGCGTAAACCCAGGTACAAAAAACAATCTTAAAACAGGAGTCTTCCGCCAAAAGCTAGATGTACAGACACTTTCATAATATTTTTTTAAAATTTGTGAATCCCATATGCTTTTACGTTCCAAAGGTTCCGCAAACATATCTGGAGAATAATTTTCATATTCAACGTATGAGAATGCATAATAGCCGGGGTACCAATAACCCAGACTGTTAGATAAAAAAGCCACTATATATTCTTTTGAAAATTGTTCTCCAATCTGAAAGTAAAACTTCCAAAAGGCAATCGGGTCGTTGTTATAACTATTCGAATAAAAACAGCTTTTAGCGGGATCCGCGATGAACGGGGAATATATGCGACCAGGCGATGATTCCATCCATTCCAAATTGTCAATATAATACGCCATAAGTTCCGTTTGTTCGTTTGTCAGTTCATCTGCTTTCTTCACGGCAACACGTTGTAACTGCTGTATGGGTACACTCAATGCCTCTCGCACCTCGCCTTGATCTATATCAAATGCTGAAAAAACAGGCCCAGTATAAATTTTGTACAGAAAGATCGGTAATAAAATTACCACAATTTGCGCAATATGCGCTTTTATCTTCTTTATTTGAGAAATCCTCAATATAAACAATACTGCAAAGCAAAATATGTAGATGTGAATGCCATTATTTCTGAACGCGCACATTAAGAAACTGATAACCGGCAAAATAAATAAATTATACCTTCGCCGAAAATATTCCAACGGATTCGTTACAATTTCCGTAAAATGGCATGCAAATAATACGAGAAACGCAGCATGCAAGCTGTCCTTTATCATCGTTACGGACAAGCACGCATTCATAAACCAAATTGCCGAGAACAGCGCAGTAAGCATGACTATCAGAATCGGAACGTTTTTTTTCTTCAGCAAAAAAGCCAAACGGGTAAGAGCATAACTCAAAATCAACATTTGCAAGACCGACAACAAGCCAATTCCAGCCTCATAACTAGAAAAAAGTGCGCTTCCGAATTTCATAAAGCATCGTATGAGCCATGTATGTAAAACAGGATGATGATTATTCGTAATCTCACCAAGAGCGCTGCCGACCTGAGATACCATATCATAAGCCAAAACGCCTGGATATAAAATAAGATACGCCGGCACCCATGACACAAAAATAAAAAGCCAAACAAACAAAAAAAGTGTGCGATCCCCAACCTTGTCGAGATACTGGGATATACGTCTACTTCCTGTGCATAAATACAGCCTTGGCATAATTGAAAAAAGGATGAAATTAACTACTAAACATAATAGGAAACACAAGACAAAAGAAAAGAGTTGCGACCAATCAAATTTTATATCCTGCTCCGCTATCATAGGACCTATCACTGTATTTACTATACTATAAAAAAACGCCAAAAAAACAGCAAAGAACACATTCATCATTTCTGCTTCTCCAATTTCAGCTCAATTGATTGTGTTTATATACACACATTTCCATTTTCCCTTTTTCTATAGTGTATTTTTTCTGACCTGATTATGACACTTCACATATGAAGTATAGCATATCTTTTTCAAAAAGGAAATAGAATATGAAAAACCTCCGAAAAACACTCTTTCGGAGGTTCCAACGCAGGGCAACCCCTGCTTCGCAGGGCTACAAGGATTCGAACCTTGAAATGACGGAGTCAGAGTCCGTTGCCTTACCGTTTGGCGATAGCCCTATTTACATTACTTGATGAATTATACACGAAGTATGCCCAATTTGCAATAGAAAATTTCAAAAAAAACAAAAAATCAGGCAAAAGCTCACCCGGCGGAAATTCCCCGCCGGGTGTCGATGTGTTACTTTATACTTCAAAGGTCAATTCGCCGTAGCTGGGCACGGGCCACACGCTCTTATCCACCATCATCTCCAGTTCGTCGATGGGTGTACGAAGCTCATCCATGACCGCTTTCACCGTGTCCTTGTAGAAGAATGCCTGAGCTTTTACGTCTTTCATAGCCGCCGCTTCCGCAACCGCCTTCTTCAGCTTTGCCAGCGCTTCCTTTGCGGCGAAAAGCCTGACGGTAACATTGTCGAGAAGCTCCGCCTGTACGGAAGCGTCCACACCGGCTTCTTTCACGGCAATCACCGTGTCGGCCAGGGATTTGGTATAGCGGATCACCGCCGGGATATATTTCTTACCCGCCATGTCGATCATGGTCAGCGCCTCGATATTGATCGTCTTGGCATAGGTCTCGTAGGTGATCTCTTCACGGGATTCCAGTTCGACCCTGGTGAAGATACCGAATCTCTCAAACAGCCTGATCGCTTTGTCTGTGGTCAGCGTCGCCGCAGCTTCCACCATGGACTTGATATTGGGAAGGCCCCGTCTCTCTGCCTCCGCCACCCACTCGTCGGAGTAGCCGTCGCCGTTAAACACGATCCTCTGGTGCTTCGTCATGTATTCCTTGATCAGATCATGGACGGCCAGTTCAAAGTTGTCTGCCTTTTCCAGAATGTCCGCCGCCTCGCAGAAAGCCTCCGCCACAATGGCGTTCAATGTGGTATTGGGACTTGCAATGGAATCCGCGGAACCCACCATGCGGAACTCAAATTTGTTCCCGGTAAAAGCAAAGGGTGAGGTCCTGTTCCTGTCTGTGGCGTCCTTCTCAAAGTCGGGCAGGGTAGAAACGCCTGTCTCCAGCTTGCCTCCGGCAATCAGATGAGCCGCCTCGCCTGTCTCGATCAGCTGCTTTACCACATCCTCCAGCTGTTCGCCCAAAAACATGGATATGATCGCAGGCGGCGCCTCGTTGGCACCCAGCCTGTGGTCGTTGCCCACATCGGATGCGCTCTGCCGGAGCAGATCCGCATGGGTGTCAACAGCCTTCATGATACAGGCCAGCACCAGCAGGAACTGGATGTTTTCATTGGGCGTATCGCCGGGATCCAGAAGGTTCACTCCGTTGTCCGTGCCCAGAGACCAGTTGTTGTGCTTACCGGAGCCGTTCACACCCGCAAAGGGCTTCTCGTGGAGCAGGCAGGTCATGCCGTGGCGTCCCGCTACCTTTTTCATGGTCTCCATCACCAGCTGGTTATGGTCTACGGCAATATTGGCCGTCTCATAGATGGGCGCAAGCTCATGCTGTGCGGGAGCCACCTCGTTATGCTGGGTCTTTGCGGTAACACCCAGCTTCCAGAGCTCCACATTCAGATCCTTCATATAAGAACCGACTCTCTCACGAATGGTTCCGAAATAATGATCCTCCAGCTCCTGTCCCTTGGGTGCAGGCGCGCCGAACAGAGTCCTTCCGGAGAAGATCAGATCCTCCCGCTGCAAGTATTTCTCCCGGTCTACCAGGAAATACTCCTGCTCCGGTCCCACGCTTGCCACCACCCTGGTGGCCTCGGTATTTCCGAATAGCCTCACAATACGAAGAGCCTGCTGGCTCACCGCCTCCATGGAACGCAGCAGGGGGGTCTTTTTATCCAACGCCTCGCCTGTGTAGGAGCAGAACGCAGTGGGAATACAGAGGATAACTCCCGTTGCATCTTCCTTCAAAAACGCCGGAGACGTGATATCCCACGCCGTATAGCCTCTTGCCTCAAAGGTTGCCCGAAGTCCGCCGGATGGAAAAGAAGAGGCGTCCGGCTCTCCCTTGATCAGTTCCTTGCCGGAGAATTCCATGATCATCCTGCCTTCCTCGTCCGGATGGCTCACAAAGGCGTCGTGCTTCTCCGCGGTGATACCGGTCAGCGGCTGGAACCAGTGGGTGTAATGGGTAGCGCCGTTCTCCATGGCCCAATCCTTCATGGCCTTTGCCACCACGTCCGCAGTCTCCAGGGACAGCTCGCCGCCCTGATCCATCAGCTTCTTGATCTCCCTGTATGTACTTCTGGGCAGTCTTTCCTTCATTTTTCCAAGCGTAAACACCTTGCTGGCAAAAATGTCCTCCACATTCAGCATTTCACTCATACTCTTTCTCCCTCTTCCTTTTTTCATTTTCCTCAGAACGAAGGCCATATAGCAAAAAATGTCCCAGAGTAACCGCGTTACTATGGAACATCTTCGTTCAAAAATACAATACTCTATCTTTTGAAAAAAAGCAAGACCCAAATAAAAATTTTATTTCAGCAATTTTTATTTCATCCAATAGCTTGCTCCGGCTGTCAAATTGGCAAAAAAGTACAGCCCGCAGTACAGATGCCAGGCATACGCCAGCCCCAGGCCGATACGTAGAAATCTCTGCCTTCCTTTTCCTTCACATTCCAGCCATTTGACGGCGCAGACTGCAAACAGTACAAACAGGCAAAAACTGTAACCCCAAAGGAAATTTCCGTCCGCCGCTCTGCTGCCGCTCTCCACCAGGCAGAGCGCCTCCAAAAAGCCCAGAACAGCCATAGCCGTAATAAACAGATACTTTTTATCTGCAGCCAGCTTCTTCAAGGTCGCCGCCACCACCAGCCCGCAGAACAGCACGGAACAAACCACCGCCAGCTTTGTGATATTTGCATGGAGAGAAAAGGTATACCAGGGACGAAGCTCCATGCCGTTTCCCGTCTCCTCTCCGAACAGGACCGCATTCTGCCACAGTACCACAAGACCGCTGGGCAGAAGGGCAGAGCCGAAAACCAAAATCCTTTTTAACGGGACCCGCCTGCACAGATCCACCAGCAGGCAAAGTCCCATTATGGGCGAAAAGACAAGCAGAAAGCTTGGCTTGATACCGGTACATATAAAATTCAACAGGGCAAAGCCGCACCACTCCTTCCAGGTGATTCCTTCCCTGTATTTTTCTTCCAGCTTAAAATAATAGATGAGCACCGCCAATGCCGCAAGGCGCATACAGATGTAGGTAGAGTTGTGCCAGATATTCCCGGACTGGTAGCTGACATAGCGGTATTCCCCCACCGCCCTGATGTATACCGGCATGACAAAATTGAGGCTCAAGGCAAGCAGTAGGGTAAACCACGTTTTCTCTCCGTATTTCCCCAACAGGCACACCAGACGTTCCGTCACATATACCGTTGCCATGGCACATACGCATAAGAAAACAGCTATCCCGAAAGTGGCGCCTCCGCACAGCATATACAGCAGCTTATAGACATAAGCCGTAAAGCTGTAATACCAGCCATCTTCAATGATCATGCTGATATGCAGAGGCAGATCGGACTCGTAGGGAATGGCTCCCCCCAGGGTAAGATCCGCCACAGACTGCCGGTAAAAAAGCCACAGACAGGCAATGCCGTATAAAACCACCAGCATATGGACCGCCATTCGTGATTTCTTTTCCTTTCCCATGACTAATTTCATTTTCATGACTATACTTTTCTTACTCATCCTTCAAATAATATCTCCAGTATTTTCCATCTATTACTCTGTCCGCCCGAAACTCGTTTTCCAGCCACTGCATGATCCAACTGTCCCCGGCAACATTCAGTTCTCCATACCAACAGTCCACCACAACTACATTCGGATATTTCTCCGGATTCTTTTCCCAATAGCGCTGCAGTTTTTCATTGTATGTAGGTGTGCTGATCGTGGAATCGACGCAAACCTCCGTATTCTCGTACAAATATCCCAGAGTACTGACTATATCGCTGCCCACCAGAAGAATTCTGTCACCCGGCTCTATATTCTGTCTCCATTCCTCCAGAGTAGCATTCATTATATAGGGCCCTATGTAAGTCGATACGATCCCCTTCGCAGGACCGGATCTCACTATTCCTCTAATGTCAAGAACACAAGCCTTATAGTCGTTCATAGGGCTGACCAAAAATCCCTCTCTGAATATCATGATTCCGCAAAACATAAGCAGCAGACAGGCCCCGGCTCTCGTTCTACCCCCCCCGATCTCCTTTTGATTACACTTCCACAGGAGAGCAGTGACGCGCCTACCCCTAATGTGCCATAGAGCAGCGTAGTGTACACCGTGAGGTTGGAAAGCAGTAACGTCGCTATCACCCCGCAGCCGCTGACGATAATGCCCATCCGACAGGCCTGTGTTTCCTCTTCACTGCAATATTTACACAATATCCAGCCAAGTATACATATTGGCAGATAAACGATTGCATAACGGGGCTCCGCTTCAGCTGTAAGCGTACTAATGAAATTCTGTACATAAAAGCACAGTAAAAAGCATATAATGTACCATTCCTTACCAGGCTGCCGCTTTCTGAAAAAAGAAAATATCTTCACCACAGCACAGGACAACACGGCATATATACCTAAGAATAGCATTATTTCCACAACATCCTTGCCATATCGGCTCAGTTTGGCCGAAATGATCCCTGTATGTGACGCATCTCCCATGATGATTTCCCGAATACGGTTTACAAACTCTCCGATTCCCATACGCAAAGTAAAATACAGGACATAAATACTTCCACATACAGTACACTCACCGGTAAGCAGTAATATATCCGCCCTTTTATTCCGGGCATACAAAAGCAGGCACAGCAGGACGCCAAAATACACGATCATACAGGACGGATAGGCAAGAACCTCCAGACACAAAAAGAATCCTGACAAAAGCAGCCATTTCTTTTTCTTCTGATCTCGAAAATATCGAAAAAGACAGCAAAACAGCAACACAGAAAACCACAATTGCATATTGGAGAACTCCGGCATCAAGATCCATTTGGGATTGACTGTGAAGAAAAAAATGCACATACATAAAAGTGCTCTTCTATCCACATATTTTCTCAAGGTCCGATACAAAACCGCCGTTACGGCGCCCTTCAGCAACACTCCCGCCAGATTCATAAAGACTACGATTCCCGTGGTGGTATGGAAGATCGTCAAATATGATTTTATAAGGGCAGCCGCAAAAAATGCAGAAGTTTGATGGGGTTCCCACATCTGTAAAAACATTTTATCTCCCTGCGCCATCCTGTAGGACATGGCGAGCGCATATTGTACATCCAAACCACAGCTGGTAAAAATACTCTTTATGTTTACCAGAATGCTTCCCAAGATCAATACTGTGAAAATCCACTTTTCCAGCCGCCGTTTTCTGCACTGTTTCTCCATTTTTGTGCTTATACCTCCTGCGTGCATTTTAGCTTTTCTCAGCAGACACAACGCAATATATCATACTGCTCCGGCGCCGCAGACAATTTAAGCCGGATCGCCTGCCCTGCATGGGGACAGCTTTCCACAGCAGCGCCCTCTTCATCATACATTGCCTCCACCGTCGCCGGCACATTCCTGCCGTCCGGCTTCATGATCTCAATAGAATCCCCCACGGCAAACTTATTTTTCTGCCGGATACGGGCGAACGGCCAGGAACCTCTTTTCTCCGTCTCCTCCACCAGCCCCAGATAAACGTATTCATTCACATAGGTACTTTCGTCGTATATCTGGTTATGCGCATCCGGCTTTCCGAAGTAAAAACCGGTAGAATACTGCCTGTAGGTACACTTGGCGATCTCCGCCCTGTACCACTCCATGTTTTCCCGATAGGTCTCCTCCGACAGGAAATAATCGTCGATGGCCTTCCTGTAGGTTCTTGCCACCACAGCCACATAGAGAGCATTCTTCATGCGCCCCTCGATCTTAAAGCTGTCGATCCCCGCCTCCACCAGCTCCGGGATATACTCGATCATACACAGATCCTTCGAGTTGAAGATATAGGTCCCCCGCTCGTTCTCATAGACCGGCAGATACTCTCCGGGCCGCGTCTCCTCCATCACCGCATATTTCCAGCGGCAGGGATGGGTACAGTTCCCCTGATTGGCGTCCCTGCCGGTAAAGTAACTGCTGAGCAGGCAGCGCCCTGAGTAGGAAATGCACATGGAACCGTGGACAAAGCTCTCTATCTCCATCTCCTCTGGAATCCGCTCCCGGATGTCCCGTATCTCCTCCAGGGAAAGCTCCCTGGCGGACACTACCCGCTTTGCCCCCTGTTCCCGCCAGAAGAGCCAGGTCAGGTAATTGGTGTTATTTGCCTGGGTCGAAATATGTATATCCGCCTCCGGCCACACCTCCCTTGCCAGGGCAAACATACCGGGATCGGAGATGATCAGGGCGTCGCAGGGCTCCGGCTGCATATCCCGCAGTTCCCGGAAGTAATCCTTCGCCCCCTCCAGATCATGGTTATGGGCCAGAATATTAGCCGTGACGTAAACCTTCACTCCCTGGGCATGGGCAAATGCAATTCCCTCCGCCATCTCCTCCATGGAAAAATTCTTTGCCTTTGCCCGAAGTCCGAATACCTCGCCGCCGATATATACCGCATCCGCTCCGAAAACCACCGCCGTCTTAAGGACCTCCAGACTGCCGGCGGGAATCAGCAGCTCCGGCTTCCGCCTCTGTGCCATCTTTACTCCTCCGTCCTCTTAGAAAATCTTCATTCCGTTCACACTTTGGTGCTCAGCGCCACCCCGTCCCCCACCGGCAGAATAGCTGTTTCCAACAGGGGATGATGCTTCAGTTCATAAAGATAGTCCCGCATACGGGCGTGAATGGTCCGGTTTCTTCGGGTCACCGCAAACCGGGACTCTATGATATCTCCGCCCTGCAGGACATTATCGCTCACAAGCAGTCCTCCCGGAGCCAGCAGCCTTATGATATCCGGCAGGAAAAAGATATACTGGCCCTTGGCCGCATCCATAAAGATCAAGTCATAGCTTCCCGTAAGCTCCGGCAAAATATCTGCGGCGTCCCCCTCCAAAAGGGTGATCCTGTCCTCCGCGCCTCTGCGCCTGAAATTCTCCCTTGCCTGGGGGATCCTTTTCTCATATTTCTCAATGGTGGTAATATGACATTCCTCCGGCCCGTATTCGCTCATCAGCAACGCGGAAAAGCCGATGGCAGTCCCGACCTCCAGGATGTTCCTCGGCTTTGAAAGGGCAAGCAGAAATTTTAACAGGCTCTGCATCGATCTTCGTATGATGGGAACCCGGTTCTGCAGCGCATATTTTTCTATTTCATCCAGGAAAGGCGTATTGCCTCTGTCAAGGGAATCAATAAAGGCCGCCATTCTTTCATCTGTCATCATATGGCTTCCTTACTCCCCTGCGCCCTGGTCAGCGGCGTCCCCATCCTCTGTCAGGGTCATAGCCTCCATCATCTCTTCCGCCGTCATGGAGGTGCTGAACTCAAAGATCCCCGGCTTCACGTCCTCCCTGAATTCCGACAGGTAATATTGCAGGACAAACAGCTTTGCATCCCGGATCAGTCCCTTGTTTTGCAGAAGAGTCCCTATGTCGGAGGCAGACATATCCTCTGTGATCGCCACCGTTACCGTTTTTCCCTCGCCGGAGGAAACTGCCGGCTCCGTAAAAATACGATAACCATAGTCATAACATTTCAGTGCGCCCTGATAAATGACGTACACAGCCAGGATAAGCACTGCCACCCTGCAGATCGCGCCCACCACCGAAAAAATAATATTTGCTGGTTTCATACTACTCCTCTTTTCTTTCCGGACCTTCCTCACTGGAAGTCAAGCTCCGCCGTGATGCGATTCTCTATGGCCTGCATCCTTTTACAAAAAGCCAGCTCCGCTTCCAAAAAGTCCGATACTGCCGAATCGCTCCTGAAATTCTCATATTCCTTTTCAAAGCGATCCAGCTTCTCAAAATCAATGTCCATAAGGGACTGCAGCTCATAATTGCGCTTGCGGTACTCGTCGATCTTCTCCTTCAGCCCCGGCTGCTGCAGCACCTTGCCCAGCTCCTCCCGGTAGGCAAGGTATTCCTCACATTCCAGAATCGCCTCTATCAGCGTACTCACCGTATCATCCAGCTTATCGGCGCCGCCCGGAATATACATCTGTTCCCTGCTGCTTCCGCTATCCATATTACTGTTATCCATGTCACCCTCACTCGTCATTGTGCCATTATTTTTCTTCCAGATACTCCATTTCCCCACCTGTCGTCCTCCCTTCCGCGTTCCGGAAAACTCCCGGCGTCTGCGCCTCTGCCGGACTGCCTGCTCAGGATATCTCCATAATGATCGGCAGGATCATGGGGCGGCGCTTCGTCTTTTTCCAGACATAATCGCTGAGCGCGTCCTTGGTGGTGTTCTTCAGCTTGCCCCAGTCGGTGATCCCTCTGTCAAGACACCTCTGCAGCGCCTCATTCACCGTCTGCCTCGCCTCTTCGATCAGCTCGTCGGACTCCTTCACATAGACAAAGCCCCTGGACACGATATCCGGCCCTGCCACCAGCTGTCCGTTATATTTATCCAGGCTCATGACAACTATCATAATGCCGTCCTCCGCCAGATGCTGGCGATCCCGCAGTACCACGTTCCCCACGTCGCCCACGCCAAGTCCGTCCACCAGGATCGCTCCCGTGGGAACCTTGCCGGATATGGTGGCGCTGTTTTCGTCCAGCTCCAGCACGTCTCCGGAAGAAAGGATGAAGATATTTTCCTTGTCAATGCCAAGGCTCTGGGCAATCTTTGCCTGGGCCTTCAGATGCTTGTACTCGCCGTGTACGGGGATCGCGTACTTGGGCTGCACCAGCGTATAGATCAGCTTGATCTCCTCCTGGCAGGCATGGCCTGACACATGGGCGTCCTGGAATATCACGTCCGCGCCCTTGCGCAGCAGCTCATTGATGACCCTGGTGACCGACTTTTCGTTTCCGGGAATGGGGTTGGAAGAAAAGATGACCGTGTCCCCCGCCCCTATGGTGATCTTGCGGTGCATATTGCTGGCCATACGGCTCAGCGCAGCCATGCTTTCCCCCTGGCTGCCGGTGGTGATGATGACCTGCTGCTCGTCAGGGTAATTCTTCAGCTGGTCTATATCGATCAATGTGTTGTCCGGTATTTTGATGCACTCCAGATTTCTGGCAGTCTCGATGATGCTGACCATGCTGCGCCCTTCCACGCAGACCTTTTTGCCGAATTTATACGCGGTATTGATGATCTGCTGCACACGGTCCACGTTGGACGCAAAGGTTGCAACAAAGATCCTGGTATTCCTGTGTTCCTCGAACAGACTGTCAAAGGTCTTACCCACCGTCTTTTCCGAGGGGGTAAAGCCGGGACGCTCCGCATTTGTGGAATCGCACATCAGCGCCAGCACGCCCTTCTTGCCCAGCTCCGCAAAGCGCTGCAGATCTATGGCGTCTCCGAACACCGGCGTATAATCTACTTTAAAATCCCCTGTGTGTACCACCACGCCTGCGGGCGAATAGATCGCCAGCGCCGCCGCGTCAACGATACTGTGGTTGGTCCGGATGAATTCCACCCGGAACTTTCCCAGATTGATGGACTGGCCGAACTTTACCACCTTACGCTTGGTGCCCTTCATGAGATTGTGTTCCCGAAGCTTGTTCTCGATGATGCCCATGGTAAGCCTGGTAGCATAAATAGGAATGTTCACATCCCGAAGCACATAGGGCAGCGCCCCGATATGATCCTCGTGTCCATGGGTAATGACAAAGCCCTTCACTCTGTCCAGATTGTCCTTCAGATAGGTCACATCCGGTATCACAAGGTCGATCCCCAGCATATCGTCCGCCGGAAAAGACAAGCCGCAGTCCACCACAACAATACTGTCCTCATACTCAAAGGCAGTAATGTTCAGGCCAATTTGCTCCAAGCCGCCCAAAGGGATCACCTTCAGCCTGGACGCATTGTTATTCTCTTTTTTCTTCAAATCAAATCTCCTCCAATTTATTTTTATACTTTTAACAGCCACAGGTCCCGACTCCGAGAGCCGGGCTCGTCCCCTTTCAATGGCTGATTCATAACAGCTATGTTTTACAACAATTGTATGTCGTCCATCATGTTCTGAAACACTCCCGCCACGGCGGAAAGCTCCTCATCGTCAGAGACGACGGCAAAGACGCTCTCCTCCTCCCCGTCGCCGGACATATCCTTCAGTATCAGCGCATCTCCGTCGCCTTCCTCCACGTCGGTGACGAGAATATAATTCACTCCGCCAATCCTGGTCTGCTCCAAAACATAAAATTCAACGGGCTCCGCCCCGTCCTCACGAAACGTGATTTTTTCCAGCTTTGCCATACTCACTCCATACTGCGTCTGTCAAGATAGCCCTGTAATATCAGAGCCGCAGCAATCTTATCAACATACTGCTTTCTGTTCTCTCTGCGGACGCCGGATTCCATCATGATCCTGTCCGCCTCGACCGTGGTCAGCCGCTCGTCCCACATATGCACGGGAAGTCCGGTCCTGCGCTCCAGCTTTTCCTTAAATTCCAGCGTCAGCTCCGCGCGCACACCCTCGGTCGCATTCATGTTCTTCGGCAGCCCAAGGACGATCTCCTCCACCTCGTATTCCCCGATCAGCTCCTCTATACGGGCAAGGGTCTGCCTCAACTTGTTCTCTTCCTTCCGCCGGATGATCTCCACGCCTTGAGCCGTCAGAAGCAGGCTGTCGCTGACCGCCACGCCTACCGTCTTTGAGCCGAAATCAAGCCCCATTATACGCATAATCGCCTCCGCCTCTGACCCTCACGGCCATTTACGCCCGTCACTGCCAGTTCTTTGTGCGGATATACTCCGTCAGCAGCTCCTCCACAAGCTCGTCCCGCTCCACCTTCATGATCAGGCTGCGGGCATTCCTGTGGCTGGTAATGTAGGTGGGGTCGCCGCTCATGATATAACCCACGATCTGGTTCACCGGGTTATACCCCTTTTCCGTCAGTGCTTCATATACAGTTGCAAGCACCAGCTTTGCACCGGTCTCAGGCTCTGTCTCAACCTTGAAGTATTGTGTATTCCCTAAGTCCTGCATCTTCATCCTCATTTCTTCGGCACATTCCGTTTAAGCTCCCAGTTATATATACTATAACTCATTTATTTACAAATATCAAGTCTTGGGGCTAACTCATCATGACCTCTTCCGTCAGAAAGCCCCGCACCTTTACCCTGACTATGGTGTTGGCAGGGGGCGCCTGCGCCGCTCTCACCGCGACCCTGACGTAATCCTTCGTGTGGCCGATCCGCCAAAGCTCACCTCCTATTTCCGCCGTGTCCTCCAGAAGCACTTCTGCTTCCCGGTCTATGTATGCGCTCCGAAAACTCCCGGACTGTCTTTTTTCCATGGCGAACAGCTCATTGCTCCGCCGCCGTTTTATGTCCTCCGGGACCTGTCCCGGCATATCTGCCGCCGGCGTTCCCTTTCGCCTGGAATACTTGAAAATGTGCATTTCATAAAAGCACACCTTTTCCAGAAATCTCTTCGTCTGTTCAAATTCCTCCTCCGTCTCGCCGGGAAATCCCACAATAATGTCCGTGGTGATCGCAGGATGCTCAAAGGCGCTGCGGAGATGCTCCACACTGGTATAGTATTCCCCTGTGGTGTAATGTCTATTCATACGCCTTAAGGTCGCGTCGCAGCCGCTCTGCAGGGACAGGTGAAAGTGGGGGCAGAGCTTTGGCAGCGCCGCCAGACGCCTTGCCGCATCCGCCGTCACCACCCTGGGCTCCAGAGAGCTTAGGCGAAGCCGTTCAATGCCGGGCACAGTATGTATTTCCTCCACCAGCTCTATCAGTCTGCTGCCGCCGTCGTATCCCTTATTGTCAAAGTCGATCCCATAGGAGCTGATATGGATCCCTGTCAGCACGATCTCTTTATATCCGGCTTCCGTCAGCGCCCGCACCTCCGTCAGGATATCCTCCGCCCGACGGCTCCGCACCCGCCCCCTGGCATAGGGAATGGCACAATAGGAGCAAAACTGGTTACAGCCGTCCTGCACCTTGATATACACCCGCGTGTGCTCCGCCGTCTGCCGCAGCTGCAGCTCCTCATACTCCGTCTCGCTGCCGATGTCGGGTATCGTGGTCCCCCTCAGGGTCTTGTCCCTCTGCCGAAAATATTCCTCCAGTATTTCCCCGATCTCTCCCTTGCGGTTATTGCCTATGCAGAGGTCAACGCACTCATCCTTTTCCAGGTCGGCTCTCCCTGTCTGGACATAGCATCCCACCGCCACCACCACCGCTTCCGGATTCAACTGCTTCGCCCGGTGCAGCATCTGGCGGCTCTTCCTGTCCGCAATATTTGTGACCGTACAGGTATTCACGATATAAACATCCGCTTTGCTGTCAAAGGGCACGATCCTGTATCCCTTTTCCTGAAGCCTTTGCTGCATAACCTCTGCCTCATAGGAATTTACCTTACAGCCAAGGTTATGTAACGCTATATTTTTCATAGGGACCCTCTCTTTTTGTATTGTTTTCTCCTTGACTTTTACTGTCTTTGCCCTTAATATGTAGTCAGACGACAGACATAGCAAGGAGGTAAAATAAATGAAAACAGTACAGATCTCTCTGAATTCCATTGACAAGGTAAAGGCCTTTGTGAATGATATCACCAGATTTGATTATGATTTCGACCTGGTTTCCGGCAGATATGTGATCGACGCAAAATCCATTATGGGTATCTTCAGCCTGGATCTTTCCAAGCCCATCGATCTGAATATCCATGCGGAGGACGGAGCCGAAGAGGTTCTTGCCACACTGCAGCCTTACCTTGTATGATTGCTGCAGAAAGCATAAACACTGATTTGATGGGAGAAAGCTCCAAAGGACGCCCGCCGTCCGGGAGCTTTCTTTTTATGCGGGATCACTGCCCGCTGCCCAAGCTCTATTGTGCGATTCCGCACAGGCTGCGCCGCCTTATTGCACAATGATCAGCTCCTCTGTCTCCAGTGCAGTCTCTACCATTTCGTCAATTTTCTCCTCCAGATTCCTCTCATGCCGCCGGATGATATTCACGTTGGGTTTAGTCACGGGATGCTTTGCCACAAAGATAGTGCAGCAATCCTCATAGGGCTGGATGGAGGTCTCAAAGGTCCCTATCTTTTTAGCCACCGCCACGATCTCTTCCTTATCGAAGCCGATAAGGGGGCGGTAGACAGGAAGCTCACAGACCTCATTGGTGGCAATGAGGGAGGTCATGGTCTGGGACGCCACCTGCCCGATGCTCTCCCCGGTGATCAGCCCCAGGCATTCCGTCTCCTTTGCGATATGCTCCGCTATCCGCATCATATAACGGCGCATAATGATGGTCAGCTCCTCATGAGGACATTTATCATGAATATACAACTGTATATCCGTAAAGTTGATGACATGAAGGTAAATGGGCCCCGTGTATTTGGACACAAGCCGGGCCAGATCCTCCACCTTCTGCTTTGCGCGCTCGCTGGTATAGGGCGGCGCATGGAAATAGACCGCATCGATCTTTACGCCCCGCTTTGCGATCATATAGCCCGCCACCGGAGAATCGATCCCCCCCGAAAGCAGCAGCATAGCCTTTCCGCCTGTTCCCACAGGCATTCCGCCGGGTCCCGGAATGATCTCGGAATAGATATAGATTTTTTCCCGGATCTCCACATTCAGCAGGATCTCCGGCTCATGAACATCCACGGTCAGCTCCGGAAAGGCATTCAGCAGTACCTCCCCCAGATCCGCATTGACCTCCATGGACTCCATGGGATAATTTTTGCGGGCCCGCCTGCAATGCACCTTAAATGTCTTATGCCTGTCAGGGTAAACATCCCTCACATACTGCACCACTGTTTCGCACAGCTTCTCAAAGCCCTCATCCTCCACATAGATCATGGGACAGATCCCCACGATCCCGAACACGTGCTGAAGCTGCTCTATGGTATCTTCATAGTCAAATTCGCCATCCGCCTCCACATAGATCCTGCCCTGGCTCTTTGTGATCAGGAATTTCCCCTCGCACTTTTTCAGCGCGAATTTGATCTGATGGATCAGCGCGTCCTCAAACAAATGACGGTTCTTCCCTTTGATGGCGATCTCTGCGTATTTTATTAAAAATGCTGTAAACATAAGTTCCTCCCCATCGTAAAGCGCCTCCTGGCGAGCCTTCCCGCCTGCGTCCTTCAGTGACGTGTATATCTGCGCAGCATAGGAATTTTATCATACATTTCCCGCAATGTATAGTCCAATTCTTCTTTTGTGGTATACACGGAAAAGCTGAAACGTATGGTGGATTCCAGCAGCGGCTTCTCCACGCCGATAGCTTTCAGCGTGGCGGAAGGCTGAGGCTTGCGGGCGGCACAGGCGCTGCCTGCGGAGACGTAGATGCCTTTGTCCTCCAGGGCATGGAGCAGCACCTCGCTGCGGACGCCGGGCACGGACACACTGACGATGTGGGGAGCAGTCCCCTCCCCGTCAGGCTTATCGGGAAGCAGCCCGTTGATGCGGACTCCCTCTATCCTCCTGACATTTTCCATAAAATACTTTTTATGTCGGTACAGATTGTTCATATCACTGTCGTAATGAGCGTAAAGAAGCTCCGCCGCCCTTGCCATTCCCGCGGCTCCGGGTACATTGTCGGTGCCGGAGCGGAGGTTCATCTGCTGACCGCCGCCGTAAATAATGGGCTGAAGCTTCACCCGCTCCCCCACATACAAAAGCCCGATCCCTTTAGGGCCGTGGATCTTGTGGCCGCTGGCGGACATCAGATCGATCCCCATTCTCTTAGGGTAAAGCCTTGCCTTTCCAAAGCCCTGCACCGCATCCACATGAAACAGGGTGTAGGGGTTCAGCTGTTTGATCATTGCCCCCGCCAACTCTATGGGCTGTATGGAGCCGATCTCATTGTTGATATACATGATGGAAACCAGTATAGTGTCAGGCGTCATCGCCCTTTTTAAGTCCTCCAGGCAGATCTGGCCCCAGGCATTCACCGGCAGATAGGTCACCCGAAATCCCACCGACTCCAGATAGGCGCAGGTTTTCAGCACCGCGGGATGTTCTATCTGCGTGGTAATGATATGCTTTCCTCTCCGGCTGTTTGCAAAGGCGCAGCCTGTCAGCGCCATATTGTCCGATTCCGTTCCCCCGGAAGTAAAAAAGATCTCTTTCTCGTTTACTTTCAGTATTTTTGCCAGAGTCTCTTTTGCATGGCGAAGATAGTTCTCCGCCTGCATACCCTTTATATGAAGGCTGGAAGGATTCCCGTAATCCTCGCACATTATTTTTGTCATCAGCTCCGCCACTTCAGGAAACACGCGGGTGGTGGCGGAATTGTCCAGATATACTTCCATGTCATAGCTCCTGCTTTCTCTTATTTCTATTATATGCGCCGCCGAAGCTTTGGTACGTTTAGACCTCCATCACATAACCGATCCAGGCAAGCACAGTCATGCCCGCCGTCTCGGTGCGCAGGATCCTTCTGCCCAGCGTGACCGGCTGTATCCCCTTATCCGCCGCAAGCTGTATCTCCTGTTCTTCAAATCCGCCCTCCGGGCCGATGAATATGGCAACGCTCTGTCCTTTGATAAGCCCGCCTATGAGTTCACGGGTCTTTTCCATCCCCTCCGCCAGCTCATAGGGTATCAGTCTGACATCCATAGCCGCCGCCTGCTCCACCGCCTCCGGAAAGCTCATAACGTCTGAGACCTCCGGTATGGCTCCCCGCCTGCTCTGCTTTGCCGCAGCCTCCGCGATCCCCTGCCAACGTCTAACCTTCGCCGCCGCTTTCCCGCTCTCCAGCTTTACCACGCAGCGCCTCGCGGCCACAGGAATGATCCGGTAAACTCCCAGCTCCACTGCCTTCTGGACGATCAGCTCCATCTTGTCTGCCTTGGGCAGTCCCTGAAACAGATACACCTTCACAGGCAGCTCCGTATTTTCCTCCCTGATAAACCGCAGTTCACACAAGACCCTGTCCTCTTCAAGGGAAACGATACCGCACCGGTACTCCCTGCCGTCCAGGCCGTTGCTGACGCTGATCTCCTCCCCCGCTTTCATCCGCAGGACATTCTTTATGTGATTCACATCGGCGCCCAGGATAATGACACGCCTGTCATCTATGTTGATCTGATCCGGTTCCACAAAAAACTGATACATTGTTGTTCCTTCCGCCCCGCGTCACTCCTTCTTTGCCGTGACAGACACCCACTCTCCCTGATAAGTCACCTCCAGCACCTTGAGGCCTGCAGCTTTTATGGCCTGCGTCACGACCGCCTCTTTGTCGCCTATGATTCCGGAGGTGATATAGATCCCGCCGGGCTTCAGATGCTTTACCGCCACGGGGGTCAGAGGCACCAGAACATCCGCCAGGATATTTGCCGTCACAATGTCATAACAGCCGCGGCCCAGCCTTTCCTGTACCTCACTGTCCGTTATGATATTTCCTATCAGCATGGTGAAACGCTCCGGCGCAATACCGTTTGCCTGACAGTTCTGCGCCACAGCCTCCAGGGCGCAGGTATCCAGATCTGTTCCTGCCGCGTGCCGTGCTCCGAACATCAATGCCAGAATGGAAAGAATACCGCTTCCCGTTCCCACATCCAGAAGCTCCGTCTCTTTTGTGACATATTTTTTCAGCTGCCGGATGCACAGCTGGGTGGTCTCGTGCATACCGGTGCCGAAAGCCGTTCCGGGATCGATATGAAGCACTGTCTTTCCACGATCCTCCTCCGCCACCTCTTCCCAGGAGGGAATCACAAGTATATCGTCAATATAAAACTGGTGAAAATACTGTTTCCAGTTGTTGATCCAGTCAATATCCTCCGTCTCATCCACCGTGACGGCGCCTTCTCCGATATCGCAGAACAGCCTCAACTCCTCCAGCTCCTGCTCCACAGCCTTCACCACAGATTCCACATCCCTGGTTTCTCCCTGCAATGCAAGGCTTCCATCCTCCTTCTTCTCCACGAAGAAGCTTAAGTACGCAATGCCGTCGTCTACAGGCCCCTCAGGGAGAATATCAACAAACATCTGCTCTTTCTCCAGGGCAGTCAGAGGCACCTTATCTTCGATCTGCGCTCCCTCCAGCCCAATATCATAAAGAGTACTGATGATGATGTCCTCCGCCTCTGTAATTGTCTTTATTCTGATTCTCACCCACTTCATATTTATACCCCTTGCGTGCTTCAGTGTGTAGGCGCTTCCTTGCGCCGTAGAATTTCTTTGCGAAACAGCTAAGCCTGAAAATCAGGCTTTAGGCTGTGAGCGAAAATTGCCGAAGGCAGTTAGAAATTCTTCTCACACTTCTCCGCCGTCCCTGACAAAATTCTCCGCGATCCCCATGACCATAAAGAGCAAAGGCGTACTTAAGACCTGCTGAAAGCCCGTCAGGGAAACGGTTCCGTACAGCACCAGCGCCAGGATCCCCGGCAGGAACTTACGATACCGCCTCAGACCGGAGACAAAGATCCCCAGATAACAGGCGCATCCCGCCAGACCCAGATTCAGAAGCTGGTTCAGCCACTCGTTATGGGCGTTTGCAAACACGGTTCCCGCCCATCTGCCGCCCAGCGCAGGCAAAGTCCCTGCGGCAAAGGCGGAGTACATATATTCCGCAAAGCAGTCCGGTCCTACTCCGAACAGCTTCTGCCAGATCCCGTTCTGTCCGAATCCCTGCAGGGTAAGCTTCCACAGCTCTCCCCTTCCGTTGCCCCAGCCTCCTTCAAAGGAACCTCGCAAAGCAAAAAACAAGCCCCCGGTCATTCCCGCCAGAACCAGAACAGCCGACGCAGCTATAGCGGTACGCCGGATCACCCGCTGTTTATCTCCGTTACGAAGCAGCCGGCCAAGCAGGATATACATACCTGCCCCCATAGCTCCCAGCAGCCACCAGCCCTGCCAGCGCGTCAGCATCCTGCTGAAGCCGTCCGGCGGGATCGCCTCTAAGGCTTCCTCGCCCAGCAGCTTCGCCAACAGCCCGTATACAGACAGCAGAAAGGATACCCCTGTCCCCAATGCAACGGCTCCCTGCAGCACTCTGCCGTCACCGATTCCCGCGATCATACACACGAAGAGGCATACCGCCACCAGCAGGATTCCGATGTCACTGCCCTGGATCATCAGCAGCGTCAGTCCCGTAACGCTTACGATATATGCCGCCAGCCGTTTAAAGCGGCCGCCGCTTTTTAAATATACCGCCACCGGAACGGAAAGCGCCACACTGCAATATCCGCAAAACCAGTTGATATTTCCTATGGTGGACAGCATATGGCTGTACTCCCAATCCCCCGGACCATATCCTCTCATCAGACCGGAAAAATCCAGACCCAGCCGATGGCACATTCCCAATACAAATACCATAAAAGCAGCCGTCCCTCCCAGCAGGAGAGAGTACTGCTTTTTATTATAGCATCTGGAGACAAAAAAATAAATACCCACAAATAATAACTGGGACAATGCCCCCATATACCATTCATTATAACCAAGCCACGCCGTAGTCTGATAGCGGCTGAGCAGGGCAGACAAAAGCACCCCGGCGCCATAGCAGAGCATCCAGATATCCACTGTGCTGAGCCTGCGTATGCGCCGGGAGCCTGATCCCGCTTCCTGTTCCGAAACCACCCCTGCGTCCGGCGGCAGCTCCGATCCGTCTCCGTACCTCTTCTTTCTGTGAAGCACAGCCTTTCGGATATTTTCATAAAGACCTGCGGCAAGCCAGATTCCCAGACAGAAACAGGCCAGATTCCGAAACAGGATATATTTGGTGTCCCCCAGCTTATAGTAAGTCCCGCCCGTATAGAGCGGCAGCGCCGCGGACAACCCGATCATCAGAAGATGACAAAGTAAACTTAAAAATTCCATCTTATCTTATGGCCAGAACTTTCCTTTCTTGCCTTTCTTACCGTTTTTTCCGTTGTTATCCTTCGGATCCCCCTTGGATTCTCCCTCCGATTCCTGCTTTCCGGACGCTTTGGCTGCGGCGTTCAGCGTGTCGCCGGTCATTTCGTCAAACTGCTTCAACAGCTCCTTTGCCTCCGGCTTCAGCTTATCGGGAACCTGCACCACCAGCGTCACATAATGGTCGCCCCTTACATCCTTATTTCTCCAGGAAGGCACACCCTTTCCGCGCAGGCGGACTCTCGTATCCGTCTGCGTGCCGGGCTTCACGTCGTAGATCACCTTTCCGTCAACCGTATCGATCAGGATCTCACCGCCCAGAGCAGCAACCGCAAAGGACATGGGCACTGTGGAATAAATGTCAAAATCCTGTCTCTGGAAGATAGGATGGCGTCCCACAATGACCTCAATGAGCACATCCCCTCTGGGACCGCCGTTGACGCCGGGCTCGCCCAGGCCGGGCATACGGGTGGACTGCCCGTTGTCAATGCCTGCGGGAATATCCACGGAATAACGCTTTTTCATGGAAATGAACCCTGTTCCGTGACAATCGACGCACTTATCCTTGATTATCTTACCGGTTCCCTGACAGTCGGGGCAGGTCTGCACATTTTGAACCGTGCCGAAAAAGCTCTGGGTGCGGGTGACTACCTGGCCCTTACCGCCGCAGGTGGAACAGGTCTGGGCGCTGGTCCCCGGCTTTGCACCGCTGCCGTTACAGGTCTTACAGGTCTCCTTCACCGTCAGATCGATTTCTTTCTTACAGCCGAACACGGCCTCCTCAAAGGAAATACGCACGCTGGCTCTTAAGTTTGCCCCCTTCATGGGGCCATTGCTCCGCCCCCGGCTCCTTCCGCCGCCGAAGAGGTCGCCGAATATATCGCCGAATATATCGCCAAAATCAGCGCCGCTGAAGTCAAAGCCGCCGAATCCGCCTGCGCCGCCCTCAAATGCCGCATGGCCGAACTGGTCATATTGACGCTTCTTTTCCGGGTCGCTTAAAACGGCATATGCCTCCGAAGCTTCCTTGAACTTCTTCTCCGCCTCCGCATCTCCCGGATTCATATCCGGATGGTACTTTTTGGCAAGCACACGATATGCCTTTTTGATCGCCGCCTCATCCGCATTTTTGTCAACGCCAAGAACCTCGTAATAGTCCCTCTTCTGCTCTGCCATAACACACCTCACCACAGCCTCCGGCTTTCGGCTCTGCTCTTCTTATACTTTCTGTCATGCCTGCGCAAAGAGGTGGGCTAAAGCCCCCTCTTGCGTTCTTCAGACTTCTCTGAAATCTCCGTCAATGACGTCATCTTCGGGAGCGGAAGCTCCGCCGCCCATGTCGGGGCCCGCGCTGCCTCCCATGCCGCTCATGTCAGGACCTGCGCCGCCCTGTGCCTGCTGCATATTCTCATACATTTTGGTAAACAGAGACTGCGCGCTGTTTGTCAGCTTCTCCTTTGCCGCTCTCAGCTCATCCAGATCGCTGTCGCTCATCTCCTGGTCCTTTGTTCTCTCCAGGATCGCCTTCACCGCGTCAAGATCCGCCTGAACGGATGACTTGTCGCTGTCGCTGATCTTGTCGCCCACCTCTTTCAACGCATTCTCTGTCTGGAATACAAAGGAATCCGCATCATTTCTGGCCTCGACAGCCTCTTTTCTCTTCTTGTCCTGGGCTTCAAACTCCGCTGCTTCCTTCACTGCCCTGTCGATCTCATCATCGGACATATTGGAGCCTGCGGTGATGGTGATGTGCTGCTCCTTGCCTGTGCCCAGATCCTTTGCGGACACGTTTACAATACCGTTGGCGTCGATGTCAAAGGTGACCTCGATCTGAGGCACACCCCTTCTTGCAGCGGGAATTCCATCCAGACGGAACTGTCCCAAAAGCTTGTTATCCTTTACAAACTGTCTCTCACCCTGTACCACCACAATGTCAACAGCGGTCTGATTGTCCGCCGCGGTAGAGAATATCTGGCTCTTCTTGGTGGGGATGGTGGTATTCCTCTCAATCAGTCTGGTGGCCACACCGCCCATGGTCTCAATGGACAGGGACAGAGGGGTCACATCCAGCAGCAGGATATCGCCTGCGCCCGCATCGCCGGCCAGCTTGCCGCCCTGTACGGAAGCGCCGATGGCCACGCACTCATCGGGATTCAGGGTCTTGCTGGGCTCTTTGCCGGTCAGCTGCTTTACCTTATCCTGTACGGCGGGAATACGGGTGGAACCGCCCACCAGAAGCACCTGGCCCAAGTCCGCGTTGGTCAGACCCGCATCCTTCATGGCGTTCTGAACGGGAACAGCCGTTTTTTCCACCAGGTCACGGGTCAGATCATCAAACTGGGCACGGCTCAGGTTCATGTCAAAGTGCTTGGGGCCCTCTGCGGTGGCCGTGATGAAAGGCAGGTTGATGTTGGTGGTCATGGCGCTGGAAAGCTCCTTCTTTGCCTTCTCCGCCGCCTCCTTCAGCCTCTGCATCGCCATCTTGTCGCCGGAAAGGTCAACGCCCTCCGCCTTCTTGAACTCCGCAAGCATCCACTGGATGATCTTATTGTCGAAATCGTCGCCGCCCAGATGGGTGTCGCCGTTGGTAGCCATTACCTCGATCACGCCGTCGCCGATGTCGATGATGGATACGTCAAAGGTGCCGCCGCCCAGGTCATACACCATGATCTTCTGCTCTTTCTCATTGTCAAGACCGTAAGCCAGAGCTGCAGCGGTGGGCTCGTTGATGATACGCTTTACGTCCAGGCCCGCGATCTTGCCTGCGTCCTTGGTTGCCTGGCGCTGTGCGTCGTTAAAATACGCGGGAACGGTGATGACCGCCTCCGTCACCTTCTCGCCCAGATAGCTTTCCGCATCCGCCTTCAGCTTCTGCAGGATCATTGCGGAGATCTGCTGAGGCGAATATTTCTTGTCGTCAATAGTACGGCCTCTGTCTGTACCCATATCTCTCTTGATAGAAGCAATGGTCTTTTCAGAGTTCGTAACAGCCTGACGCTTTGCAGGCTCGCCTACCAGCCTCTCGCCGGTCTTTGTGAAGGCCACTACGGAAGGAGTGGTCCTCGCGCCCTCTGCGTTTGCGATGACAGTGGGCTTGCCGCCCTCCATGACCGCCACGCAGCTGTTTGTCGTTCCCAAATCAATACCGATGATCTTACTCATTTTTCATTTCCTCCTACTATATACTATATGCTATGTTTTTCTGGTTACTCTCTTACATTTTTCCCGACCGACTTTAAGTCGCCACAGCTACCATGGAATGTCGGACCACGCTGTCATGGTAGGTGTAACCCTTCTGAAGCTCCTGGGCCACCACGCCGGATTCATACTCGCTGTCCTCCACCTGCATCACCGCATTGTGGAGATTGGGGTCAAATTCCCGTCCTACCGCCTCAATGGGCTTGACGCCTATATTTTCAAGCTCCGTCAGCATCTGCCTGTAAATGCGGTTCATGCCGTCCACGAAGGGATCCTCCTTTTTATCCTCCGGCACCGTGGCCAGCCCTCTCTCGAAATTGTCCACTACAGGCAGGATCTTCTCGATCACACTTCTAGCGCCGGTCTCAAACATGGCCTGCTTTTCCTTCTCCGTCCGGTTGCGGAAGTTTTCAAATTCCGCAAGCTGGCGCTTTACCTTATCTTCCAGCTGTGCGATCTGTTCTTTGCAGGCTTCTGTCTTTTTGTCCGCCCTGGCCTGCTTCTTTGCCTTCCTTCCGGTCAGAGGTTCCTTTTCTTCCGGCGAAGCCTCCTGATCCGGAAAATCCTCTTCCTCTCCGGCGGCTTTATCGTCAGTCTCCCGCTCCCCGGCATTCCGGTCGCCGCCCGTCCCCTGCTGCTCCTTTTCCGGCGCGCCGCTGTCCGCTTCGCGCCCGTCGCTGCCGTCGGACACCTCCGCCTGTTCTTCCTCCAATATTTCCTTTTCCTGTTCTTCCATATAGCGCTCTCCATTCCGCCGCCTGAAACGGCACAAATTCTTATTCTCATCGGGATGAGGCGTCATCCCTGTACAACTCGTCAAGCTGCGTCTGTATGGTCCTCAGCGTACCGACCACCTTGTCATAGTCCATTCTCTTGGGGCCCACGATACCGATGGTTCCTTTCATGCCGCCGCCCAGCTCATAGGTGGCTGTCACCACACTGCAGTCCCGCATACTCTGCACCGGCGATTCTTCTCCGATGTAGACCTGTATCCCTGTGCCCCCGCCGCTGTCAAAGGTCTCCTGAAGCAATTCTCCAAGCTGCTGCTTTTCCTCAAAGGTATTGATCAGCTCGCTTGCCTTTTCCTGGTCAGCCAGTTCGGGATACCGGAATATATTGTTGGTGCCGCTGGTGTATATCTCCAGGGCCTCCTCGGCTCTGATCGCCTCTCCCACCGCATCAATGACCCCGCTGACAATATCGCTGTGAAGCCCTGCCTGCTGCTTCATAACAGCTATCATGCCGAGATTGATCTCATCTATGCACAGACCGCCCAGAGTGGTATTCAGCAGGATATTCAGCTTCAGCAGCGTCTCATCCGACATTTCCTCATCGACCCGGAGAATGTTGTTTTTGATCACATTTCCCTCGATCACGATGACTGCCAGTATCTGATGCACATCCACTCTGGAAAGCTGAATGAATTTCAGCTTGTTCCTCTTGGTCTGAGGCGCTGAGACCATGGTAGCGTACTGGGTATTCTGAGCAAGCACCTTAGCCACCTGCTTCAGCAGAAGCTCCATCTTGTCCTGACGCTCCACCAGCATTTCCTTCATCTCCACCACTTCTCTGGTCTTTTCCTCCATCATGGTGTCAACGTACAGGCGATATCCCTTATCGGAAGGGATCCTGCCCGCGGAGGTGTGAGGCTGGAGGATATATCCCATCTCCTCCAGGTCAGCCATCTCGTTCCGGATGGTAGCTGAGCTCAGGTTCAGGTCAGTGTACTTGGAAATGGTTCTGCTGCCCACCGGCTCCCCTGTTTCCAGGTAATTGCGGATGACTGCCTGCAGGATCTTCTTCTTTCTCTCATCCAGCTCCACTTCTGCACCTTCCCTTCTGTTATTAGCACTCATTTGAGGGGAGTGCTAACACCCATTGACATAAAAATAGCACCAAGGTTATCTGTTGTCAACTAATTTTCCCCAAAAAAATATAAATAAATTATAAAACCGGACACTGCGCCTGTCGGACACACAAAAAAACGCCACATCTCCATCCGGAAAATGCGGCGTTTCTTAATACCGTTTTTGATTATTTGCCGAAGCCTGCGGTCAAATGTAAAAGCTTCCGGCAAAATCCTTGTTCATCACATAGTAAGCCGTATTCTCCTCCGGCTTGACATACAGCTCGATGCTGGTAAGCTCACCCAGCTTCTGCTTCAGGTCGTACTTCCATACGTCCCTTGCCATCTTCACCAGGTCCTCTTCGGAATAAGACTTGCCTGAGAACTGGAGACATACAGAGCTCTTAAGCCCTGCCTTCTTTCCCGCTGCTTTCTTTGCAGTGGTTTTCTTTGCAGGTCCTCTCTTGCCGGTTCCCTTCTTTTCCGTCTCCTTCTTTGCAGGCTCTGCCTTTACTGCTGCAGCAGCCGGAGCTGCCGCTTTTTTCTCTTCAGCCTTAACGACGGGCTTTACCGCCGCTTTCTCTTCCGTCTTGGGCGCAGTAGTCTTAACAGCCGCCTCCGCAGCTTTTACTTCCGGTTTTACAGTTGCTTTCTTTGCTGGTGCCATAAACTATTCTCCCTCCTTATAGTTGGTTATGACATTACGTTAAATGATCTTAAAAAAACTTAAACTCCTCAAATAAGCTTATGCTTATCGGAGATATTTTACTTCTTTTCCCGATAAATGTCAACAAAAAATATTTTAAAACGGCTTCTGCCATTCCTTAAAGGTACAGAAACGGATGTCCCTTTTCTGCGCCTCCTCAAGCAATATTTTCAACCGTGCCGGGGCAATACACCAGGCGCCCCCGTCAGCGATCGCATGAGAATACATGGCTGTTACGGCGCCCGGCCCCTCCTCGCAAAACCTGTCAAGTATCTTCACGATTTTCTCCCTGAACACCTCATCCGACTCAAAATATATATTGTCCAGCGGATAGGCCTCTATAAAACAGTGCTGTATATCCGCCTTTGACTTCACATCATAATACCAGGCGCCTCTCACCGTATTATAATACTGCAGCAATTCCTCGTTCATCCATTCCTCATAGTTCCCGCCGGGATAAGCAAAAGAAGTAAGTTCTATTCCCTTTTCGCGGAAAATCTCTATCGGCGCAATAGCCTCTTCATAAAATTCTTCATAAGAAGCCGCTTTCAGATCTATATGACTCCTTGTGTGATATCCGATTTCATGTCCTCTCTCAATAGCCTCGTAGCAGAAATCCGTGGGCTCCGTTATAGTTACAAAAAAAGTGACCTTGGCATCATATTCATCAAACAGATCAAAATACTCTCTCCAGGTATCCGCATTGTAATCGTCAAAGGCAAGCAATATCACCTTCTGATTCGCCACACGCACCCTGTAGACCTTATATGCGATCAGGCTGGCTGCCCCCCCCAAAAGCACTATTACCAGTATAATGATCCCCAGCTTTTTGCCCGGCTTCGTTTTCATCGTCATGCTCCTCCTTATCACCTTTTCTCAAACACCGCCTGCAGCGTCAGACCGCCCTCAGGGATCTCCACCGTCAGCGTCTCTTCCTGCGCTGCGGTCCCGCCGTCGCCGCCTATCCGCCACTCTTTAAAACGGTATCCGCTGTTTGCCACCGCCGTGACAGTCACGGGATAATCCGTAAAATAACTGCCACTCCACTCTCCCTCTGACAGATCGGGTTCTATGGTATTCAGCAGAAGCTTTCCTCCCGCAGCATCGTTGACAGACAGGAGCAGAGTCTCCCTGCTTCCCGTGAGTCCGAATTCCTCTGCAAGACATTCTGTGATAAACTCTGTTCTGGCAGGGAAAAATTTCTCCGCCCAATCCTGCTGCATCCCCCACCATTCCGGGGTGATCTCCCAGCTCTCCATGGCCGCTGCTCCCCGCTCCGCCGTAAGATCCGTGTTGACCATATCCATAAAGCTTAGTACAAACTGCCTGCAGAACAACGGGTTCTGCCGCAGCGCCACATACATGGGCCGGGTGTTAAAAGCGCCTCCCGCATAATGGGTATCCAGAGTGAAGGTATTGATCTCCTCCATGTAAAAGCCATAGTCCAGATTTTCCAGATCCAAATCATACAACCCCCAGCGCCAGCGGCCGTCCTCATATTCTCCCGGACCGATCCTTCTGGCTCTCCAGCACAGGCAGTTTTTTGTTTCATTATAGTCAAGATTGGCAAAGTACACATTGACGCAGGAAAAGTCAATATAGCTCTGAATGTCCATCAGCCTGTCCAGCTGCTCATAAGATGCCTCCGTCGACATATCATGCGTATTCAGGAAATCATAGACCGCCTGATACAGCTCTATATCCTCCGCCTCTCCGGCAGCCAGCGCTCCTGCTTTCACGATCACCACATTGTCGTCGTCTACCCCGTATTTTTCCTGAAAATACTTTCTGCTGTATTTCTCCTGGGCTATTGTGATATACCATACCGCTCCGTTCAGGTACACGATACACTCCTTTGACTCCGCGGAGGCTATATCCCTGTCCTGCACCAGATGCTGAATATAACCGTTCATAAAACCGGAGCGCAATACAAAAGAATGACATCTGTCCTCACCGAATACAGGAGCGTCAAACCAGCTGCTGCCGCCGTATTTCTTTCTGGCATAGACGGAAAAACGCTTATTTTGAGTGTTTCTCATGGAGGCTCCCTGAATACGGATACCCACCGGCTGCTGCAAAATACTATTTCCCTGAAACAGCTCCAGCACCGCAGGTCTTTCCCATTCTTCTCCCCTTTGCATAAAATTTGCAGTGGGCGCCTCTCCCGACTGCTCCCCCAGATACCAGTCGTCGTATGCCTTACCCGTCACATATATTCCGTTCTCGCCAAACAGATCCTCAGGATCCGCCACCAGGGACACTATCAGCTTATCCCTGTAGAAAGCTTCCCCGATAAAATAAGTGGCCGTCACGGTATCGCTGACCTGCCCGTCCTCATAGACGGCCACGGCCCGAACCACAGTGGCCCCGCCGGAATGGACTTCTTCTTCCTTACCTGACCAGTCCAGCACCGCGTTAGGAACGACTGTCACGTCCGAAGCCCCGCCTCGGTATGTGATCTCCAGAGGCTCCGTATACGGCAGCGAGGCAGGGCCGGGCGTCCCTCCGTCCAGCGTATAATAGATCTGCGCTCCCTCCGGCGCGCTTATCGCAAGCATAAACGGCTCATCATAAAATCCGCTCTCCACAGACAGCACCGGCGCCGTCCGATCCCCTCTTCCGCCTTCCTTCGCAGAAGCTGCAAGCTCCCGGCTGATCTCGATCAAAAACAGAGACGCCGCCACAGTCATAAAAATGACTACCGCCGCAGCAGCCTTTTTCATCGTCACACCCTCCCATATCTATTCGCCAATCAGTAAACGGAATCTCCCCTGTGGGCCACCACAGACACGGAGGTCACCTCTTCTATCGCATTCAGCTCCTTCAGCAGCTCCTCATAATCCTTCAGCCTGAGTTCCATCAGGAAATCCGTATTTTCCTTCGTAAGATTCCTGGACTTGACCTTATATTTTTTATCATATCTGCCCACTATCCGGAAAACCTTCTCAGCGCAGCTGTTGTCTGATGCGTTTACCACCAGGATCATGGACTTATGTACCTCCGGCAGGCGGTAAAACACCAGCGCCAGCACCGTTGCGCCCAGGGTGAGCATCACGGCAAGAGCAGGCATCCCTGCGCCGCATATGATCCCAACGCTGATGCTCCAAAACATGAATATCAGATCCAGGGGATCCTTTACCGCAGTGCGGAAACGGACGATGGAAAGGGCGCCCACCATACCCAGAGACACCACGACGCTACTTTGTATGGTTATAATAATTGCCGCAGTGATCACGCACATCAGGATCAGCGATACATTAAAGCTTTTTGAATAAAAAGATCCATCCGTCATAAGCCTGTACACAAAAAACAGATAGATCCCCAGCGCGCCCGCCACCAGCAGCAGGATCACTACTGCTTTCATTGTCAGATTCGTATTTTGAAACCCCTGCAAAAAAGAATTTTTAAACACATCCTTAAAACTCATGCCTGTCTCCTCCCGGCTTTCTATTCCATACCGTATTCTCTGCACAGACCATACTTTGAAAAGCTTGTCCTGCGCAATTCCTGTCCTGCTGTCAAAAGCTCCCTCACCGCCCCCGGCAGTCCCTCGTCATATTTTACTTCCAGGATATGTACGTTCTCCGGCAGGATGCTTTTAAACAGAGCATCTCCCTTCTCCAGAAAGCGCTCCGTCCTGCAGGATGATCTGATCCTCCGGTCAAAGGTGATTCGCACATTGCCTCCGGGAAAAACATAAGGTGTGCGCCTGTACTCCACGATCACTTTGGGCGTCAGCAGTTCCATTCTTCTCTCCACCAGAAAGCGGCAAAGCAGAGGATCTGCATTCTCCGCAGGCTCCACTCTTCCTGCCGGGCTGTTCACCATCAGGCTCAGGCACTGCTTTCGGGTCATCCTGCAGACCTCCTTTGCCTTCCTGTCCCGCAGGGAATATTTGCACTCCAGCTTGATCACATCCGCATCATCATTGTAAATGCGGAGCCTGTACTTTTTCCGCGCATCCGTCCCTGACAGAATCTCCTGCCAGCACATATCGTCAGGGGTATCAAAGTACAGGCTTTTGACCCTGTAGGATCCGTTATCGCCCCCGTAAAAATCCGGCCTGCAGATATGCCGGATCTTGTTTTCTATGATATATAACTGGCTCTCCCCGCACAGGAATTTCATCTCATGACGATAGACCTTAGAATCCACACCTGCATCCCCTTTTCCCGGAAGATTTTCTTAACAGCCCGCTCCTTCGCTTCAGCATTGTACCATACCCGGCAGTATTCCGCAAGCCGAAAAGCTTCTCCCGCCTTCGGCACAAGTCCCAATATCACCCGGCCAATCCGAAATACGCCAGCACCACGATCCCCAGAACGATTCGATACCAGCCGAACACCTTAAAATCATGCTTCTTGATATAGCTCATAAGGAAGCGAAGCACAAACAAAGACACGATAAAGGAAACGAAAGTCCCGATCCCCAGCAGGGCAAGATCCGTGGAAGTAAAGTTCAGGCCGAATTTCACCACCTTCAGCAGGCTGGCTCCGAACATCACGGGAATCGCCAGGAAAAAGGTAAATTCCGCCGCCGTAGTCCTGGATACTCCGATCAGTATGGCTCCCAGGATAGTGGCTCCGGAACGGGAGGTTCCGGGCAGAGCGGCAGCCACAAGCTGGCAGACGCCGATAAAGAGCGCCGTGCTGTAGGTCAGCTCCGACAGACTGTTGATCCTGGGTTCTTTGTTCTTATTTTTCGTTTCAATAATAAGGAACAGCGCCCCCACCAGCACCAGCATCACTGCCACCACGATGACCCTGACCGTCACACCCGAACCGGGAAGGGTCCTTGCAAACAGCGCCTCCACCTTATCGTCAAACACTACTCCGTACACCACCGCCGGAATACAGGCAACCACGATCTTCACCCACATCCAGAAGGCGTCCATGCTTAAAGCATAGCCGCCGGGCAGCGACGGGTCCTTTTTTGCCTTCACCAGCTTCGCCTTTGATCTCCCGGCGTCCCGGTTATAAAAAGGCCATATCTGATGCCAGAACAGCACCACCACCGCCAGGATCGCTCCCAGCTGGATGACCACGTCAAACATTTCAAAAAATCCTTCGCTGGCTCCGCCAAAGGGCAGCAGCTGCTCCACCAGTATCAGGTGCCCGGTACTGCTGATGGGAAGCCATTCCGTGATGCCCTCCACAATACCGTAAACGATCGCCTTCAAAAAATCCAGCATATATTCAGACCTTCCCCTCTCCTATACAAATATGCCCTTACGCCTCCAGGTATGCCAGCAGCTCCTCACAACGGCTCTCTGCATCCTCGTACCCCTGCCGGTACAGGGCTTTCAGCTTCTCCACATCTTTTTCCACCCGCCCCACGCCGCTTTCTTTTGCAGGGCGTATGACAAAGGCCGCTCCCGCTTCCTGCTGCCTGCCAATGTACGCCACCTGCTCATTATAATTGATATGGCGCTCCGCCATCAACTCCCACACCTTCGGATATTTCGCATACCGGGCCTTCAACAGCGCCAGCCGGGTGGTGGGCTTGCGCACAAACCCCTCCTCCTTCGTCATGACTACCACATTTTTCCGGTTGCCGTCCATAACGGATTTCTGAAGGGGAATAGCGTCGCTGATGCCGCCGTCCAGGTAAAGCCCTCCTTCGATTTTAACATTTTTCGACACCAGGGGCAGAGACGCGGAGGCCCTGATCTTATCAATGTCCGCCTTCATATCGCGAATACGGAAATATTCCGGCCTGCCCGTCACAATGTCCGTAGCCACGCTGTACGCCTTTCCCTCATACCTGTCAAAGGCTTCATAATCATAAGGGTACAGATATTCGGGAATCAGGTGGTAACAAATATCTGCATGAAACAGATCTCCTGTGGACAACAGACTCCGCAGGCTGCAGTAATATTTTGTGTCCAGATAATCCACATTCACATCGAATGCCCTGCCCCGCTGCTTCGAGAGAAAGCTGCACATACAGCAGGCTCCTGCTGACACTCCATACACGCTCGAAAATTCAATTCCCTTATCCAAAAATAGATCCAGCACCCCGGCGGTGTAGACCCCTTTCAGTCCGCCGCCCTCCAGCACAAGTCCCGCGTTGTACATATATCTCCTCCATTCTCACATGAACTGCTCCCTGTAATATCCTTCCTCCCGCACGAATTTTCTCAATGCCTTAAGGGAACGCTCCACCTTTTCCGTATCGATACAGTAAGCCATCCTGAAATACCCCGGCGCTCCGAAAGTATCCCCCGGAACCAGGATCAAATCATATTTTAAAGCTTTGCTGCAAAACTCCTTCGCATCCTCCTCCGGCGCCTTGGGAAAGATGTAGAACGTTCCCCCCGGCTTCAAGCAGGTGAATCCCAGGCTTATCAGCTCATTATAAAGCAGATTCCTGTTATTCTCATAAACCTGCATATCCGAGGTTTTGTCCAGCACCTCCGCCACCGCCAGCTGGATAATGGAGGGCGGACAGTTGTGCCCGATCCCTCTGGAGATCTGGACGCACATATTCACCATTTCCTCGGCATCCTTACAGCGGGGGCTGACTGCCACATACCCGATCCTCTCTCCCGGAAGGGAAAGAGATTTGGAGAAAGAATAACACATAATGGTATTGTCATAGTAACGGGAAACACAGGGCGCCTCTTCGCCGTCAAACACGATCTCCCTGTAGGGCTCGTCAGAGATCAGGTAAATGTCATGGCCGTACAGATCGGACTTCTCCTTAAGGATCTGCGCCAGACGTTCCAGAGTCTCACCGGAATACACTACGCCGGAGGGATTGTTGGGGGTGTTGAGCAGCACCGCCATCACCTTCTTAGTCAGCAGCTCCTCAAAACGTTCAAAATTGATTTGAAAGCTCTCCACATCCGGCGGCACCACCTTCAGCACCGCTCCCGTCAGGTCCACATAAGGATGATATTCCGGAAAAAAGGGCGCAAAGGTCAGGATCTCGTCCCCCGGCTCCGTCACCAGCCGGAATGCATGGGCCAGTGCTCCTGCCGCCCCGGAGGCCATAAAAATATGCTCCTTGCGATAGGGCAGCCCGAATCGCTTTTCCAGGGACGCCGCCACAGCCTCCCTCACGGCGGTGATCCCCAGATTAGGGCTGTAGCCGTGAAGCTCTCCGCTTTGCCTTGTGGTAAGCAGCTCTATCAGCTTGTCGGTAAACTCCTGAGGAACAGGAACGGAAGGGTTACCCAGACTGTAATCAAATACATTCTCATACCCGATTTCCTTCCCTCTCTCCGCGGCAAATTCCGCAAGCTGCCGAATCACCGACTTCCCCGACAGCATATCTCTGTATTTCTGTACCAGCATTTTCTTGCCTCCTGTCTTACACACCCCGTCATGCTATCCTGCAGTATCAATGTGGTTAATGCCGCATTTTGAAGATTCAATGATGAAAAATGCCGCCAGGCATTTTTCGAGGATGAAAAGGTCTGCGATGCAGACCTAGAAGCTCTTTGTAAAACAGCTAAGCCTGAAAATCAGGCTTTTTGCTGTGAGCATTAGAGCTTCTTTTCATCCTATTCTGCCCAGACCAGTGCGCACTTTACCGCTTTTTCCCAGCCCTTCAGCAGCTTCTCCCGCTTCCCCGCATCCATGCCGGCTTCAAATACTCTGCCGATCTGCCAGTTTTCTTTGATCTCCTTTTTATCCTTCCAATAGCCCACCGCAAGTCCCGCCAGATAAGCCGCCCCCAGAGCCGTGGTCTCGATACATTTCGGCCTGTGGACCGCTGTGTTTACAATATCCGCCTGGAACTGCATCAGGAAATCGTTGGCGCTTGCGCCTCCGTCTACCTTCAGGCTTTTTAAGCACATACCGCTGTCCTGCTCCATGGCCCGCAGCACATCCGAGGTCTGATAGGCGATAGATTCCAGAGTCGCCCGGATAAAATGCTCCTTGGTACAGCCTCTTGTGATCCCTACGACCGTACCTCTGGCGTACTGATTCCAATAGGGCGCTCCCATCCCCGCAAAGGCAGGAACCACATAAACTCCGGCGGTATCCTCCACCGCCTCGCAATACTCTTCAGACTGTGACGCGCTCTTGATCATACGCATACCGTCCCGCAGCCACTGGACTCCCGCACCTGCCACAAACACGCTGCCCTCCAGGGCGTACTCAGCCTCTTTGGAGGTGCCCGCCGCAATGGTGGTCAACAGCCCCGACTTAGATACGATGGCTTTCTTTCCCGTATGCATCAGCAGAAAGCATCCTGTTCCGTATGTATTCTTTACCTCTCCCTGTTCAAAGCAGCACTGGCCGAACAGGGCGGCCTGCTGATCTCCCGCCGCCCCTGCAATGGGAATCTCGCCGCCCAGCACGGAGCCGTCCGTATGTCCGAACACACAGCCGGAGGGCTTCACCTCTGGCAGGATGCAGGCCGGAATGTCAAACCGCTCCATGATCTCCCTATCCCAGCAAAGCCTGTGAATGTCAAAAAGCATGGTTCTGGAAGCGTTGGTGTAATCCGTGACATGGACCGCCCCCTTGGTCAGGTTCCAGATAAGCCAGGTATCCACCGTGCCAAAAAGCAGATCCCTCTTCTCTGCCTTTTCCCTTGCCCCCGGCACATTCTGCAGTATCCAGGCAATCTTGGAGGCGCTGAAATAAGCGTCAGGCACCAGACCCGTCTTTTCCCTGATCTTCCCGTCAAAGCCGTCCGCTTTCAGCTCTTCGATCATATCGGAGGTCCTGCGGCACTGCCACACAATGGCATTATAGACCGGCTCTCCCGTGTGCCTGTCCCAGAGAATGGTGGTCTCTCTCTGGTTAGTGATCCCGATGGCGGCAATGTCCTCATGGGTGGCTCCAACCACCGCCATACACTCCGTAGCCACAGCCAGCTGAGAGGACCATATCTCCATGGGATTGTGCTCCACCCAGCCGGGCTTTGGGTAGATCTGGGTAAATTCCTTCTGGGACATGGAGCAGATATTCCCCGCCCTGTCAAACAGGATGCAGCGGGAGCTGGTCGTCCCCTGATCCAGTGCCATAACATATTTCTGCATACTTATACCCCCATTCCGAAAGTTCGACTGCACTCAGTATTTACTATTATATCCTATCTTCCGAAAGACTGCAAACCCAGAAATCTCCTGCAGGTCATCAATGGCCATTTCAACGTCAAGAGTATGGAAGCCCGCCCAGCAATCCTTTAATGTTTCCGCATTTGCAGTTTCGTATATTTCCCGGCTGCTCTGCCCGGTATAATAATGCCAGTAGCGATAAACGTATCCTGCCCAGTACATCACTTCCCTGTCATAGATCGTACCCGCTTTTTTCAGACCGCCGGCCTCCTCATTCAACTCCTCCAGAATATACTCCTCCCCCGCCCACTGCAGGCGGTCATAGACGTCGTCAAGCGCGGCGGCGGCCCTGCTGTTCATAAAAAATTCTATAAACAGCGGGCAGTCATAGCCCTGCTTCAGCGCCAGTTCAAACAAACGGCCCTGTATACCGCAAAGCTGGCGTTTTTCCCGTGCAAAATTTTCCATATCAATAGCCCCACCCTTCTGCATTTCCTGTTAAATCCTGATGATCTCATCAAAAAAGCGACCTGCCCGTGCCCCGCGCTATGACATTTGGACGGCTTAATTATAGCATATGATTTATTGGCACACAACTTGCGGCTTTTCAAAATCGGGAATCAATACTTCCGTTCCAAGGCCAGTCCAATCAGGCTGTCCGCCCGGTCAGCCATGAACAGCGGGATGTTCAGCACATCATCATTCAGCTTCAAATTATTCAGCGAGAACCGAACCCGAAGCTTGACCTGGTCTGAAAACAGTTCCTTAAATTTTTTAAGGCTCTTACCGGCAGTGTTTGCCTCCGATTTGACCTCTACCGGAAAAATATCGTTTTCCCGCTGGATCAGAAAATCCACCTCATAAGGAGGATTGCTCTGTGTCCAGTACCGGGGAACCACCTCAAACTGCGTAACCAGCATCTGCAGCACATAATTTTCCGTCAATGCGCCCTTGAACTCGGTAAACAGACGATTGCCTTCTCCGAAAGCCGTAGGCGCCAGCAGCGCCAGACGGCGGAGCAGCCCCACGTCCACCAGATAGATCTTAAAAGCGGACAGATCATCATAAGCTGCCATCGGCAGGCCGGGAGCAGTGCTGCGGTATATCTTATGCACCAGCCGGGCGTCAACCAGCCACTGCAGCGCGTCCTCATATTCACGGGCCCTTGCGCCCGCTTTGACCGCCCTGTAAATAAACTTCTTGTTTTCTCTTGCCAGTTGAGAGGGCACTGATTTCCAAATCATTGAAATCTTGGGGAACTCGCTGATATTGGGATGCTTGGCAAAATCGCGCTCATAGGCGCCGATGATCCCTGACAAGGCTTCCTGCATGGCAGAAACATCCCTCGCCTCCGTCCACATTAAGACAGCTTCCGGCATACCGCCGGTGATATAGTACATCTTCAGCTTCTCATAAAGAGGATTAAAAAATGCGTCAGGAATCGGCTCAATGGTATCCACGCTTTCCAAAAACCCTACAAGCTTTTCATCTCCATTGGCAAGCAGGAATTCTGTAAATGTCATAGGGTCGATCTGCATGAAATTGACTTTACCCACCGGGAAAGATGCCGGCTTTGCCAGGGCGATCCCCAACAGAGAACCGGCGCAGGCGACATGATACTGCGGGGCATTCTCACAAAAATATTTTAAGGAGTTGATGACCTTGGGACAGTCCTGTATCTCATCAAAAATGATAAGTGTCTTTTCCGGCATGATTTTCTGACCACTGGCCAGTATCAGATTTTGCAGAATACGGTCAACATCCTTAGTCGTCTCAAAGAACTGCTTATACTCCTCGTTTTCGTCAAAGTTAAAATAAGCCGTATTTTCATAATAGCGCTTGCCGAATTCCTTTAAGATCCATGTCTTACCCACCTGACGCACTCCTTTTAAAATGAGTGGTTTGCGATAGGGCGAATTCTTCCAATCCAGTAACTTCGATAAAATCAAGCGTTCCACGAAAAATCTCCTCACACTTTTATTGATATTTTTGTGCTCTGAAATCACATTTTTATTATATTCTGCGTTCAGAAAAAAAGCAACCGCATTCCGCGCCTCCTGTAAAGAAATTTATCTGCTCAGAACTGCTGACTCTATTTAAATACTACACTGTGAAACAAGTCTGATACAATCCAATAGGATTATGAATATTACAGGAGGAAATAAAACCATGTATAAAATATTTAAAAAAGTTAAATCACTTAAAAAGATACCTTTCCTGTTACTGCTGCTCCTATTGACAGCCTGTACGCAGCAGGAAGTCGATGAAGAGCAAAACGCTTTCTCAGACATGACAGAAAGCGGCAGCGGCGTGTCAACGGCGGAAAACGATCCTGACAGGCAGCAGGATATTACCCGACAGGATACCACTCTGCAGGGCGCTGCGGCAGACGCCGTAAATCAGGATATTCTGACTGCCAGCGCGGGCACTACGGTAACACAGACCGTCGAAACCTCTGCCGGAGGGGTCATATCCATTGATGCGCAGGTCGATGTGGACGGCATCAGCCGAGTGAGCCGCTATAGATATATACCGCTGCAGTTTACAGAGGAATCTCGAAAAACAGTACTTGAAAAGATGTTTCCTGCGGAAAGCTGGGACGTAAATGAGGCTGCAGCGTACAATGAACAAAAGAATTCATGGGAATTTGAGACTCCGCGCAAGGAGAATTGGATATATCAGATCTCAGATTCGCAAGTGCCCGGCGAACAAATCATGAATATTGAGCGGGTCGATATTGTATCGGATCATATGAAAGCAAGTAAAATATCTCCTATACGGATTTTGAATGAAGAAGATGTGATGTTGTTTATAGAAGTTATGGAGAATACTCCTGGAGAAATAGAACAGATAGGACGGAACAATATCAATTCCGTAACAGATGCAAATTATTTGTGCAGCTATATCCATCTTTGTGGGGAATACAGCGAACATCCCTATGCCAAAGCTGTCTTTAAACAGGTAGTTGATGGGATGCCTGTGACGGTCTGGCACAATTTTAGTACAGCAACGTCGAAAGGAAGTCTCTTTCCGATAAAAGTATGGGGAACTTTATATTCAATAGAAGATATTGGATTAGATAAGCCGATCCTGACGCCGGATGAGGCCGCCGCTGCCATACAGGAGCAGATCGACTCCATTCAAATGGAGGAAACGCAAATGACTATCACAAAAATCAGCCTGGAATATCTGTCTGTCATCTCTTCGGAGGGGACGCCGGAGGTAGTACCGATCTGGAGATTCTGGCCCGGAAACGACGAGACGGAGAGGCTCATGCTGTGCGAGCAGATATTTGCAGTGAATGCTGTTAGTGGCGAGTTGATTTGGGAAAATCGAGAAGCCTTTGCAGAGTAATATTCGACAAAAAGGGGGCGTCCAATGGGGAAGCAGAAAACTTTCCTCATTGCTCGCGGGAATAAAATGATGATTGGTATTGGAGGGGGATAAATATGAGCAGCACAAAATATAAAACCATCCTGTGTTTATTTATAGGGATATTTTTTTTAAACGGATGCGGAAAAACAGTCAGTACGGATGCCGGCGGGCTGCAGGATGCGCCGAGCGGCTCCCATCATACAAATGAAATAGCTGAAAACAGCAGTTCGGATCATAATGCTTTTTCCTGGCAGGCGAGGTATTATCCGCTGGCGGATCAGTATGACTATGTCCTGGCGGCGGATCGTTTATACGGCTGCGCGCTGCGGGAGGATCAGGTTTCAATAGATATCTATGATATCAACGATCTGATGGGTAAGCAGGAGCTTTCTGCGGGACAGACCCTGACGATTCCGGACGCTTCTTCTGTCATGGGAATGGCGTCGGATGGGGAAGGCAATGTTTACCTTATGGGAAATAAAGGGGAAAGCATCGGTCTTTGGAGGATCGATACAGAGGGGACGCTTCAGGAATATACAGAAATAGAGCCGGAAAATACAGAGGGGATATCGGATCTCTCCCTGAAAGGAATCTATACAGACCGGGACGGAACCTTTTATATCTGGTGCGGACTGTTAGCCGAGGACAAAGAAAGCCAGTCATGGCATTGGGAGGATCGGGTCTATGTGAAGGATGGGCAGCTTAACACACTCTTTACTGAAAAGATCGCGGATATGGGTGGAACGGAGGTATTGAGCTTTCAGGTTGGGACAGACGGCAGGCCCCTTTTTATCGTAAAGGATCCCGACGGAGTATATATGCAGGAGATCGACGCGGCGCAGAAGGAGAGGAAAGACGCCATACGGCTGGAAAAGGCGGAGGAGCTTTTTGATGATGAGTATGTAAACAGCATGGAAAATATTGCTCCCCTGGATGACGGCTTCCTGTATTGCCGGAATAACGAGCTTTTTCTGTTCGATGTAACTGCGCAGAAAACAGAAAAGCTGTTAAGCCTGTCAACCTATGGGATCTTTTCTTCGGATATTCTTTTCCTGAAAAAAGAAGAAGCCGGCATAGAGATCATCGACAACCATGAAGCTTCCGGAAATCCGGAGTTTATTTCCTTTACCCTTGGGGAAAACGAAAAAAGAATCGTGACCCTGGGCTCCACATTGATGCTTCCTTATTTGGAAAAGGTGGTGGCGGAGTTCAACCGGTACAACAGCGAGTACAGGATAGAGATAATAGACTATGTTACTCAGGAAGGAGATTCTGAGGCTGCAGTAGAACAGCTGAAGCTGGATATTATCTCAGGAAAAGCGCCGGACATTATCACGGTAGGCGGAATGGATCACGGAATATTTTCCCAAAAGGGCGTACTGGCGGATCTATATGAATTTATGAAGGATGATGAAGAGTGTAACAAGGAAATGCTGGTGCAGTCTGTAGCGGAGGCTTATGAATATCAGGGACATTTATACCGCATCAGCCCTTCCTTCCAGCTTCATTCCATGTGGGGATACAGCGACGTGACAGGAGGACAAAGCGGCGTTACCTTTGAGGAATTGTTCCAAATGCTGGAGAACAGTGGAAAGGACTTGAATTCCATAGCCGGCTTTTCCGCAGACGAGCCGGTATTAAGCCGACTCTGCATGGTGTCCATGGATGAATTTATAGACTGGGAGAACGGGACCTGCAGCTTTGACGGGGACTATTTTAAGAAGGTGCTTTCCTTTGCCAAAGAATACACGGGAAATTATACGGGCGGAGCTTACTCGGAGAGAATCCAAAACAGGGAGGTGGTGATGTCTGTGGGAATCATTTCAAGTGTGACGGATTATCAGCTGCAAAATGAATTGTACGGAGGAAGTGCAGCCTTTGTGGGCTACCCGGTCCAGAAAGGGTCCGGAACGGCCGTCGCCTTCCGGGCGGACGCTGTTGCCATCAATGCCCGAAAGGAAGATCAGAGGGGCGCATGGGAGTTTGTGAAATTTTATTTGCTCCACGGATATGACGGACAGGGTTTCCCAATCATCCGGGAACAATTCGACCAGGCGCTGGACGCCGCCATGGTTGAAAATTATAACGTTTCAGAGGACGGACATACCGAAAGATTTTGTAAAGAATATTATTGTGACGGCGGTAAGGATATATATATCTATGCCGCCACGCAGGAAGATGTTGATGCCGTCCGGAGGCTGGTAGAAAGTGCGGGGACCCGATGCGAATGGAATTTGGCCATACAGAATATCATCAGCGAAGAGGCGGCAGGCTACTTCTCCGGGCAGGTGGATATCGACGATACGGTGAAAAAGATCCAGAACAGGGTACAGCTTTATCTGGATGAGAGGATGTAGCTCAAAGGGATTTCCGGACAAACATGGTTATTGATCTGCAGAATACAGATACTTTCCTGTCAGGAAAATTACTTGCTCAAGGCTCCATTGTGCCCGCCGGCCCTATCCGCTATAATGAGCGCATAGGGCCCAGGTCAACGTCCCGCTGCAGGCAAGGATACAAAGTCGACTGTATTAAAAAGCCGCAGAAATAACCTTAAAGAGGAGATCATATATGAATATCGGAAAACAAATTTCAGCGCTGCGCAAAAAGCGCGGCATTACTCAGGAGGCTCTGGCTGCGGAAATGGGCGTCACCGTCGGCGCGGTATCCAAGTGGGAGACCGGAAGCACCCTGCCGGACATCACAATGCTCTGCGCCCTGGCGGATTTTTTCCAGGTCACGACAGATGAACTGCTTGACAGGGTGGGCGGGGAGACCTTTATGATCTGCGACGACGCGGATTTCCTCCGCTCATGTCTGCAGGAAATGCTGGAAAAGCAAGGATATCGCTGCAAGGGGAGCGTCCAGAACAGCAAAGAGCTGTGGGCTGCCATGAGTCAAAATATCCCTCAGATCTTATTTCTGGACATTCATTTTCCGGATGAAAACGGACTGGATATTTTAAAAAAGGTAAAGGAAAAATATCCCGCCGTAAAGGTCATCATGGTGACAGCAGACAATTCGGAAGCTGCCCAGCAGACTGCGATCCGCTACAAAGCCTCCGCTTACGTTACGAAGCCTTTCGATTCGGATCATATCCTGCTTGCTCTGAAGCGGCTGCAGGATGAACCTGCATAAGGCTGGTGACGATACGCCGCGGAACAGTCAGTTCCTGCTCAGCCATACATATTTTCTTTTGTTTGCAATATACTATGATATGGCATCTACTTGTTTAGTATTTCATGGACATGGTTTCAGATAATGTCATTGACATTTTACTGTCATGTGATATAATACTTATACAAGAGATTGCCAGTTTGTCCTCCGGTGTCCTTCGGGCCCGGGGGCTTTT
>JAMPHT010000040.1 GCA_023663285.1 Bacillota bacterium
AAAATTTTCAAAGTTCACAAATTTCTGCTTGACTTTTTATTTGCAGACTTAAATTCCTCATCCGACTTTTCATCCAGCGACAGGCGCAGCCTCGCCACATGAGCGCCGTACAGCTCCTGCTGCTCTCCCTCCAGACGGGCGTATACATTTTCTTCCAGCTTGTCCGGCAGATCCGTCAGCACATCCTTTTTCAGCCTTCGGAGCACAAAGGGACGAATCAGCTTCTGAAGCCGTTTTCTGGCCGTCTCATCCTGATCCTGAACGATGGGCGACTCGTAGCTGTCCCGAAAGTGGGTATAAGAATACAGATAGCCCGGCATCAGATAATCAAAAATGCTCCACAGCTCACTGAGCCTGTTTTCGATAGGCGTGCCGGTAAGAGCCAGCTTGAACCCGGCTTTTATCTCTTTTACGGCCCTGGATGCCTGAGTGTTATAATTTTTGATGTACTGGGCCTCGTCAATGATTTGCACCGCAAATACAAAGGACTGATATGCTTCCAGATCCCGCTTCAACAAATCATAGGAGGTGATCAGAATATCTCCGGCGCCGCAGTTTTCCAGAATACTTTGCCGCTCCGGCACACTTCCCGCCACCATTTTCACCGACAGCTGAGGGGCAAAACGATTGATCTCACTGTTCCAGTTATACACCAGAGACGCCGGGCAGACCACCAGGGCCAGCGGACGCCTGCTGCCGCCTCCGCTTTCTCCGACATTTCCTCCGGCTGCCTCGTTCCCCCTGCCATCTATATCCTTCTTATCTTCCTTCTCCATGGCTATGGACAAAAGAAGGGCAATCACTTGCAGCGTCTTTCCCAGGCCCATATCATCCGCAAGAATGCCTCCAAAGCCATTATGCTTCAGAGTCCTGAGCCATAAGAAGCCTTTTTTCTGATACTCTCTGAGCACCCCCTCAAGAGATGCCGGCAGCTCGAAATCATTGTCCTCCACCGTTTTCATGTTGCGGATCAGCGCCTTAAATTCCCTGTTCCGCTCCATCCCTAAGGCGATCCAGTCCTTTGCCTCCGCGTCCAGATACAGCGCCCGATATTTGGGAAGCTGTATCCTGCCACTCTTTATCTGCCCGGCACTCAAGTCAAGCCCTTCCTTCAACTCCAGCAGCGCTCCTATCGCCTCCCCTTCCATATTGATAAAATCGCCGTTGGCCAGACGGAAAAATTTCTTTTTTCGGTTATATCTGCCAAGGATCTCCTGCAGCTGCTCCATAGACAAATTTTCGGCGGTCATCCGCAGCTCCAGCAGATCGCCGGAAAGGGATACCCCCACTGTGGGCCGGGGCGCCGGGGATACCCTTACCAGCTTCAAAGCTTCCGAGATAAAGACCTCCCCAAGGCTTTGAAACTCCGGAATACCTCTGGTAAGCAGTTCATACGCCATATCATCATCGTCCCGGATCCTCATCTCGCCCGCTTTTTCATCATATTCGTTAAAATAGCGTTTCACCTGCTGCCCCGCCTGCAGCTCCTTCACCATATCCCGGTCTGCTTCCAGCCTGGCATTTTTAAACAGGTCGTATCTTTCCTCCCCGTATACCGCATAAAGCTTGCAGGTAAAATAGTCCTTTTCCGGAGCGTCCAGATAGATCTGAAAGGAAACCTCCTTTACGCCGTAGTCCTCCTTGTTAAAGGAAATATAGTCCGGCGTAAACGTCTGTTCCAGAGACGGCAGCACGTCACGGCAGAAGGCAGGCGCATCCCTTTCCGCCACAAACAGGGACCTTCCCGCCTCCACATCCCGGAAGCAGTCCAGAAAGTCCTGTACCGCACTTTCCTCCTGGCGGCTCACTCTGTATATTTTCCCTTCCAGAAAATAAAAAACATCCCGCTTTCCCCGACAGGCGTCCCCTAAGCTCACGGACACATTCAGTCCCCCTGCTTCTCCCCTGACGGTCAGGACCCGTGGAAGCTTTTCAGGGGTCTCCTGCCACAGCCTCCCTGTCTGTTCGTATATTTCTCCACGAAAAGCCCTGCCTCCCAGGGCGTTCAAAAAGTCCTCCAGCTGTATATCCGTCAGAGGCAGCTCCCGCAGCTGGGACGTATATATATAATCGCTCAAATAGCCGTAAAGGGAACGGCTATAGCGGTTATAGCTTCGGGAATAACGCTCCCTGTTGCTCTCCACCCAATCCCGGACAAAGTCCACCAACCCCCTGCTCTCCTCTGCAAAAGCCTCCCTGGTATGCACAAAGGTAAGCTTCCGCCCATAGGGAAAGCTTTCATTCTGCTCCAATGCCCTCACAAAGGCAAATACATCCTTTAAGACATATTTATAACCATTTTCCGTGCCAATGGAAAACGACAGCACCGTTTCCCCCTCCGTCCTCTTAAGCTCCGGAATCAGCAATACCCTGCCGTAGCTTGCGGTATCCGTAATGGGGAGCGTTCTCTTTAAGACGCTCTGCCGGAGAAGCTTTGCAAGGGCAGGGGAGGTCTGCGGAAGATTTTTTCTGCCTTTTACAAAGGCCGGGGTCCTGATGGTTTCCCTCTTTTCTCCCGCCTCATGCCTGAACAGCCCCGCTATGCTCCGGTCCTCACAGGAATCAATATACCCCAGCGCCACCGCTACACAGTGCTTGCACATACCGTCGTAGTTACGGTATGCCGCGCATTCACAGGTATATCTTTCGATACTGTCTGTGGCCCAGCTGTATGTAAGACCCACCTGATAGACCAGATTACCGCTTCCCTGCACCCTGGCATGGACAGTGTCCACCCAGTCCTCATTCTGCAGCTTCAGCTCTTTTACGCTTCCGCTTTCGTACAGCTCCCGGCCGCGTTGGTATATGGTATCTCCCGCCTCGCGGCTCAGCATTGTCTTTGTAAGCATACGCGGTCACAACCTTCCTTTACTTCATCTCATTTGCCATCTGATACAAATTGTAATAGATCCCCCTGCGCTCCATCAGCTCCTGATGATTGCCCTCTTCGGTGATGCCTTCCTCCGTCAACACCATGATCCTGTCGGAATTGCGGATGGTGGAAAGACGATGCGCCACGGTCAGGGTGGTGCGCCCTTCGGAGAGAGCCGCCAGGGACTTTGCAACGGCATATTCGCTTTCATTGTCCAGAGCGGAGGTGGCCTCGTCCAGAATAATAATGGGGGAATCCTTCAGGAAAACCCTGGCAATGCTGATACGCTGCTTCTGCCCGCCGGAAAGCTTCACTCCCCGCTCCCCGATATAGGTGTGATAGCCGTCCTTCAGCTCCATGATAAACTCATGGGCCCCGGCCCGTTTTGCCGCCTCCGTCACTTCTTCCATGGAAGCCCCCACCCTTCCGTACACGATATTGTCAAACACAGTGCCGGAAAAGAGATACACGTCCTGCTGCACCACGCCGATATTCCTGCGCAGACTCTTTAAGGTCAGACCCTTGATATTTTTCCCGTCAATATAGATATTCCCTTCGGTCACGTCGTAAAATCTGGGAATCAGATTGCAGAGGGTGGTTTTCCCGCCGCCGGAGGGACCCACCAGCGCCACCTTCTCACCGGGCTTTATATTCAGATTCAGATGCCGGAAAACCTGATTATGATCGTCCGGATATTCAAAGCTCACATCCTCAAATACGATATTTCCCTGAGGAGCTTCCAGGACCTTCGCCCCCGGCTCGTCAAAAATATCAATGTCCGCGTCGATGATTTCCAGAAATCTCTCAATTCCCGTCATGCCCCGCTGGAATTGCTCCGCAAACTCTATGATGCGGCGGATGGTGGCAATGAAGGTAGTCACATACATAATGTAAGCCACCAGATCGCTGGAATCAATGGAGCCATTCATCACAAACAGCCCTCCCACCACCAGGGTCGCCAGATACATGACTCCGTCGAAAAACCGGGTAGAGCAGTGGAACAGCCCCATATACCGGTAACCGTGTTTCTTTATCTGATACAGCTTTCGGTTGTCCTGCTCGAACTTCTCATTTTCAATGTCCTCGTTTGCAAACGCCTTTACCACCTTCTGCCCCAGAAGGCTGTCCTCTATCCGGGCATTCAGCTCGCCTATCTGGACCCGCTGCTGCTTAAACAGGGCCCGAAGCCTTAGGTTGAGCTTTCCGCAGACGATAGTCATAACGGGAATGATACAGAAGATGATCACCGTCAGCGGCACGTTGATAGAACAGAGAATGATAAAGGACGCCACTCCCTTGATGCCGGCGATAAAAAATTCCTCAGGGCAGTGGTGGGCGAATTCCGTCACATCGAATAAATCGTTGGTGATGCGCCCCATGATCTGGCCCACCTTTGTATTGTTATAATAGGTATTGGAGAGCAGCTGAAGATGGGCATAGGCGTCCCGTCGCATATCCGTCTCCATGTCCACGCCCATGACGTGTCCCGTATAGGACATATAATAATAGGCCGCCACATCTATCAGCCGCAGCACCAGATACAGAACGCCCAGCCTGGCGATCACTCCCACCGTCAGCAGCGCGATATCCTGCGTGGCCTGATTGGTGATATACCGGATGATCAGCGGCAGCACGATCTCGCAGATAGTAGTCAGCGCGGCGCAGAACAGATCCATGCACAGAACCCCTGCGTGCCGTTTGTAATATGGCAGGAATCTTTTAATCAGTTGGACGGATGTATATTTTCTCTCACTCATTTGTCACCTCTCATAATTCTGTCCGATACGCAAAACGATATTTCCCTTTGCCTCTTCCTTTCACCTCTGCCACAACACCCATACTTCTTAATTTTTTCATAATATCCTTTGATGCGGTAATTGTGCAGCCAAGTATCTCTTTTATTTCCGGCGCTCCAAAAACCTGATCCGTACCAAAGGCATCATATACTTTTATCAGATTTTCCCTTGTGTGAGTAAAATATTTCTGTTTTGCCATAGCCAGCTTTAATTGCTCAATTTCCAACTTTTTGATGCCCAAATCCGACTTTTTAACATCTAAATCCGACTTTTCACTTTTTAAAGTCGGATTTTCATTATTATAAACAACTGTCTGCAACATAAAGGCATCTGTACGATATTCTGGATGTTTCTGTCCCACAGCCTCCAACTCCCTGCACATACGGTCTACACCTTCACCATATTCTTTAACATAATCATATGCTTTCAAAAATTCAGCAATTTTAGGATTTCTTGAAAAATGTGTAAACCGAATATTGTCTGCCCGAACCATTCCAGGTAATTTCCCCGGACTTTCAACAACTATACGGTTATCAAACATCTTTATCTGTATATCAGTTCCTGTAATGCTGTATGCGCGATGTGTTACCGCATTTACGATGATTTCCTGCCGTACAAATTTGGGATACTCTTCCTCCGTAACAAAAATACCCTTTGAACCAAGATACGTCTTTTCTTTTATTTGTGTATCCAAATAAGCAATAGACTCCTTTATTATTTTCAGAATAGTACCTTTAAATATAACATCTTTTATGACATTCATTTCTGTACCAAATTTCTCTTCTGTGCCATCATACTTTATAAAACGAACGCGCGCGCGCGGGAAAAACTTTTGTGGGTCCTTTCCAAATAAAAGAACAGCCGCCGTACTCACCCGTTCTTTTCCACCTTTTTCTATGACAAAGCCTCTATTTTGTTTTAAAAATTCAACTGGTGTCTTGCCATATCCAATTTTTTCAGTATATTCCCTTACCAATTCCATGTCCAAATCATCAAGTACAGCATCTGGAACTAATTTATCTTCAAAATAGCGTTCGCCTTTGTCAAAAGTAAGCTGTAAACGCTCTTCAAATTTTAAAAGCTTTGACTTATCGCCTACACGAAGATATACCTCATCCGCCTGGTTTGCATACACTTGCGGACCCGGCTCAATATGCATCACAATCACATGATTTTCTCTTCCTTTATAGTCAACACAGGGAACTTTTTCAACATCAACCCTTACAGTTGGCTCACAAAAATCAAACGGGACTCGTAATAACTCATTTAACCTTCCCGTTTCATAGTCTGTACCTTCAATTCTCTGATCTTTATCTGAAATACCAATCACAATCTTTCCACCATCTGCATTTGCAAAAGCCACTACTGCTATTGCTAACGCTTTAGGTGCAATCATAATGCTCTTACGGTCAAACACCTGCCGCTCTTCGTTTTTCAGTATTTCATCAATTGTCATTTACTTTCCTCTCTATCTGACTCCATTTTACCATGACATTTCATACAATGCCATAGACCTGCCATTAGGGTAATCAATAATGTCAATAATTTTAAATCCGGCGTTCAGATAAATCTTCCGAATCTTTTTCTCGTCCAGCGCCGTATCCAGACGAATACGATGTATCTCCCGCCTGCGGCATTTTTCCTTTACTGCATTCGTTATGGCTTTTGTCATATTCATTCCCGCGAATCCTCGGCAAACACAGATTTTATGTAGGTATGCCGCCTCATATTCCGGTGCATGAGGCCAATACTCCATATCCTTCCACTGGAGAATAAAGGCACAGGCAGTCTCGCCGTCAACCGTCCCAATGCAAAAATTCTCTGGTCCCGCGTCCTCTGTTATCAGTTCCTCCGATGTCAGCCACTCTTCCGGCCACACCCGATAACCTCTGCCTCTTCCCCAGGCTGCAACCTCCCGCATAACACAAATGGCCTCTTCCATTCGGTTAAAATGAAGCTCCAGATTCATGTCACTATAATTCCTCCCGGATATGATACTTCTTTTTATTATAGTGAAATCAATCCAATTTATCAACCCGTCCGGCACAACTAATATTCAAAAAACGCCAAACCTTCCGTCTTCTATGGCCCGATGACAGAAGGCTTGACGCATTATCGCTACCCGGTAGCAGAAAGCGGCGTTTACTGCTTATATAATTCCTCTTCTCCGCTGTAGATTCCCTTTTCATCCAGCAGCATTCCGGCGTACACTCCGCCCAGCTCCTTTAAACCCTCTGCGATCAGACCTGCAAAATGCACCGCTCCGTCGTGACGCAGATGGGTGTTGTCCCTGCTTTCTTCGGGATGCTCCGGATAATAGCCTGCAGGAAAGTACATATACCAGCCCCTGCTCCGCTCCTCGCCTGCCTTTTCCAGCTCCCGGCGGCTCATGGTATAGAGATCCACCAAGGGAACCTTGAATTTCTCCGCTGCCTCCTTCATTCCCTTTACATACTCAAGATGCTCTCCGGGGCCAAGGTGCTTTTCGTCCGTAAAGCACCTGCGCTCCAGAGGCGTGATCAGCACCGGATAGGCTTTCCTGTCTCTGGCCGTCCGAATAAAAATCTCCAGGTTATCAATAAAGGAACCATGGGGTTCCGTATAACGGGTGGGATCCTGTACCTTCTCATCATTGTGTCCAAACTGGATAAACAGGAAGTCGCCTTCTCCAATCTGCTTTTCGATAGCCGCCAGCCTTCCCTCGTCTATAAAACTCTTTGTACTGCGCCCGTTTCTGGCATAGTTGCATATATTGTACTCCCTGCGAATGTAGACAGAAAACCCCTGTCCGATTCCGCTCTGCGGATAGGTTGTGTAATCGTTTGTTTGTACCGTGGAATCCCCCGCCCAAAAAATCCTGTTCATTGCTTCCTTCTCCTCCTCCAAAATTGAAATATACCCAAGCTTATGATAAAAAGAATAGCTTCCGTAATCTAAAATGCAAGAAAGGATAAAGCGCCCATTCACGATAGGGTGATCCTCCATCTTTCATTGAAATTCTGCACCTTTATCATATGCCCATAGGAAATGACAAAATCCGCCAGCATCATCACCAGCAGTATGCATACCACAACGCAGACCGCCTTTGTATCCAAGCCGCTCAGCTTATCCATCAGAAAGGGAAACGCCTTCTCCATGAACAGCGTCACCATTGCCGCAAATCCCATGCTGGTGGGCACGGACGTGTACTTCGTGATGTGGAAAGGGATCAGGGAATAATTCCAGTACTCGATATTGCAGAATTCTTCCGTCACCATTCCCAAAATGATCTCACCGATACTGATACAGATCATGACACATAGGAAGTAAAGAAGATACTTTACCATCCGGGAGGCTTTCACCGGAAATCTGTTCAGAAGCTTCATTTCAGAAGGGATCCCGAACAATATGTAGATTGCCACCATGGCCAGGCCATACCCCAGCAGGAACGGCAGATACATATTGCGGTTGTTGATGTATCCCTTTGTAAGGGCAAGCCAGATATTTTCCACTGCAAAACCCATAAAGGATACGATTATCACCAGTATTCCCATTTTACGCCAGTTGTACTTCATAATCTCTTGTTCCTCACTTTCATCATAATAGCCCTGCCCTTCCGCAGCTTACAAACTTATAACAACGATCATCTCAGATTATCCTTCACATCCTCCGCCTCAAAATCAAAAATGCACTTTTCATAGGTATTTATCACATGGGTATCTCCGTATTTGTCATATCGCTTATGCTGTCTCCCATAGGACATATGGACGTGACCGTGGAGAAAGTATTTTGGTCTGTATTTATCCATCAGCTTAAGAAACGCGCGAAACCCCTGATGAGGCAGATCCATGCCGTCGTTCAGCTGGTATGCGGGGGCATGAGTCACCAGAATGTCAAAGCCCCCACGCCGCCACAGCTTAAACTTAAGCTTTTGGACCCTTTTCTGCATTTCCTTTTCCGTATACTGATGAGCGCCGGGCTTATAACGCATGGAACCCCCCAATCCCAGAATGCGGACGCCCTCGTGGACATATATATCATCCTCGATACAGACACAGCCCTCCGGCGGAACTCTTTCATACTTTGTATCATGGTTCCCGTGTACATACAGCACCGGCACCGAGGACATGGTGACCAGAAAGGACAAATACCTGGGATCCAGGTCGCCGCAGGAAACGATCAGGTCTATATCATCCAACATTCCTCTCTCATAATAGTCCCAATACAGTTTGGATTCCACGTCTGATACGGCCAGTATTCTCATGATGGAATCTCCCTTCCCCTTCTTCTATCGTTCAGCCGTCTCCAGTCCCTGTTGGTTGATTACAGGCTGAGCCGATTCCTTCAATTCCTCCGGGCTGGGAATGGAGCCTATCACGTTTTCCGCCAACCAGTCCATGGTAATGATATCCTTTGCCGAAAGGCTTTCCTCCGGCTCATTCTGTATGATGCCCGTCTGAGAATATAGGATACCCGAAAAAGGGTTAAAGCTTTCCGTATAAAAATTTTTCTTTAAAAGGTCAGCCAGACGCTTTGTGCCGATAGGCAGGCTCTGGGAATAGATCATATCCACCACGCCGCCGGAAATACCCCACCAGTAATTGATGGCCTTCACTGCGTCCGAGCTTTCGTCGTTCTTCCAGGCGCCGTCCATGATCGTACGGATCAGGCGCTCATAAAATTTACCCCAGTGCCACAGGGGCATGGCGAGACTCCTGGGATAGATGCCTTCCACGCTGAACAGGCCGAAATACCGGGACGAATCCTCCGGAATATTCATATCCTTGCCGGATATGATGGACACACCTTTCTCCTGCAGCTTGGCAAGACTGTCCGTATTGTCCTTCAGCCGGGACCACTCCAGATAAACCTCCGCCCTGGGATTGGCCAGCTTTGCGCCCAGCGCATAGGCATTGATATTGGCAATGGCTCCCAGAATGGGATAATCCGCAATGTATCCCAGGCGGTTGTTGTCCGCCATGGCGCCTGCAATGGCTCCCATCAGGAACTTTGCCTCATACATACGGGCATAATAGGTCCGGATATATCGGTGGGAGGTATTCAGGGAGCAGTTCAGGATCCTCACATCCGGATGAGCTATAGCCGCCTTTACGCTTCCTGTAACAAAGGCAGGGGTGGTGCTGAATATAATGTTGCAGCCCTCCTCGACGGCCTGTTCAATGGTCTCCTCCGCCAGCTCCTGGGTAATGTTCTCATAGCAGACCGTGGACACCTCGTCGGAAAAGGTGGCTTCAATATGCTGCCGTCCCAGCTCATGAGCATAGGTCCACGCGGAGGAGCCGGGAGTTTTCTCATAAATAAAACCGATTTTCGGTTTAGGTGTGTTTATGGGCAAAATACGGTTCAGCAGAGGCTTCTTCTCCTGCACCGGCTCCATCTTCAGCTCCACTTCTTTTCCGGAGCCCACAACCATAAACTCTTCCCAGCTTTTCACCACCAGCTCCTTTACCTCGCTGGAGGTCTTATCCGCCAGGCTCTTATAGCCGTACAGGGAAATAAACGCAAGGAACGCGTCCCCTGTGGTCAGGGACAGCTTATCTCCCCCATTTGCCTTATACTCTGCAGAAAATTTGGAAAAGATAAAGCTGAAGTCCAGTCTGTCATCATCTGTCCAAGGCTCTTCCGGACCCTTGCCTATTGCCTCCTGGAGCTTTGCAAAGCTTCCCAGGCCGGAGAACCATATGTAATTTACCTTGGACAATTCGTAGAAATCTACAAATTCATAATAGATTCTGTTGCTCTTTTCCTGGGTCCTGGGCGGAAGTATCCTTGTCACATTTCCCATCACGGAAACGGCGTCGTAATATTTCAGCACACTGACCCGCTTATTGCCTTCCTCCACATAAAATTCATTCATATACTCATAGGCTTTGATGGGATCGCGGATCCCCTCCTTTTCATGGCTGTCGCTTAAATGCGCCCACTTAAAGGCAAATTCTGTCTTGTCGCTGAGAATGGGCATAAAATTTCCGGCAAAGGCGTTGCTTCTGCCCCCCATCTTAGTTCCCACGATTCGTTCTATGGGAATCTGCACAAGACCCAGCGGAATTTCCGGATAGTGGTGATTGTAGGGAAGTATGTCGTCCAACACCTTAAGGGTGGGCTGCTGCCCCTGCAGCAGTCTGGACTGATAATCCTTTTTCCCCAGCTTATATGCTTTGTCATACTCCATCATACTCATAATAGATCACTCCTCCCAATGACTCCCTTCTAAACATTCTTACGCAAACAACACACTACCACAGCATCCGCCAAACTGTCAAGTTTTTGCCTGGTCGATTGCCGGCAGGGGCATTGTTCCTTTAGCTACATCCCAAACAGATCAGCGTGGGTACCGGTACGGTCAAGGAGCAGTTCTGTATCAGATTGTTTATATGTTAGCAGCCAGTCCGGTGCTATGTGGCATTCCCTGTATCCGGAGAAATTGCCGCTCAGATTATGCTCCCGATTCTTTGCCGGTAACGGATTCGGAATACGGAGAGTATCAATAACCTGTTGCAATAGCGCCATCTTATAACCGCGCTTGACACAAGTCTTAAAATCTTTTTTAAATCTGGTGGAGTATCGCACATTGAGTATGGCTATCCCTCCATCAATTCAGCAAACAGATCTTCCGTGCTGCCAGTGAATAAAGTACCTCCGCCGTTTTCCAGTTCCTCTATTGAGGCTATGGTTTCAGCATTGGGCATTTCCTCCGGGATTGCTGCCCCCTGCAGATAGGCAACGACATAGTACATTTTGCTGTCTGGTATCTGATCTATGAGGTTTTTAGCGAGTTCCTTGTAGCTCATGGTAAACACTTCCTTTCATGGTTATTGTATGTAGCTGCATATATTGTATTCATTTGCGGGCAACGGTTGCTTAACCCTTTTTCAACTGGAATCTACTGGTTTGATTCCGCAGCAGGTTCACCTGCTCGAACAGTTCCGCGCTGACGGCGGCGATCTCTTCACTGTTGGCAGAATTTGTCTGCACCACGTTGGAGATCTGCCCTACGCCTTCTGCCACCTGTGAAATTGACGAAGCTTCCACCTGGACTGCCTCAGCGATTTCATCTATGGCATTGTTGGACCGGGTAACCAGCTTCAGCGTATCCTGCAATGAGGATGAAACCTCCTCCACGATCTTGTTTCCCTGATTTGTGGCGTGTACGGAATTTTCAATCAGCTCCTTGGTAGCCTTGGCCGCCTGGTCGGACTGGGCGGCAAGATTCCGAACCTCCTGGGCCACCACTGCAAAGCCTCTTCCCGCCTCACCGGCCCGGCTGGCTTCCACTGCGGCATTCAATGCAAGGATATTGGTCTGGAAAGCAATATTTTCAATGGTGGAAATGATCTTCTCAATTTCCTGGGAGGTAGCGCTGATATCCGCCATGGCGCTGACAAGCTCTTCCATCTGCAGACTGCTTAAATTTACCTGCTCCCCGGTGCGATGAGCGTTATCACGCATATCTGCAGCCATCTGGATATTCTGGCTGGCGCTCTGGGCCAGATCCGCCAGGGTAGCGGAAAGCTCCTCCACTGCGCTGGCCTGCTCCGTAGCGCCCTGGGCCAGCTGCTGGGAACCGTCGGAAAGGCCCTTGCCATGTTCGACTACCTTCTGCTCCACCTTCTGAATATTAGCCATTGCAAAGGAGAGAGACCGGGTAAAGCTGTCAATGGAGTCCGAAATGGACCTGAAATCCCCGATAAAGGGCACGGAGGCGGACACATTAAAATTGCCTGCGGAAAGCTGGGTCATAATATGGTTGATATCCTCTATATACTCGCAGATCTGCTCTATAGAATGCTTCAGCGTTTTGGACAGATCGCCGATCTCATCATTGGCGCCATAGTCCAGCTCCAGCTTCATCCGGCCCTCCTGCAGCGGCTTCGTTTTGTCTGTGATGACCAAAATGGGCCTTACCACGCGCCGCATGATATATACCACCAGGCTTAAAAGACAAATCAGGGACAGGCTCAATCCCGCAATAGTGACCGTGTGCATGGTCAGAACCGTTTTCCGCATATTTTCCGTGCTTTCCTGATTCAGCGCCGAACCCCGCTCCACCACCTCATCCAGGTATCCTACCAGAACCGTCAGATTGCTCTGAATGGTCTCCTGATAATACTCCTGGGCCTTCTTCGGAGAGGTCTCCAGCAGCTCCAGCGCATATATGGCAGACTGGTGAAGCTCCTTATGTAAAGGCTCCAGCCGGCTGCGCAGCTCCAGGATGCGTGCGTCCTCCGTTCCCGCCTCGCCGTAGAGCCACTGTCCCAGCACGCAGCCGGTGGGGTCCGTGCTGCCGGTAAACTCCGTGCCTAGGTGCAATGCGTTGCTGAGATTGACGGACCACTTATAATGGGCTGCTTCGGCCTTCTGCGCCTTCTGCAGAACGGCATTTATGGCAACATTGGCCTCCTCCGAATCCTCCATCCTCATGATACTCGTGGTTATCAGCACACTGAACAGCATGACTGCCAAAAAGGCTGCCGCCACCCGGCCTCCAACCATTATTTTGATACTTTTCCGCATTCTGTTCCTCCTTCTGCTTCATAGCTGTTGCGGGATAATGTAAAATTCCAGTTTTACTTTTATGGTCACATAGCCGTATTGGGGTTATCCTGCCATAAAAGAAAAGCTGGAATCGTTTACAGTGTTTATTCTCTTGAGTGCATTGTAGCATAGCCGGGGTTTCTTTTCAATCCTTTAATGAATAATGGAAAAATAATTAAGTAAAATTTCCTTAATATGGTTATAGCGTCTGGCATAAGAATTTTCCACCCGGATAATCTGCATATTATGGGCGCTGCAGATTTCGTTTTTCTTCCGATCCCGGTTCTTTACCACCTCGTCCTCAAAATGCTCTTTCCCGTCCAGTTCTATTGCCAGCACCGGAATGTCTGTCCGCCCCCGGCGTTCATATACCACGAAGTCAAAACGCCCGGAATAAAACAAATCGCTGTAACTCACATTATTTTCAAAGACCTGGGATATGGCTACTTCCTTTTTTACCGTAAAACGGTTCTGGGACAACCAAATATTTTCCAACGCATGGTTCAGGTTTTCCAGAAAAGCTTCCTCCGTTCTGGTGCTGAAGGGTTTTACCCCCAGAGCTCTGGAAGTTGCGCGCTTGGGCGTCACCTGGGATTCTCCGTTTTTCTTCACATACTGTACCAGCTCGTAAAAATCATCCTCACCGTCCTTCTGATGCAAGCGGGCCAAACTGTCATCATCCAACAGTAAAATCAGCTTTTCTCTTGCACGAGAAGTCGCTACATTAATAAGCTCTTTATTATTTTTCAGCCAGTCATAGGTTCCCGCCTGTGTCTGCTCTGTGATAGCCGTAGAAAACAGAACTACATCCTTTTCATCTCCCTGAAAGGCATGAACCGTACCGCAAGCCACATTTTGCAGACTCTCCTTCTGCACTGCCTTCTCAATAAGCTTCCTCTGATTGACAAAGGGAGTGATGACTCCGATAGCCTTGTCCCTGTTCAGACACGCATACCGGACAATTTCCTCCGCCTCCCGATCCGCCGTATTTTTAACGTCGCCGGGATTGCTCTTTACATTCATATGCACAAGGGGAGCAGGTTCATTACTGTGGGAACAGATATTCAGTTTGGAATTATAATATTTCCGGTTGTTAAACTCGATGATTTTCCGATTACAGCGGTAATGGTTATGCAAAAGCACTTCATCGCTGACCGCGTCACAGGCCAGAAAGGTCTTATAAATGGAATTTGCCCTGTAATCATATTCCTCCGCCACATTATATTTCCTGCGCAGCTTTTGGTTTGTCAGCTCGTCCAACAGGATTACCGGATTCAACTGCTGAGGGTCGCCCACCAGCATCAGGTTCTCTCCCCGGATTATGGGTACCAATGAAACAGCTGTATTGCATTGACTGGCTTCGTCCATAATCACCATGTCAAAAGCGGGTTTCGGCTCCCCCAGTCGGTGGGCAGAAATACAGGTGGTGATCATCACAGGAAAAATCCGTTGCAGCTTTTTCACGTTTTCCGTCTTACTGAGGTATTTGCTGAAAGCGGCAGTCTGTTTTTCCGGGTTTTCCTCAGATAAAATCTTTCGCAGTTCCGCATATTTCTCCTCGCCCAACCTTTTGATGTATCGGGCTGAGGTATAAAAAAGGTATTTATATAATTCCTCCAGATCGTCGTCCAGCAGCGCAAGGGCTTCCTGGTCTGTAATTTCTCCCAGTGCGCCTATTTTCCTCTGTACCTGCTCCAGCTGTCTCCCCTGCAAATCCGCCTGAAAGGGAACCATTTCCAGGGAAGCTTTGATTCTGCTCTGGTACTCGGTCATTCTGTTCAGAGTTTCTCTACGCTCTTTTAAATCCAGTACATCCTCATAGTTTTTCAGCAAAGTTGACAGTTTTTTAGCCCGTTCGATGCGGTCGCCTTTATTTCTGTCCAGAGTGGATTCAAACACAGTGATCTCCTGTACCTGTGCATATACTCTTTTGATATGCTGTACCGCCTCGCTTACCTTGTCCGTATTTCCTACCCGCAGCACGGGAAAGGGGACTTTTTTCCCTCTGTACTCCAAGCTCAGAAGCTTTTCATACACATTGTTGATAGGGTGGTTATTATAAGAAGCAAAAAGAACCGTCCGCTCGTTAAAAAAGGCGGTAACTATGGTATTGATAATGGTGTTTGTCTTCCCCGTTCCGGGAGGCCCTTGAATGTATGCCAGCGGGTATTTCATAGCGTTATTGACAGCCAGCAGCTGATCCAGGTTAATTTTTCTGTCAATTAAAGTAATCGGATACTCTTTTCTTCGGACAGGACGGCTTAGCAGATCTCCGAAGAATGCCCTGACCGGCACCGTGGCCCTTCCTTCGTTGTACATATTGATGATTGCCTGATATTCCCTGTGCAGATCCAGAGCCACTTCCATTCCCAGGCCGATTATGTAGGGCATATCGTCCACCCCTATAATCTGCCTGTTGTGTCTGGTTACACAATCTTTAATTTGCTCCTGGTTCTTCTCAAAGTCAGTCAGAAGTTCATACTCATCTGCATCCAGATATTTTCGGATGTGCTCCTTTGTCTCGCCCAGCACAAATTCCGTACATATGGTAATTTCATCCTCCGGCCGCAGAGTCCTGTTTTTTACGTCCAGCTGCAGTCTTTTGTAAGCCAGTACATACAGCCCTTTCTCGGTATGTATGCTTAAAACATTTAAAGCAAGCTGTTGAATCAACAGCCTGCCGTTTTTTCTTTCCTTATCATCCGTTTTGTACTGAAAATGCTTTACAATAGTTTGAAACTGATTTGTATCAAGCTGATAATTTTCCCCCTGAAAGCTCTGTCCGTCCAGATAGCGCACCAGTTCAAAGTTTGAATAATAGGGAGTGGTATCCATACGATTGCACATTTCCAGATAGTTCAGAACCTTTAAGTTTGCTACATTATCAAACAGTGCCTTATATTTATGGGGATTCAGATAAATATCCCGCACCAACTTCTGATTTACCGGGCAGTAAGAACCTTCTACAATCTGGGAGGACAGAATAGAATCTATATAAATTGTATCATAGGAGTCGGTAGTGTATCTGCTTAAGTGCAGGCCATCAACAGACAGCGTGCGCTTTAACGGATTTAAGTCCCGGATTCCTATCCAGTATCTGGTAACCTTTTCTTCTTTATTTTTATACTCTATTTTCAGCCATTTCCCTTCGTGAATCCCTCTGAAAATATCGTGGCATATGTTGTTCATACAGGCTCCCGCCTTTCATCAATGATAATGAAATTGTAACATACAGCCGACCAAATTACCAGAATGGATAATAGCTATACTATTTCGGCAAAGAATACACCTCATCCGTTGCCAGCTTCTGTCCCTTTTTGTAAAAAGGTACGAGCCCCGTCTTATTCAGCGCAACCATGATAAGCGGTATCAGCACCAGCTGAATGATAATTCCGGGAATGGCGTTGGTAAAGCCGCCCGCAAGGAACATCTGAAACGTAAAGGGCTCTCCCGTAACCAGCGTAAGCCCCAGCCGCATGGCCGCCCATGCCACTCTTCCTGCCAGCATGGCCGTGATCAGGCATCTGTACAACGCCCTGACACACTGCCATTTGGAATGTGAATATAAAAAGCCGACGACCGCCCCGTACACTGCCAGTTCAACCGCCATGGCAACTCCTGCAGGTATCAATACGGGCATACCGAATACAACGTGCCGAAACAGCGGAAGAATAAATCCCACTGCCAGACCGTACTGCCAGCCGCAGATCAAGCCGCACAGCAATACCGGAATGTGCATTGGCAGAAGCATATTTCCTATCTGCGGAATCTGCCCTGTAAAAAAGGGAAGAACCATCCCCACTGCCATAAACATAGCCGATAATGTCAGTTTTTTCACCTTTTCATTTCTCATATTTGTTTCATACCTCCGTTTCTAAAGGCTATCTCTAAAACTTTTGCTTCTCAAATAAATCCTGCCATTCATTCGGATCGATCTCCCTATCCCTGAAATAATATTTCCGGTCATGCTCCCCCACTTCCCTCATGATTCTGCAGGGATTCCCTACCGCAACCACATTAGAGGGAATATCTTTGGTCACAACGCTCCCCGCCCCAATCACTACATTATCGCCAATGGTCACTCCCGGCATGATGATGGCGCCCGCCCCGATCCAACAGTTACTGCCAATACGGACCGGCATATTATACTGAAGCCCTTTGCGGCGCAGCTCCGGTAAGATTGGATGCCCTGCTGTTGCAATCGTTACATTCGGCCCCAGCATAGTATAGTCCCCTATATAAATATGGGTATCATCCACGCAGGTCAGGTTATAGTTCACATAGATATTGTTGCCAAAATGACAGTGGTGTCCGCCAAAATTGGCATAAAACGGCGCTTCAATATATACTCCCTCACCGCAGTCGCCAAGCATTTTTTTAAGCAGCTCTGCTCGCTTTTCCCCCTCCGACGGCCTGGTCTGATTATACTCAAACAGCAAATCCTGATAAACCCTCTGTTCCTTTGTGATCTCTTCCCCATCCGGGAAATAAAGTTCTCCGGTGTGCAGTCTTTCTTTCATCTCACTCATTTTCAAGACCTCCGCTTGTTATACTTTTTACCCGGCCCGCAGGCAATATCAACTACAGGTTCAGTCTGCTCTCCCGCATCATTTCACTATATGCGGTTTCAGATATTTTCCGGTCAGGCTATCCTTATTATTACATATCTCCTGTGGTGTTCCCCGTGCAACGATTCGTCCTCCATGGGAACCGCCTCCCGGTCCCATATCGATCACATAGTCGGCATTGCGGATAATATCCAGATCATGCTCAACTACAATGACGGTGGCTCCGTTTTCAATCAATTTCTGAAATATATGTATGAGTGTTTCTACATCCAGAGGGTGCAGGCCAATGGTCGGCTCATCAAAAACAAATACGGAATCGGACTGTCCTTTCCCCATCTCGCTTGCCAATTTCAATCTCTGGGCCTCTCCGCCTGACAGGCTCGGCGTCTCCTCTCCCAGCGTCAGGTATCCAAGTCCCAGGTCATGCAGCACCTGAAGCTTCCGCGACACTATCGGAATATCCGCACAGGCCGCCAAAGCCTCATCAATGCTCATAGCCATCAGCTCAGGAAGTGTATAGGCTCCGTTTTTCTTCTTTGAGATCCGCCGGATCGCCCCTGCTTCCTTTGCATACCGTGAGCCGCCGCAGTTAGGGCAGGTAATTTCCACATCCGGCAAAAACTGCACATCCAGACTGATGGAACCTGTACCATCGCAAGCCGGACACCGAAGCTGTCCTGTGTTATACGAAAAATCTCCCGCTTTATATCCCTTTTCCTTTGCGTCTGGGGTCCGCGCATATATTTTGCGCAGCTCATCATGCACATCGGCATAAGTCGCCACCGTAGAACGGATATTCACGCCGATCGGGGTCGCGTCGATCAGCTTGACCTGGCGGATACCCTCTGCCGACACAAAACGCACATGATCCGGAAGCCTTGCTCCTTTGACGGATGCCTCCAGTGCGGGGATCAGGCTTTCCAATACCATCGTTGTCTTTCCGGAACCGGAAACTCCCGTTACGGCAGTCAGACGCCCTTTCGGGAAATCCACCTCCAGGGGTTTTACTGTATGGATCTCCGAAGTGGACAGGCGAATCATGCCAAGGTCAAACATCTGCTCCGAAGGGATATGTCTCCCCAGATCGATCACGGTTCTCCCCGTTAAAAATCCGCCGATCCGGGAATCCGGGTTCTTTCCGATATCATCAAGGGTTCCCTGCGCAATGATCGTGCCGCCGCCCGCACCGGCCTCAGGTCCAAGCTCTATCAGCCAGTCTGCTTTGGAGAGCACATGGGGATCATGATCCACCAGGATAACCGTATTTCCATCCTGTAAAAGATCCTGCATCACTCCCGCCAATCCTTCTATGTTAGAGGGATGCAGGCCAATGGATGGCTCGTCAAGCACATATAGCACCCCTGTCGTCCGGTTTCTTACTGCCCTTGCAAGCTGCATCCGCTGCCGTTCTCCTGTAGACAATGTGGACGCCGCACGATCCAGGGTGAGATAGGAAAGCCCCAGGTCTGTCAGCCGTTTTGCCGCATTCTGAAATGATTCACAGATACTGACTGCCATAGGCCGCATTTCCTCCGGCAGGGAATCCGGTACGCCTTCCACCCATGCTGATAATTCAGAAAGCGTCATACTGCAGGCTTCGGCAAGGGAAATTCCGCGAAGCTTCGGCGCCCGTGCAGCCTCCGAAAGCCGGGTTCCCCCGCAATCCGGACAAATCCCCTGTCTTAAAAACTTCTCTACCCGCTTCATGCCCTTTTCATCTTTTACCTTGGACAGCGCATTTTCCACAGTATAGGTTGCATTAAAATAAGTAAAATCCATATCTCCCGCTGCGCCGCTGGTCTTATTCTGATAAATGATATTTTTCTTGACGGCAGGGCCATGGAATACAATATCACGCTCTTTTTCTGTCAGTTCCCGAAATGGTACATCTGTCCGGACTCCCATTTCGCGGGCAATATCCTTCATAAGCGACCACATCAGCGTCTGCCATGGAGCAACCGCGCCCTCATCAATGGAAAGAGATTCATCCGGTACAAGCGTCGATTCGTCCACAGTCCGCACGATCCCTGTCCCGTCGCAGCGCCTGCATGCGCCCTGGCTGTTAAACGCCAGCTCTTCCGCACTTGGTGCAAAAAAGTGCTCGCCGCACTTCGGACAAATAAGCTCCAGACCAGCCGCCACATTCAAAGACGGCCTTACATAATGTCCGTTGGGACAGCGATGCTCTGCAAGCCGCGAATACATTAACCGCAGGCTGTTCAAAAGCTCTGTTCCCGTACCAAAAGTGCTGCGTATTCCGGGAATGCCGGGACGCTGTCTGAGTGCGAGGGCGGCCGGAACATACAGCACTTCATCTACCTGCGCCTTTTCCGCCTGTGTCATGCGCCTTCTTGTGTATGTTGAGAGCGCCTCCAGATAACGCCTGGAGCCCTCCGCATACAGAATGCCCAATGCCAGGGAAGATTTTCCGGAACCGGATACCCCTGCTATCCCCACAAGCTTATGCAATGGAATATCCACATCAATATTCTTCAGATTATGTACCCTTGCCCCGCGCACCTTGATATGTGTAGGCGCCTTATCTGCATTATGGTCCAACCTTTTTGCCTCTCTTCTGTTTTGTTACTTTCCTTTTTAAAACAATCCGCAAAATCATCCCTTTACACAAAATACATTTTACTCGCAACTGCGAAAATTATCAATAAGTCAAATTCCCCAGTCTGTTCAGTATTTCATATATTCGGCTGTTCCCAAATATATGATTCTGCAAAGTAAGTCCACTATGCTTATTTTCCCGATGCAGCTTCATATAGGCGTCCTTCGCCTGATAGAAGCTGTCCTCCAGCTCTTCAGTCACCTCCGATATTTCTTTTGCCGTCAGGTCAGAAATATGCCCCCAGCAGACCTGTCCTTGGAGCGCCACTCTTGCGCAGGCTTTCTGCCACGCCGCCTGGGTCTCATACTGCATATTCAGCCATTCGATCTCGTCCTCCTTTGTCAACGGCGTCCCCATCTGATCACACCATTGCTCCTGCCCATTTTCATAGCGCTGTTCAATATCCGAATAGAGCCTTGCATAAGTCAGCCCACAGGCATTTACAACCTCGGAGTAACCATACTGCCCCGTTCCTTCTCTGACCTCCTTCAATGTTTCAGCCAATTCATTGCCAAATAATACAACCGAGTGATCGACCGTATGGCTGATCCTATACATGAAGGCTTCTCTTTCTTTCGATATTTGGGAAATCTCCAAATTATCCCGTTGAAATACTTTCTGATCCGTATTCCGGACTTCCTGTGACTGCGATTTGGCATATTCCCTGTCAAGCTTGATGCCATTTTGCAAATGAACTGAATTTTCTGAAAACTTAACTGACATATTTTTCTCTCCCCGTATTCATATAGCTGTACAGCTTTTATCGGAGTTATCGTCAATCTGCAAAAATTTATTATGGACTTGGCACGAATTGCTCCATTTTGGGTGCGAAATTCTGGAGCAGTCCCTCTTCCACAAGAGACGGAATCTGTGTGAATAAAGACGCCAAACCGGAAATGTACCATCCCATGCAGAAAGCAGGGCAGCTCGTCATTGATGCCATAAATATCGGGCTTGCTGCTCCTGAATACCGTGATAATGCCTTTATGCTCAATGCCACAATTCGGGGTAAAACCAAAGAACTCATATTTTGTGGAAAAATATGCTGGCGCTCTGATGTCAAGATTTCCAAAATATATTTCCTGAGATCAACGTAGTTGCCAAAGAGTAAGGATACAGGGTCCCTACATAAAAATTGCCGGATTCAAGATCGCCCCTGACATCTTCCGGGAATTCCTGTAAGATAGAGTCACTTGCTCGGAGGGCGGATCATTCAGAGAGAAATGAAAGGCTGGATAAGGCACGGACTGAAATGTCCGGAACTTATCCGGCTTTTTGTTTACGGGGACCCTTTTCAAAGTCAATACCCCGCTGTGAAAGCAGGGGCGTTGACCGTTACGCAAAATTTTTCTTCGATTTGTAATAACTGGTTTTGAATTAGACAATCGCAATAAAGTTTATAATAGACTTTTTTATATTTTAAATGTATAATCTTGATTACAAAGCAGGAGAAGCATTACATATTATGTTGTACTACATTAGGGGAGGGTAAGCCATGATCAGATTAGAAGAAGTAGACCCCGGAAACTGGCGGCTGGGACTGAAAGTATCCGAGACACAAAGATCCTATGTGGCCGACAGCGCAGGCTTGCTGGCAAGAGCTTATGCCTATCGGGAAAGCAGAAGCAACGCCTACGTCATATATCACGACGACACTCCCGTTGGAATGGTTCTGTATTACGATTGCGACGAATTGGATGCTTACGATTTCAGCCAGTTGTTCATAGACGAGCGCTTTCAGGGAAACGGGTACGGGATCGAGGCAGCGCGGCAGATTCTTGAGTTGATGGAGCGCGACGGAAAATATGATAAGGTCACGCTCTGCTATATCGACGGAAATGAAGCTGCAAAGAAAATGTATGAAAAGCTGGGCTTTTATCTGACCGGAGAATGCGACGAGGATGAGATCATAATGGAAAAGAGGTTTAGATAAAGAAGCTCAGCTGTTACGGAGGCATACAATATGAATTTGGAAATTCAGACTTATACAAGGGACAAAATACCTGATGTCCTGGATTTTGAAAGAAGATTGCGCAAAGAGGAAAACTTCTGGGGATGGGAAATCGATCATGCCTATGTGAATGCTGTTGAAAAAAGCTTTGAAGATAAGAGCTTTGACGATGCCATTTCTCTGCTGGCATATAAGGACGGCGCAGTTGTCGGGCGAATTGATGCCTCACTCATTGCAAGTCATTTTGACGGCTCAAAAAGGGCATATCTTGATTGGATCTGTGTTATAAAAAGTAACAGACATCAGGGGGTAGCGCAGCGATTATTAGAATCTTTGCTGAAAATCTTAAAGGATAGGCATATTAGCACACTGGTTGCGCTGACCGCCGCCAACGAGGAAGCACAACGCTTTTATAAGAGTATTCCAAACTCTGAAATGAGAGATATTGGCATTTGGATCAATACCGAATTTGATTCCTCATTTCTTAAGTAACCCATTCGCATAATCACTCAGCGCTTCACATGGCCCATATTGTGTCTTATAACCAACACCGTCAATCACAAGAAACGGGTTATATGCCATAATACTTGTTTGTGTCCCGTCTGTCATGGTCACTGTAAAAATAATACCTTGTCCGTTATATTCTGTGTAAGAATTATCCTCTTTATAGATAACTATATTTTTAAGGTAAGCTACAAATTCCTCAATTTCTGCAATTTGGACAGTTGTATCTGGTGGTATTAAGCGAACTGTGACGGACGCTATTTGAGTTGCATCCAGATCCTTATACGGCTTCTTGCCGCCAAATGCGGCAAAGCCAATTACGACAACGGCTACTAACAATATACACGTCAATGTAATAATGAATGTTCTTTTTTTCAAAATAAAGACTCCTGTTCCGGTTGTAAATAGTTCGTTTTTTCTATTCCTTATCCTATCACATAACACCGCATTTATCAATGCAAATAGCAAGCGCTGAATTGACCCTGCTTTACTCTTTTCCCGTAAAGCCTTATCTGCTATAATAAGAGCCTGATCATGTTCTTTAAGGAGGCGTTGGTATGAAGCATAAAATTTTAGTCGTGGACGACGAGGTGATGATCACGGAGCTGCTGTCTGACCATTTGGGAGACGAGGGCTATGGGGTTTATACGGCAAACAGCGCCGGCGAGGCTTTGGCGCTGCTCCCGAAAAATCCCGACCTGATCATACTCGATATCAATATGCCGGGAACAGATGGACTGGAGCTTTGCCGGAACATCCGGGAGCATATGTCCTGTCCGATCCTTTTCGTAACGGCAAGAATCACCGAGCAGGATAAAATCATAGGTTTACAGTACGGCGGTGATGATTATATCACCAAACCATTCAGCTTAAAAGAGCTGTCGGCAAGGGTGGCCGCTCATCTGCGCAGGGATGAACGCATCCGCAGCAACGGCGCTTCCATGCTGACCTCCGGCGAACTGCTTGTGAATCTTTCACAGCGCCGTATTTTTTATAAGGATATCGAAATTGAATTTTCAAAAAAGGAATTTGACCTGATTGAATTCCTGTTGACGAACGCCGGCCAGGTGTTTGACCGCGAACGGATATATGAGAGAATATGGGGATGCGACGCAGAAGGCAGTGCGGACGTCATCAAGGAGCATATACGGAAAATACGCACCAAGTTCCATATGGCAACAGGAGAGGAATACATTGAGACAGTCTGGGGAGTGGGATATAAATGGAAACGCTGAAAAAGAAATGGGAAGATCTGCCGCTTCGCCGCTTTCTGGCATTAACTGTCTGCCTTTCTATCGGAGCAGTTGTACTGGCGTCAGCTTTGATTATCGGCGGCTGCGCCGCCTTTCGGCACCGGCTTTTGCCTGACGCCAACGCTGCCTATCTTACTCTTGAGGAAACCTTATCCGACGGAAGTGTGATAGAAAGCACCTATCTCCTGAACTTTGGCGAAAATTTGTCCTCTTTACCTTCCATAAATATTGAATATGACGATATCCCGGTGTCGGACGGCGCAAAACAGACTCGATATTCTATCAGGAAAATTGAAACCGGAGTGGATTCTTTATCTCCCAAAAGAAAGCTTGCTTATCAACTCTGCGGCGCGGCCATGTTCGCCGCTCCGATAATTCTTTCCCTTGCTGCGATCCTATGGTGCTGTATGTATTTTTATCGCCGCAAGCTCAAAATACCGCTTTCTTTATTAGCAGACGCTACAAAGCAAATCGCGGAACAAAATCTGGATTTCGAGCTTTCCTATCACTGCGGCGATGAAATGGGCGAGCTGTGCCGATCCTTTGAAGATATGCGGGCAGCCCTTTGTGAAAATAATAAGGCGATGTGGAATATGCTGGAAGAACGAAAACTGATGCAGGCTTCTATCGCACATGACCTGCGAAATCCGATTGCCATTATCGAGGGCTATAGCGAGTATCTGGAAGCAAGCCTTCAAAACGGTGAAATAAGTCGGGAAAAGGCAATCCGCATCACAGGAAATCTCGGTATGGCAGCCAAACGCCTGGAGCAGTATACCGAATCTGTCAGATTATTAAATCAAACAGAGGAAACGCAGCTTGACAGAAAACCTGTAAATGCTAAGGGACTTGCGGCTGCTATTGCAGAGGATCTGTCCCTTCTGGCTCAGAGAAACGGAATCAACTTACAGGCTGTCAATCCTCTGCCGGAGAAAGAGATACAGGTCGATGCGGCTTTGCTGTATCGAGTCTTGGAAAATATCGTAAATAATGCGATTCGTTATGCCAGAGCACAAATACAGCTTGATTTTTCCTTAAACGAAGCTATACTTTCTGTTTCCGTAGCTGACGACGGAGAGGGATTCCCCGCAGAGCTTCTTGGCAGACAGGAAAGGAGGCTGATTGCTGCTGCCAAAGACGGACATATGGGAATCGGTCTTTCCGTAAGCCGCCTTCTATGCCGCAGGCACGGCGGCAGGCTGGAGCTGTCGAATACATCCGAGGGCGCCTGTGTAAAAATCTTTTTATCGGTTTGACGGATTTTTGACTTTTATCGGATAAGATCTTCTTGTAAAAAACAAGGAGGTCTTTTTTCTATGAAAAAATCATTGATTCTTTTTATGGCAGTTATGATCGTTGGCTTTTGGCTATGCGGATGCAGCAGCGACGGCAAGACCAATGTTGAAGATTCCGGCAATGCCGATCCAGGGAATTCAGAAAGCTCTGCTCCCGGTGTACAGCAGGACTCAGGCCGGGAAAATGTTTCTTCGGGAGATGAAAATCTGCGTCTCCTCTCTAACCGATATGGAGAGAGCGCCTGCAGCACGGAAACCGGTTATTACTATCTGACCGGGGAAGTGACAGAGCTGCAGGAGGGCAGCTACGGAATGCATCTTATGTATATGGATTTTGCCTCCGGACATGAGCTCTATCTGTGCAGTACAGCCGGCTGCAAACACGATTCTTTAGATTGCCCGTCTGTATTTTCATATGATGATTTTCCTTTGTTCTCAACCATTCCCTTTATTTTCGGCGACCATCTCTATATTTTGAGCCGGGAATATGATAACGACGGCTCCATGTCTCAAAATTTTATCAGCTTTGACGGCGGCGGCAATTCAATAGAAAGCCAGCCGGCGACATTGTACCGTGCCAATCTTGACGGAACAGGACGAAAAAAAATCTATACCTTCGATGCATCGCTTACTCTTGAGGATAAAGTGATTGGAAGCAATCAAGGCATCTATATGATCACCAAAAAGCTTTCAACCGATAAAAACGGCGCTCAAACCTATACGACTTCATCAGAGCGGAAACTGACATTTTTAAATCTTGATTCACTTTCTCTCACCGAGATCTGTTCTATGGATTTTGACGACGGTATCTCATGGAATATTATCGGATGCTGCCAAAATGGTTTTGTATTGTGCGGAACTGATTTCGGCAGGGAGCTTTCACAGGATGAAATATGGGATGATGCTGTGTATAGGGATCTATATAATAACTCCCATGAGGTGTATGCGCTGTTAAGCCGGGAAGGCGGCAAACCCCAGGAGCTCGTGCGCTTGTCAAACAAATATGAGCATTCGGCGCAGCTCTTAAGCGATAAACTGTATCTGTCCTCCAAAGAAAATCAAAATATTGAGGTTATGGATCTTAAAACAGGTGAAAAGAAAACGCTCTGTTCTCTTCCGCAAAACCTCCTTATGGATACGCTGGGAGACGCGCTGTGCTGCCGTGGATGGGACCTTGCGGGCGACCCGATCTGGTATTTCGTCGATACAAAAACGGGAGAGGTCACCCATTCGCCGCTCACCATTCTCTGTAATGGCTGGGCCATTGATTTCCGAGGAGAAACGGCAGAGGATGTTTTGTTTATCTATGACTATGACGCGACGGCTCATAATGACGGCTCCTATTCTATTCATCGGTATAAGTACGCGCTGATTTCCAGGAATGACCTCATTGCAGGAAAAAACAATTACCGCAAAATCGAAATGATTGGTTCGGGGCAGTAAGGAGGACAGCAGGTATGCTGACGCTGAAGCATATTACAAAAAAGTATAGGGATAAAACCGCACTGGACGACGTAACACTGGAACTGGACCGCGGCATTTACGGTCTGCTGGGCCCCAACGGAGCGGGAAAATCCACGCTGATGAATATCATCACCGGAAATATCAAACCAACAAATGGCGAGGTCCTATGGGATAACAGCGACATCCGGACATTGGGAGCAGACTTTCGCAGCTTGATTGGTTACGCGCCACAGCAGCAGGGACTATACAATAGCTTTTCCGGCAGGCGCTTCCTCTCCTATATGGCGGCGCTAAAAGGTATTCCGAAAAAAGAGGTGCATTATGAAATCAAACGAGTGCTTTCCTATGTAAATATGCAGGAGGCGGCGGACAGAGCGATCGGCAGCTATTCCGGCGGCATGAAGCAGAGAATCCTGATTGCCCAGGCGATCTTGGGCGCCCCGAAGCTGATCGTGCTGGATGAACCTACAGCGGGACTTGACCCGAAAGAACGGGTACGCATCAGAGAGCAGATCAAGGCTCTTGCGGGAGACAGGATCATCCTTGTATCTACCCATGTAGTATCCGATATTGCGCCAATCGCAAAAGAGATTCTGTTGATTCGTTCCGGCAGTATCGTCGACAGAGATACCGTGGAGACGCTTTGTCAAAGATACGGAGAAAGCTGCGATCTGGAAGAGGTGTATATGCATATTTTTGGAGAGGAGGAGCGCCATGCTGCGGCTGATTCCCTTTGAGTTGAGTAAAATTTGGCGAAAACGCCGCTTTGCGTTATCCATTTGTATATTACTGCTTTTTCATCTGTTTTTATTATGGTATACCTCTCTGCCAGACGAAGAAAAGGCGCCGCTCTCCGCTTATAAAGCGCTGTGTGCGGAGCTTTACGGAAAAAGCGAAGAGGAAAAGGGTGAATATATCGCTAAATCAAAGGATAAGATAGACGGCCTGTGCTTTGTGCAGAATATTCTTGCTATGCAGTCCATGGAAAATGAAATGGGCGCTATGCTTACGGAGCAGGAGCTGCAAAATCATCCCGGTGTGTTTGAAAAATATTATGAGCTGTATCAGACGAGCGGTTATCTGAAGTTTACCGATTCACTGGAGCAGGAGCAGACATTTATTGATGAAATATACGCCGAATGGCAAAAGGCTGCAGGCTATGGAGAGTATCTGCGTTCCATTCAGGAAAACAAGGATACGCTAAGCAAAATTTCGATTTTCGGCGGCCAGGGCCAAAATTCCTACAGCGCTCGAAATCTCCAAAAGAGTGCGGCGGATCATGCAAAGCTGTCTGATGAAAATATACGGTTTACCCCGTCAAAAGGACTTGTCTCCGCTATGGAAAATAGCTGGACAGAGCTTCTTCTGGTTCTGGGCATGATGCTGTTTGTGGGCAGCCTGATTACAGATGAAAAAAATAAAAAGTTGTTTTTCATCACCCGGAGTACAAGGTATGGTGTGTTACACAGCATTGCGGCAAAGATATCGGCGCTTCTTATCCACTGTATTCTTTTGACGGCTCTATTTTATACGGTCAGCCTTGTATTTTGGGATCAAAGTACAGGCTGGTTCGTTCCGGGGGCAAGTTTACAGTCGATAGCCGCCTATACAGAAAGCAGCCTGCCTGTCAGCGTTTGGGAGTATGTTCTAATCTCTGTGCTGACAAAGGCTTTGATACTCTTCGGGATAGGCGCTGTGCTGACTGTTTTCTGCATAGGAGCAGACACTGCGGCACTGCCCTTTTTGGCAGGATCAGGAATCATTGGCATAAGCGCATTGCTGTATTACCTGATTCCGGCAGGTTCTGTATTTTCTGTGTTCAAATATTTAAACCCCGTAGGATTGATGAAAACCGAAAATATATACGGCGGGTATTTGAATTTTGATTTGTTTGGGTATCCTGCATCCAGACTGAGCTTATCGCTTTTGCTGATTCTTTTGATCTGTATGATCGGAATTGTCGGAAGCCTGCTTGCCTTCTGCCGGATGCAAAGCTTTGAAATAAGAAAAATGCGCCTGCCATTCTCCGTACCTTTTCATCCTCATACTAATATCTTTCGACATGAAAGCTACAAATTGCTGATCACAAGCCGCGCTTTACCGATCCTGCTGCTGTTTGCCGCTTTGCTGACATATGAAAGTCTTGGCCGCAGTTACACACCATCGGTAAGCGAACAGTATTATCAACGCATCATGGCAGAGCTGGAGGGTGGGCTGACAGACGAAAAGGAGTCCCTTATTCTATCCGAAAAAGCACGGTATGAGGAAGCGCTTCAACAGATCGAGCAGATCGACAAAATGGTAAGTACGGGAGAATTGATCGCTAATACGGCGGATACCCTGAAATCGCAGGCCAACATGACGCTGGCGTTTTATCCGTCGTTTCAGCGTGTGGAAGCACAGTATGACCATGTCAAAACAAATGGCGGACGCTTTGTATATGATACGGGCTATCTCTATCTTTTCGGCGTCTTAGAGGAGTCCTTTTCAATTGATTTTCTCATTTTATCCATAGGCATTATCCTTGCTGTGAGCGGAGCAGTTGCTATGGAGTATCAGAACAGTTCGCTTTTCCTGATTGGCGCAACCAGAGCAGGAAAACGAAAAATCATGCTGCGCAAGATTTTAATATGCAGTATAATGGCAGCAGCCCTGGCGCTTGTCCCGATTCTGTGCCGCATATATCGTATTTCCTCTGTATACCCTATGCACAGCCTTGGCGCAGCGGTTCAGAATATTTCACATTTCAGCGGATTTTCTGTTCCTATGCCGATTGTATGTTTTGGTCTGCTGCTCGCTCTTTTTCAAATTTTATCCATGGTTTTGGTCGCATTGCTTACAATGGCAATATCCATATGGAGAAAAAGTCAGGTGCAGACGATATTTTCTGCCCTGCTGTTTTTCGTGATTCCCATCATCCTCAAGTTGCTTGGATTTGAAATTGCCAAATGGTTTTCTCTGTACCCGCTGTACGGCTGGACGGAGTTGCTGTAAAGCAAATGTGAGCTTTGCCGTCATCCGCATTGACGAGGAACGGGGCGTGGCTGTGGGGATCGTTACGCGGATCATCCATATCTAAAATATCCCTTTTTGCTGTTTCAGAAATACGATTCAATGCAAATCCATTATCCGCAAAACTGAATTGCACGCATCATCAAAGGAAATATCCTTTGCATAATCAAAATCCTTCTGATACTTTTTCCA
>JAMPHT010000041.1 GCA_023663285.1 Bacillota bacterium
AAACAATTATTACAAATCCAGCTGGGATGACCGGTTGGAAGAAAGGTGCGACAGATCCATGAATTTAAAACCGGAAGAAATAAGTTCAGTTATCAAGGATCAGATTAAGCGGTATGCGTCCACGCTGGATGTATCGGATGTGGGTACTGTTATTCAGGTGGCAGACGGTATCGCCCGTGTCCATGGACTGGAAAAGGCCATGCAGGGCGAGTTGCTTGAGTTCCCCGGAGAAGTGTACGGCATGGTGCTGAATCTGGAAGAGGATAATGTCGGCGTGGTTCTTCTCGGCAGTGCGAAAAACATCAACGAAGGCGACACTGTCAAGACTACCGGGCGAGTGGTTGAAGTCCCTGTGGGCGACGCCCTGCTGGGACGTGTGGTGAACTCGCTGGGACAGCCAATCGACGGCAAGGGACCCGTTCAGACAGACAGCTACCGCAAGATCGAGCGTGTGGCAAGCGGTGTTATCACCAGACAGGCGGTTGACACACCGCTTCAGACAGGTATCAAGGCAATCGACGCCATGATCCCTATCGGCAGAGGCCAGCGTGAGTTAATCATCGGAGACCGTCAGACAGGTAAGACGGCTATCGCAATTGATACGATCATCAACCAGAAAGGCCAGAATGTAAAGTGTATCTATGTGGCAATCGGCCAGAAGGCTTCTACCATTGCCAATATCGTAAAGACCCTGGAGGAGCACGGCGCCATGGCGTATACTACCGTAGTAGTATCCACGGCCAGCGACCTTGCCCCGCTGCAGTACATTGCTCCCTACTCCGGCTGTGCCATCGGCGAGGAGTGGATGGAGAAGGGCCAGGATGTGCTGGTAGTGTACGATGATCTGAGTAAGCACGCTACCGCGTACCGCACACTCTCCCTGCTGCTTCGTCGTCCCCCCGGACGTGAGGCATATCCCGGAGACGTATTCTATCTGCATTCGAGACTACTGGAGAGAGCGGCGAGAATGAGTGCGGAGTACGGCGGAGGCTCCCTGACGGCGCTTCCTATCATTGAGACCCAGGCGGGCGATGTGTCCGCATATATCCCCACCAACGTCATTTCCATTACAGACGGACAGATCTACCTGGAGACGGAAATGTTCAATTCCGGCTTCCGTCCTGCAGTCAACGCGGGTCTTTCCGTATCCCGTGTGGGCGGCGCGGCGCAGATCAAGGCCATGAAGAAGATCGCAGCGCCTATCCGTACAGAGCTTGCGCAGTACAGGGAGCTTGCATCCTTCGCGCAGTTTGGTTCCGAGCTGGACGATGATACCAAGGAAAAGCTGGCTCAGGGCGAAAGGATCAAGGAGGTCTTAAAGCAGCCTCAGTACAGACCTATGCCGGTACAGTATCAGGTCATCATCATCTATGCCGTTACCAATAAGTATCTGCTGGATGTGCCGGTGGAGGATATTACCAGATTTGAGACAGAGTTTTTCGAGTTCCTGGATACAAAATATCCGGAGGTTCCCGCAAACATTGCCGCTGAGAAGGTGATCTCCGAAGCTACGGAAGATATCTTAAAGAAGGCGCTTACGGAGTTCATAAAGACGTTTACGGCGGCAGGCAAGGCATAAAATCAAGATGCAAGGAGATGTAAGATATGGCATCAATGCGTGACATAAAGCGCCGAAAGAGCAGTATTCAGGGCACTCAGCAGATCACAAAGGCTATGAAGCTGGTGTCCACCGTAAAGCTGCAGCGTGCCAGGACAAATGCGGAGCGCTCCAAGGAATATTTCAACTGTATGTATGATACGGTAAACAGTATCCTGAAGCGTGTGGGCCATGTGGAACACAGGTATCTGACCCCCGGTGAGTCCGGGAAGAAGGCTGTGATCGTCATCACTGGCAACAGAGGTCTGGCAGGCGGTTATAACTCCAATGTGGAAAAGCTGGTCACTAGGCATCCGGAGTGGACAAAGGAAGATCTGCTTGTGTACACCATCGGAAGCAAGGGGCGGGAAACCTTTCTGCGGTACGGCTATGAAGTGAGGGAGTGCGACAACGATATTGTGGAAAGTCCTGCTTACGCGGACGCAATGGCAGTTTCGGAATCGCTCTTAAAGTCCTATGCAGACGGCGAGATAAGCGAGATCTATCTGGCATACACCGCTTTTAAAAATACGGTGAGCCATGTGCCCACTCTGCTGAAGCTGCTGCCTGTGGAGATCGCGGGAGAATCGGCTGAAAAGGAGAGCGGTGCAACCGCCATCATGAACTTTGAGCCGGAGGACGTGGAAGCCCTGGACATGATCATCCCCAAGTATGTGACGAGCCTGATCTACGGTGCGCTGATGGAAGCTGTGGCCAGCGAGAACGGCGCGCGTATGCAGGCGATGGATAACGCTACCAGCAATGCGGAAGAAATGATAAGCGATTTGACGCTGAAGTATAACAGGGCTCGTCAGGGCTCTATTACACAGGAATTGACAGAAATTATCGCCGGTGCGGAGGCAATAGGATAAGTCCGGCAGAAAAAGAGAAAATAAGGAGGCTAAAATGGCAGGAGAAAACAGAGGCAAGGTGACTCAGGTCGTGGGCGCGGTGCTTGACATACGCTTTGACCAGGGAAGCCTTCCCGAAATCAACGAAGCAATTCGTATTCCTACCAGAGACGGCGGTGAACTGACAGTGGAGGTATCCCAGCATCTGGGCGACGACACGGTCAGATGTATAGCAATGGGCAGCACCGACGGACTGGTAAGAGGTATGGATGCGATTGCTACGGGCGGGCCCATCTCCGTTCCGGTGGGTGAGAATACTCTGGGACGTATCTTTAATGTTTTGGGACAGCCTATAGACAACAAGCCTGCTCCGGAGGGAGTGACCTATGAGCCCATTCACAGACCCGCTCCCAAATTTGAAGAGCAGTCAACGGAGACGGAGCTGCTGGAGACAGGTATCAAGGTAGTGGATCTGCTCTGTCCTTATCAGAAGGGCGGTAAGATCGGACTGTTCGGCGGAGCCGGCGTAGGAAAAACGGTTCTGATCCAGGAGCTGATCCGTAATATCGCCACGGAGCACGGCGGCTATTCCGTATTTACCGGCGTAGGCGAGCGTACCCGTGAGGGAAATGACCTTTATCATGAAATGACAGAGTCCGGCGTTATCGAGAAAACCACCATGGTGTTCGGACAGATGAACGAGCCCCCCGGAGCAAGAATGCGCGTGGGCCTCACCGGCCTTACCATGGCGGAGTATTTCCGTGACAAGGGCGGAAAGGATGTGCTGCTCTTTATTGACAACATCTTCCGTTTCACCCAGGCGGGCAGCGAAGTGTCTGCATTGCTTGGACGTATGCCCTCTGCGGTGGGCTATCAGCCTACCCTGCAGACGGAGATGGGCGCTCTGCAGGAACGTATCACTTCCACGCGGAGCGGTTCCATTACATCCGTTCAGGCAGTCTATGTCCCTGCGGACGACCTGACTGACCCGGCGCCTGCAACCACCTTTGCCCATCTGGATGCAACCACCGTTTTGTCCCGTTCCATCGTTGAGCTGGGCATCTATCCTGCGGTGGATCCCCTGGAGTCCACCTCCCGTATTCTGGATCCCAGGATCGTCGGGGAAGAGCATTACAGGACAGCAAGAGGTGTGCAGGAGATTTTGCAGAGATATAAGGAGCTGCAGGATATTATCGCCATTCTTGGTATGGATGAGTTGTCAGAGGAAGATAAGCTGGTGGTGTCCCGTGCCCGTAAGGTACAGAGATTCCTGTCTCAGCCCTTCTTCGTGGCAGGACAGTTTACCGGCCTGGAGGGCAAATATGTGCCCATCAATGAGACGATCCGTGGTTTCCGGGAGATTCTGGAGGGCAAGCATGATGATGTTCCCGAAAGCTATTTCCTGAATGTGGGAAGTATTGATGATGTGACTGCAAAAATGTCCAAATAACAGGAGGTAGCTGAAAATGGCAGACAGTAACAGCTTTCTTCTACGCATCATTACACCTGAGAGACTGTTCTATGAAAATCAGGTGAATATGCTGGAATTCAACACGACAGAGGGAGAGATCGGCGTGCTGCCGGGACACGTGCCGCTGACGGTGATCGTGAAGCCGGGGATCTTAGACATCACAGAGCCTGAGGGGGACAAGGTGGCGGCGCTTCATGCGGGATTTGCCGAGATACTTCCGGAGCGTGTGACGATTCTGGCTGAAGTTATTGAATGGCCAGAGGAAATCGACGAGGGACGCGCACAGGCTGCCAAGGAGCGGGCGGAGGAAAGGCTGCGGAGCAAGACGACAGAGACCGATCTTGCGAGAGCGGAGACCGCGCTTCAGAGAGCGATTGCGCGTATTCAGGCATTAAGATAAGGGGCATGGGCAGTAACGATTGGATGTGAATGTGCATATGCTGTAAAAAAGATTCTTTTCGAGGAAAGCTTATGGAATTTCACTCTAAACTGTTACAGCCGATGCCGGAACAAAAGGTAAGGGGCTGGAATGGGCCCCTTCCTTTTTATATGACATATCCGGGTTATTATGGTCCGGGACAGGAGGCGATGCTGCTTCGGGATCTGGAATATCTGCAGCAGATGTATCCGGAGACGATAAAGCACTGTCAGAGACGGGTCGCGGAGGTGCTGGACAAAGCGGATTACGAAGGCAGTATGATCTATGACGAATATCCTGACAGATGCAGTCTCAGGGCGCTGGCGGGATCTATCTTCACCATCATGAAGAAGGAAGAAGAAAATCCACCCTCGGAGGATATGATACAGGTACTTTTGTATACTGAAATTTACAAGCGCCGTCATGGCGGAAGGCGATTCTTCAGATAAGAGTTGCGGGGAGTAGTTTATGAAGAAAGGCATCATAAAGTCGGCTGTATTCATTGCCGTATTTATTCTGACGCTGATCATCGTCAGCAGAATCATGAATAAAGGTCACGATAACCTGACCGTTGAGATGTCCCAGGCCAGTTTTCCGCTGATTACCATGGAAATGGATGGCGTGGCGTACAATCAGCTTCACGGGTATGCTCAGGCTATGGATGTGGCGTTTCAGCGGGATGCGGTGACGGTCCTGGGGGCCGACAGGGACACCGGCTTTACCATTGATACCTTTGGAGAAAATGTGACGGGCATTTTTATAGAGGTCAGGAGCATAGACGGCTCCCGGCTGATAGAAAACAGAGAAATTACGGATTATACGGTAAGAAAAAGTCAAATCAGAGGAAATTTTGCATTGAAGGATCTGATCGACAGAGATATGGAATATTCTCTTGCGGTGATCCTGGAGCTGGAAGAGAACAGGCAGATCTACTATTATACAAGAGTCATCTGGAGCGAAAGCCTGTATGCGGCGGAAAAATTGGATTTCTGTATTGACTTTCACAGACGGCTCTACGACCGGGAGGCGGCGCGGGAGCTGACCAAATATCTGGAGACGGACTATAAGCTGGAGGATAACAGCAGCTTTCACAAGGTAAACATACACAGCAGCTTCCGGCAGATCACCTGGGGGGAGTTGAATGTCAGGGAAGAGGCGGAGCCGGTGTTCCGACTGCAGGAGATTGCCAGCCAAACGGCGTCCTTTACCGGAGACTATGTGGTTTCCACTTCATCGGAGGGAGACAGGACCTATTACCTGGTAGAGGAATATTTCCGAATCCGGTATTCGCCGGAGCGGATGTACCTTCTGGATTATGAACGGACCATGACCCAGATAACGGATCCGGAGGATATGTACGGCAATGATAAGATCCTGCTGGGAATTGCCGATGCGGACGTTGATATGCTGGAGAGCGAGGATGGAAACATCGTATTGTTTGAAACGGCGAACCGTCTATTCAGTTATGATGTCATCAATAATAAGCTTACGGTGATATTCGGATTTTATGACAGCGGCAATGCGGACAGGCGGACGATCTACGGTCAGCATTCCATTAAGATCCTGGATGTGGATGAGGGCGGTAATGCACAGTTTGCAGTGTATGGGTATATGAACAGGGGCAGGCATGAGGGAGAGGTAGGGCTCCAGATCTATACCTACAACAGCAGCCTGAACACCATAGAGGAACTGATCTATATTCCCTCGGACAGGACCTATGCAGTGCTTGCTGCGGAGATGAAGCAGCTGCTCTACATGAATCGTGACGGGCAGCTATATCTGAAGCTGAATCACACTGTATATAATGTGGATCTTACAGAGAGAAGCTATACAAAGCTGATCGATATTGTGCAGGATGAGAGCCTTTGGGTATCGGAGAATCATAAGATCGCCATATGGCCGGAAGGGGCGGACAGATACCACAGCGTTGGTTTAAATATCAGAAATCTGAATCTGGGCACCGGAAATACGATTACGGTTGCAGACGGCGAAGCGATCATGCCCCTGGGCTTTATGGAGGAGGATATCATCTATGGAGTTGCCAGGACGGAGGATATTGTAGAGGAAAATTCTGGGGTTCTCTTTTTTCCCATGTACAAAATCTGTATCTGCAATTCGGAGGGGGAGCTTCTGAAGGAATACAGCCTGCCCGGCATATATGTTACGGACTGCGTGGTGGAGGACAATCAGATCGTGCTGGAACGTCTGGAAAAAACGGAAAAGGGAGACTACAGACAGATCGAACGTGACCATATCATGAATAATGTTGAGACAGCTGCAGGGAAAAATACAGTCGCAGCGGCGGATATCGATATCTATGAGCGGTATGTTCAGATCCAGACCAGAAAGACTATTGACGCAAAAAGCATTAAGATTTTAAACCCCAAGGAAGTGGTGTACGAAGGAGGGCGAATTCTTTCCCTTGACGGTGAAAGAGAACTGGAAAGATATTATGTATATGGTGCTTACGGCATTGACAGTATCTTTCTGTCTCCCGCAGGGGCGGTGAACCGGGCCTACGAGCTTTCCGGCGTAGTAGTGAATGAAGGCGGAGAGCGCATCTGGCTGAAAGGAAACCGGGTGGTCAGAAATCAGATCATGGCGATCAAGGAAGCCTCTGTCACGGAAGAGAAGAACAGTCTGGCAGTGTGTCTGGATACCATATTCCGGTTTGAGGGACTTGTGCGTAATTCAGAATATCTGCTTGCCCAGGGACAGACAGTGCTGGAGGTGCTGGAGGACAATCTGGAGGATGCAAAGATCCTGGATATGACAGGCTGCAGCCTGGACGCCATGCTGTACTATGTGAACAGGGACATTCCGGTGCTGGCGCTGCTTGAGGATGGGGAGGCCGTGCTTATCACAGGCTTTAACGAATACAATGTGGTGATCATGGAGCCGTCCACCGGAACTCTCTACAAGAAAGGAATGAATGACTCCACGGAATGGTTCGCCGAAAATGGCAACTGTTTTATCACCTACAGCAGGATCAGTAAATAAAGATGTATTTTTTATAGCGGTCCAACACATTCAGCAAAAGAAGCCCCAGAATACCGCAGGAAATGATTTCTCCCATGCCGACGGTCAGCATGAAGTAAGGGACGGAGCCGGGAAAATGGTACGCATAATACAGCACAAAAGGGACGATGAGTGTGTTTGCCGCAATGGGGGGCAGCGGAGCCAGCCACCTTGCCTTTCCAGAGGCGGGGACGTTGTTTCCCTTCCCCTGCCTGCCGGATATGAGCCAGGTGCCAAACGCCCCTAACAGCGTGGCGAGGCTGCCGAACACCACGTCCCAGATGATACATCCTGTGAGAAGGTTACTGAGCAGACAGCCCAGGAAAAGTCCCGGTATGGCGGCGGGGGTAAAAAAGGGCAGGATACAGAGGGCTTCGGAAATACGTATCTGAATGGCGCCGGAGGCCAGGTTGAAGGCGCTTATAAAATAAGTCAGCACCACATAGACGGCGGCAATCACTGCCGCCTGGACGATGAACAGTACTTTCTTGTTTCTCATATGAATTTCTCCTTTAGTTTTGTTTTACGAGAGGAAGGTCTCGAACTCTCGGTATTATATTTTCACTCTGCCATAAGCAGCCCGGTGCCTGCAAGGCGCTTGCGCAGCTGAAAACCCACAACTCTTGCAATGATCAGCTTTATCAGGTCGGCGGGAATGTAGGGGATCACCCCTGCCAGAAGGGCCTGGAAAAAGGTATACTGCATCTGACGGGCAAGCCACAGGGTGCCGAAGAAGTAGCATACGGCGGTCCCCAGAAGCATACCAAGGAAATACAGGGGCGTGTTGCCGTTGAATTTATCCACGAAAAATCCGCATATCAGAGCCATAAAGATATAGCCGATGATATAGCCGCCGGTAGGCCCCAGAAGTTTGCCGGGACCGGCGGAGAAGCCTGTAAATACAGGGATGCCCACAAGTCCCAGGAGAATATAGATCAGCACGCTGGCGGTGCCCTGCCTCATGCCCAGCACGGATGTTACAAAATAGACGCCCAGCATCCCTAACGAAATGGGAACGGGACTGACGGGGATGTTGATCGTCCAGGGGCCGAGAATGCAGAGCACTGCGGCCATCAGTCCCACCAATGTCAAATGTTTTACTGAAGATCTGTTCATGATATCTTACCTTCTTTACTGTAATTCTCCCGTTTTATACCTTGAAACGATACTCTGGATCCTCTCATTGGGATTCAGCAGATCGCTGATGGAGGAATCATGGTTCAGCGTGTCGATGATGTAGGCTATGTATTTGCTCAAGTCACAGCTGATGTACCACTGCCGCTGCAGCAGCTCAGGCGTCTGGTAGATTAGGTTTGTGGTCAGCACCTTGTCTATGACACGGTTCTCGAAAGCCCTGTCGAACTTGTCCAGGCCGCTGGTAAACAGGCCGAAAGTGGCAAAGACAAAGATCCGGTTGGCCTTTCTTGCTTTCAGGGCAGCGGCAACTTCCAGGACGCTTTCGCCGGAGGAGATCATATCGTCAATGATGATCATATCCTTGCCCTCCACGCTGGAGCCTAAGAATTCATGGGCAACGATGGGATTTCGGCCATCCACCACCTTTGTGTAATCCCGTCTCTTGTAAAACATACCCATGTCCAGCCCCAGCACATTGGCAATGTAGATAGCGCGTCTCATGCCTCCCTCGTCCGGGCTGATCACCATCATATGGTTTGCATCCAGCTGCAGATCCTTTACATTGCGAAGCAGTCCCTTGATGAACTGGTATGCAGGCTGCACCGTCTCAAAACCGTGGAGAGGAATGGCGTTCTGTACCCTTGGGTCGTGGGCGTCAAAGGTTATGATATTGTCAACGCCCATCTGCACCAGCTCCTGAAGAGCCAGAGCGCAGTCGAGAGACTCTCTCGCCGTTCTCTTGTGCTGTCTGCTTTCATAAAGAAATGGCATGATCACTGTAATGCGCCGTGCCTTGCCGCCCACTGCGGCAATGATTCTTTTTAAGTCCTGATAGTGGTCGTCAGGGGACATATGATTTTCGTGGCCGCACAGGGAATAGGTCAGCGAATAATTACACACATCCACCAGCAGATATATATCGTCGCCGCGGACAGATTCCATGATCATTCCCTTTGCCTCGCCGGAGCCGAATCGGGGGACCTTGGCGTCAAGCAGATAAGAGTCCCGCTGATAACCGGCGAAGGCGAGAGATTCCTTGTGTTCACTCTCTCTTTCAGCCCGCCATTTTACAAGGTATTGATCCACCTTTTCGCCTAAGGAACGGCATCCCTCCAGTGCAATGATTCCCAGAGAACCCACAGGAATGGTTTCCAAATTTCTCTTTTCTTCACGGCTGCCCATGCATTGATCCTCATCTTTCTTTATCGTGTCGTCATGGCTGTGTTCTGCGCCCTTTTCTTATAAATACGAATATCCTGTCCGGTCAGCTTGCAAAGGGCAAAGGAGCTGGTGATCCTGGAAAAGATACGGTCCGAATACCGGTCGCGGATCTCCTCCAGACTGAGGTTGGTGGAGATGATCGTCGGGCGCTTGCGAAGGAAGCGCTCATTCAGGCAGGAAAACAGCTGGGAGGCAGTAAATGCGTTAGTGATCTCTGTTCCCAGATCGTCAACAATCAACAGATCGCAGCTGTAGATGTCCTCACAGAAATCCTGAAATGCCGCTTTCTCTTTATGATCAAAAGAATAACGCGCAAACAGATCAAAAAGAGAGGCGGCGCTGAAATAGATAACGGAACATCCCGTATCCATCAGTTCCTTGGCAATACATCCGGACAAAAAGCTTTTACCAGTACCTACTGTACCATAAAAAAGGATATTTCGGTAGTCCTTCCTGAAGTTTTTTATAAATTCCCGGCACAGATCAACGGCGGATTCAAAGTGCTTCAAATCCTCGCCTTGATAATATTCGGTGGAAAGAGTGGAAAAATTATCCTTTGCCACCATTTCCCGGATATGTGACTGGGAATAAAGAACAGAGATCTCACGCTGCCGGAAACAGGAGCATTTCTGCTTTCGGCCGTGTTCGGATGTGATGTACCCGGTGTCCCGGCAAAGGGGACAATCATAGATAGGGTCCAGATAGTCGTCAGGAAAGCCCGCAGCCGTCAGAAGCTGCCGCTGCCGCTGTTTGATCTCTGCCAGAGCCTTGTGGAGCCTGTTCCGGGCGTCGGTCTCGCCGTCCAGCATGGATCTGGCGGCGGAGACGGACAGAGAGCTGACGGATTCCTCCAGAGTACGGTATTCAGGTACAGCCTGCCAGACCTGCTCGCGCCTGCTATCCAGGGTAAAGCGGTTATTGTCTCTGATGGAATCATAGTCTCTGATGATCGACTGGTATTGTGAATTGGTAAGTGCCACGACAATTCTCCTTATTTAATTGCTTAACAGCTCCTTCTCCAGAGCATCAAAATCATAGGTGTTCTGTGTAAATTGGCTGAACCGGTTAGGGTATTGCCTGGCAGCGGCTGTGGAAGAGGTATTCTTCCTGCGCTGCTGGTAAAGCTCGTCTATTCTGCAAATATCGGACTTATGGCGTACGTTTTGCTCGTGCCAGCTTTGCAGGATGCGCTCGGCATACTCAAAGCGGTTTTTGTCGGTTGCAAGAACTGTGCGTTCACATGCCTCGAAAATAATATCATTGGAAAAGCCGTATTCCCGGATCCACCGCATGATGTATTCCGCCTCCTTGGGAGTGGGGGCGTTGTTCTTTCCCAACTCGTTCATGATGGCATAAACATTTTTATCATAGCGGGAGGATGCCTTCTGAGCCTGCTTGGGAGTGGTGATTCCCTGCTCCGCCCAGCTTACGGCCACCTTCTCTATGTATTTGAAATCCTTTTTGCCGCGCTCCACACAGTATTGCAGCAGGTAATCGATCAGGTCGTCAGAAAAATGAAGCACATCCGTAAAATACAGAATCGTTTTCATTTCCGTGGGCGTCAGGGGCCTGCCGATGTAGGACTCCGCCACAAACAAAAGCTGGGAGGTACTCTGACGGTTCTTGAATTCCCGCAGCTGTTCTGCAGAGTAGGTCGGCTTGACGAAAGAAAAAGCATTTTCATCGGGAGCCTCTGCCGCAGAGTAGGCCGGAGTGCCGAAGGAAGCAGCATTTGTCTCGGAACTTAAGGGTTCTTCCGCGGGCACAGTCTGCCGGACAGAAGGCACGGGAATAAAAGAGGAGGGCGCAGAAGCCCGGCTCTTTGTCTGTTCGGCATTGTTCAGATCGTGGATATGAATGCCCACCAGGTTCTTGCTTTTATCAAAGTCCAGAGCCAGCAGACCTGTTTTTTCCCAATATTTCAGAGCGCGCACCACATCCTTTTCCGTGTGGTTGAACTTGTCCGCAATGTCAGACACACTGGTAGCCAGCTGTGCATTCATCATGCGGAGCAGATAAAGGTAGACCTTTAGCTGCGCGTCGTTGGCGTCCTTCATATATTCATCAATGAAAAGATTGGACACAGCGGTATGCTCCGCAGCAGTATCTTTATAAATCGTCAAACCGGCCATCAGTTGCACTTCCTTGTCTTTGATTTGCATCGTATCTTGCCTGCTGACCATGCGTCGCAGATGCATTTTGCCTTGCATCGGGGGCGTTGCCTGTCGGCAGCAGCACACGGGGCGATACGGGACTCACGCAGTAGACCAAGTATAGCATAAGGTTTTTAAAAAAGAAATAGTCAAATTCCCGAAACCCTTGTGGCTGTCGGAATTTCGGACAAATGTGGATTGTGAGGATAATGTGTATAACTTTTGGTAAAGGGCCGATCGGCAGTAAAGGTAAGCGGGATATTATACACACTCTCGGAATGAAATATCCACAGGTCGGAAAAGACCGTTTGCGGATCCGTCCTGTGGATAATGTGGACAACTATAAGCCCAGAAGATTTTCGCCGATTTTCAGCACGTCGCCCGCGCCCATAGTTATCAACAAATCACCTTTTATGCAATTTTCTAACAGAAAATTTTCGATCTCATCAAAAGAGGGAAAATAGAAGCATTCATGTCCCAGCGCTCTTATTTCATTTTGAAGGGTCTCAGAGCTGATCCCTAAGCTGTCGGTCTCCCTGGCGGCGTAAATATCCGCAAGGACCACCTTGTCAGCCAGGCAGAGAGCCCTGGCGAAGTCCTTCAGGAGAGCTTTCGTCCTGGAATAGGTATGTGGTTGAAAGACGCACCAGAGTGTTTTGTGGGGATACTTCTCTGCTGCTGACAAGGTTGCGGTAATTTCCGTGGGATGATGGGCATAATCATCTATTATAGTGATTCCGCCTACCGAGCCCTTGTACTCAAACCGCCTGGCGGTTCCGGAAAAGCCGGCCAGGGCTTCAAAGCTGTCAGCCCGGTCAACAGACAGGCAGTCCGCCAGGGCGATGGCGGCAATGGCATTGCTTACATTGTGAAGGCCGGGAACCTGCAGGCGAAAATGTTGAGCCTCAGCCTCCGGGCTGTGGAGCGTGAAAGAGGGACGGCCAAGATCGTCACAGGTGACCTGCTCCGGGTAATAATCCGCCGGCGCATCCCCCAGGGACCAGGTGATCACCCGACAGGGAAGCCCATCTGAAATCTCCCTGTAATCAGGTATATCCGCGTTTATGATCAGACAGCCCTCCGCAGGTATCAGCTCCGCAAACTTTCGGAAAGAACGGCGGATGTCGGTCAGATCTTTAAAAAAGTCCAGATGGTCCTCTTCTATATTAAGTATTATGCCGATGGTGGGCGAAAGGCTTAAAAAGCTGTTGGTATATTCGCAGGCCTCGGTGACAAAGCAGGGTCCTTCTCCGATGCGGATGTTGCCGCCGATGGTATTCAGTATACCGCCGATGGACAAAGTGGGGTCGGTTCCCGCATGAAGCAGGATCTCGCTTATCATGGAGGTGGTAGTGGTCTTTCCGTGGGTCCCGCTGATCGCTGCGGACGTATCGTAGTTCTTCATCAGCTGTCCCAGAAGCTGGGCTCTGGAAAGCCAGGGGATACCCATTTCCCGGATGGCCTGGAATTCCAGATTGGTTTCTTTTACAGCGCTGGTCAATACGGCGCAGTCTATATCTGAGGTGATGTGGGAGGCGCTTTCTCCGTACTGTACGGTAATGCCCTTTGCCTCCAGGGCTCTGGTGAGATCCGAGGCCTGCCGGTCCGAACCGGATACAGTAAAGCCCTTTTGGAAAAGCAGCTCCGCCAGCCCGCTCATGCTGATGCCGCCGATGCCCAAAAAAAAGATATGGCAGGGGGCCTTAAAGTCGATTTTGTACATAGCTACACTTCCTTTTACTTGTTATATTCTATTATAAGCATTATGGACGCAAAAAACAAACAGAAATTGTTCAAAAAATATGTGAAATTTTAACAAAAAAATTAAAAAAAGTGAATATTTTTTGGCAAATAATATTCACTTTCCATTTAGGGTATGTTATAATTGTGTTACCGAGGTAGTTCTAAAGTCCCATATCGTTAATTACAGGCCGTTGACTGTGGGTATTATCTGCAGAAGGCTGGACAGAGGTGATGACATGATCAAAAAAGAAATGATTGCCATGCTTTTGGCAGGCGGACAGGGAAGCAGGCTTGGGGTATTGACCGCCAGGATGGCAAAGCCTGCAGTCGCATTCGGCGGGAAATACCGCATTATTGATTTCCCGCTCTCCAACTGTATCAATTCGGGAGTGGACACGGTGGGCGTCCTGACGCAGTACAGGCCGTTAAAGCTGAATTCCCATATCGGGATCGGGATCCCCTGGGATCTGGACCGCAATATCGGCGGCGTCACGGTACTCCCTCCCTATGAGAAGAGCTCCAACAGCGAGTGGTATACCGGTACGGCCAATGCCATTTATCAGAATATGGAGTACATGGAGAGTTTCAATCCGGATTATGTGCTGATCCTTTCAGGGGACCATATTTATAAGATGGACTATGAGCTTATGCTTGATTTTCATAAATCAAATAACGCGGAGGTCACCATTGCCGTCATGCCTGTTCCCATGGAGGAGGCAAGCCGTTTCGGCATCATGATCACGGATGAGAACAAGCGGATCACCGAGTTTGAGGAAAAGCCGGAGCATCCCAGGAGCAATCTGGCCAGCATGGGTATCTATATCTTCAGCTGGAAAACGCTGAAGGAGGCTCTTATCGCAATGGCGGATCAGCCTGCGCTGGATTTCGGGAAGCATATCATTCCCCACTGCCATGAGCAGGGCTCGCCGTTGTACGCCTATGAGTATACGGGCTACTGGAAGGATGTGGGTACCTTAAGCTCTTACTGGCAGGCGAATATGGAGCTGATCGACATTGTGCCGGAGTTCAATCTGTATGAGGAGTATTGGAAGATCTATACCAAGAGCGAGATACTGCCTCCACAGTACCTGGCTGCGGACAGCGTGGTGGAACGCAGCATCATCGGCGAGGGCTCCACGATCTACGGACAGGTCTACAGCTCTGTGATCGGCTGTGGCGTCACTATCGGAAAGGGCACGGTCATCAGGGACTCCATTATCATGAACCAGACACAGATCGGCGACGGATGTGAGATAAGCAAAGCGATAGTGGACGAAGAGACCCGGATCGGAAACAATGTGAAGCTGGGCGTAGGAGAAGAGGCGGAGAATAACACCGCACCTCATATTTACAACAGCGGCCTTGTGACCATCGGTGAAAAAAGCGTGATCCCCGATGGCGTCTCCGTGGGAAAGAATTCCGTTATCTTCGGTGTGACCACGGCCGCGGACTATGAGAATTCTTACCTTGCAAGCGGAAAAACATTGATTAAGGCAGGTGAATTGCAATGAGAGCGATCGGAATCGTTTTGGCAGGCGGAAACAACCGCAGAATGAAGGAGCTGTCCCAGAAGAGGGCCATCTGCGCCATGCCTGTTGCGGGCAGCTACCGCAGTATTGACTTTACGCTGAGCAATATGTCCAATTCCCATGTGCAGAAGGTGGCGGTGCTGACCCAGTATAACGCGAGAAGTCTGAACGAGCACTTAAGCTCATCCAAGTGGTGGGATTTCGGACGTAAGCAGGGCGGGCTGTGCGTGCTGACGCCCACAGTGACTTCGGACAACAGTAACTGGTACAGGGGAACTGCAGACGCGATCTATCAGAACCTGTCCTTTTTGAAGAACAGCCACGAGCCCTATGTAGTGATCGCATCCGGGGACTGCGTTTATAAGATGGATTTCAACAAGCTGCTGGAATATCATATTGATAAGAAAGCGGATATTACCGTAGTCTGCCGGGAGATGGAGCCGGGGACGGATGTGGAGCGCTTCGGCACCATCCGCATGAATGAGGACTATCGTGTGGAGGAGTATGAGGAGAAGCCTCTTCAGGCAAAGACCAACACCATATCCTGCGGCATTTATGTACTGCGCCGCCGCCAACTGATCGAGATGATCGAAAAGTGTGCGGAGGAGGACAGATATGATTTTGTCAGAGATATTTTGATCCGCTACAGGGGACTGAAACGGATATACGGGTATAAGATCAAGGACTATTGGCGGAATATCGCTTCTGTGGAGGACTATTTCCAGACGAATATGGACTTCCTGAAGCCGGAGGTCAGGAACTATTTCTTTAACCAGTATCCGGATATTTATTCCAAGGTGGACGACCTGCCCCCCGCAAAGTATAATGTGGGTTCCAAGGTGCGCAACAGCCTGGTTTCCAGCGGCTGTATCATCAACGGGGTGGTGGAGGATTCCGTTATCTTCAAGAACAGCTTTATCGGAAATAACTGCGTCATCAAAAATTCGATCATATTGAACAATGTGTACATTGGCGATAATACCTATATTGAGAACTGTATTGTGGAAAGCCGCGGTACGATTCGTACTAATTCGCGCTTTGTAGGAGAGGAGGGAAAGATTCGGATCGTAGTTGAAAAAAACGAAAGATATAATATGTAGTGTTTTACAGACTAAGGGAGGTGTACAAATGCAAATTACGGATGTTCGCGTAAGAAAAATTGCAAAAGAAGGCAAGATGAAAGCCATTGTATCCATCACCCTGGACGACGAGTTTGTGGTACATGACATCAAGGTTATTGAGGGGGATAAGGGTCTGTTCATTGCCATGCCGAGCAAGAAGGCAACCGATGGTGAATACAGGGATATTGCCCATCCAATCAATTCAGCTACAAGGGACAACATTCAGAAGATCGTCCTGGAGCATTATGAGAGGGCAATGCTGGAGATGGAGGAGGATGGCAGGGTCTTATAGCTGCTTATGAGGAGCGGCTGCCCTCAGACGATCTTTACTTGACGCCTTACGGCGTCAGCCGTCACTGGTTGATATGCCTCCTGCCGGGCGGGCAGGAGAAATATCTGAAATATAGTGGCGGCTTATTTTTATTCCCGCGAGCCAAATATGTCTTAAAGCCAAATATGAGTTGGCCTGGACAAAAAAGGAGATATATGACAAGAGAAGAGCAAAAGAAGCTTAAAGAGTTAAAAAGCGCCCTGCCTGAAATACTTCAGGCCGAGTTAAAAAAGTATAAATTAAAGAAGAAAGGCTCTGCGGTGTGGTTTCAAAAGGGAGAATTGTTTTTTACCGCACATATATCAGTCAATCAGCATAATGGACGATGCTGCTGCGCGATCTGCGAGCAGGTAAAGCCAATGTGGATAGATGATCTGCTATGGGATATTCTGGAAATGCCGGAAAACAAAAATGAGGCGGTCAGCCTGCGGGCGATAGGGGCTTTTACCGTGACCGGCTCCGAGATCTACGATGCAAAGGCGGAGCTTGCAGGCTTAGAGACGGAGGAGCTGAAAAAGCAGGTGGTCCAATATGTGGAGCATTTTTACCAGACGATACGATCCTGCGGAATAGAGACGTTTTATGATCGTATGGATGCCAGTCCGTATCAGTTGGAATTGCGAAAAGGGCTATCGCTCATTCACAATGGAGAATACGAGGAGGCCGTGGAGTACCTGAAAACCTGTGGCAGGGGCTGCCTTTGCAACAGGGGGATATGGGTCAACGAAGCCATGATCGATCATTGCATGAGCATACGCAGGGAATGAATTATTCTGATAGCCACGAAAAATTTTTAGTGAATTTTTTAGTGATTTGGGATATAATATATACAGAAAACTTGAGATTTCAAGAATACTCTATTTTTGCTGATCAGTCAATTGAAAGAAAGGGTGATAATATGAATTTAGCTAAAATTTCAGCCAATGGACAAATTACAGTTCCTATTGAAATACGTAAACTGTTAGGCTTAAAATCCGGTGATAAGATTTTGTTTTTTCAAAAGTCAAACGGTGAAGTGGTAATCAACAATGCTTCCGCCCAGGCAATTTACAAAGCCCAAAACGCCTTTAGCGGTGTCGCAGAAGAAATGGGTATATATAATGATGATGATGTGCAGTCCCTTGTAAATGAAGTTCGTTACGGAAAGGGCAACCGATGAGGATACTTGTAGATACAAATATCTTGATTTCCGCTATTCTTTTTCCAAAATCGAGAGTTGCCAAAGCACTTCTGTACATTACAGAGAAGCATAGTATGTTTTTATGTGACCAAAACATCGCAGAATTTCGGGAAGTATTGCAGCGGAAGCGACCTGACAAATTACCTGATGCTGAAGCTTTTCTTGCTGAAATGTCTTATGAATTGATTCCTGCCGCTTATTATGCAGAGAAATTAATCAGAGATGCCAAAGACCAGCCCATATTGAATGCGGCAATCATTTCTAATATAGACGTCATTCTAACCGGTGATAAAGATTTTCTCAGTCTCGATATGAAACATCCCCATTGCATGAGTGTTGCTGATTTTATGGAGTTAGAAAATATGGAATGATCAATACAATCATCTTTTCTGTTGCATCTTAAATCCGAATCCGTTATGATGTAATAGCAAAGGAGCAGCGGATATGTACATCATTGCAGGGCTTGGAAATTATGAAAAAAAATACGAAAATACAAGACATAATATCGGCTTTGAAGTCATAGATAAACTTGCAGAGCAGGAAAATATCTCCGTGCTGGAGCTGAAGCATAAGGCGGTCATCGGCAGGGGAATGGTGGCCGGGCAGAAATGTATTCTGGCAAAGCCCCTTACCTATATGAACCTGAGCGGGGAATGCGTCCGAGAACTGGTGGATTACTATAAAATAGACGAGAAAACGGAGCTGGTGATAATTTCTGATGACATCTGTCTGGATGTGGGACAGCTCCGTATCCGGAAAAAGGGCAGCGCCGGGGGACATAACGGGTTGAAGAACATCATAGCCCATCTGGGACATGACACCTTTGTCAGGATTCGCGTGGGCGTGGGAGAAAAGCCTCAGGAGTGGGATCTGGTGGATCATGTGCTGGGACATTTTTCCCCGGAGGAGCGGAAGCGGATGGATGAGGCGGTGAGCAGGGCTGCCGACGGTATCCGGATGATCCTCTCGCGGGATGTGGACGCAGCCATGAATGAATATAACAAAAAGTTAAGTCCGGAAGGGCAGGGGGAATAAGAAATGCAGGCGTTACTCTCACCTCTTCGGGAGCTGGCTGAATACGACAGCCTGAAGGAGATACTGCGAAAAGGGAAAGGCCCCGTGGCGCTTACGGGCTGCGTGGATTCGCAGAAACTGCACATGATATACGGACTCAGCGATGGCGTCAGGGTGAAAGCCATCGTTACTTATAATGACCTGAAAGCCAGAGAGATATTTGAGGAATACAAATTTTACGACAGAAATGTCATGTTGTATCCAGCAAAGGACCTGATTTTCTTCCAGGCGGATATTCACGGGAATCAGCTGGTGAAGGAGCGGGTCAGGACCATGCGCCGTCTCATGGAGCATAAGCCCCTGACCATTGTCACCACCTATGCGGCGCTGATGACTCCCCTTGCCCTGTGGGACAGGGATAGGGATGTGATCGACATTGAGCGGGGAGGGACGCTGGATGAGGGCCGCCTGGCGGAAAAGCTGGTTGCCTTCGGATATGAGAAGAGCTATCAGGTGGAGGGACCGGGACAGTTTTCTGTCCGCGGGGGCATTATTGATATTTTTGATCTGACGGAGGAAAATCCTTACCGCATCGAGCTGTGGGGAGATGAGGTGGAATCCATTCGGAGCTTTGACGTCTTGAGCCAGCGTTCTATCGAAAAGCTGGAGAGTGTCTCCGTATTTCCGGCCACGGAGTTTGTGCTGGATGAGACGAAGCTTAAGTCGGGGCTTCAGAAGCTGGAGGCGGAGGCAAAAATACAGGAAAAGCGGTTTAGGGACGCCTTTAAAACAGAGGAGGCCGCCAGGATCGCCGCCCAGGTCAGGGAACTGAAGGAGCAGTTGCTGGAGTTTAAGAGCAAGGTAAATCTGGAGAGCTATATCCGCTATTTTTATGAAGAGACTGTAACCCTGCCGGAAATGCTGACATATGTGTCAACGACACATATGTCGGAAAATGCAGATGTGGCCGGAAGGCCGGTGTTTTTTCTGGAGGAACCTGCCCGCATCAGGGAGCAGGCGGAGGCCGTAGAACTGGAATTTCGGGAGAGCATGACCCAGAGGGCGGAAAAAGGCTTCTGCCTGCCGGGGCAGATGGATATTCTGTACAGCGGCGAGGAAGTGGCGGCCAGGCTTCAGAACGGAATGGTCATCACGGTGGCCACCATGGATACAAAAGCGGGATATTTCAAGCCGGAGCGAAAGGTGGATATATCGGCCAGAAGCCTGGCGCCTTACAACAACAGCTTTGAGGCGCTGGTAAAGGATCTGCGGCAGTTTAAGAGAAAGGGTTACAGGGTGCTGCTGCTTTCCGGCTCCCGTACAAGGGCCAGGCGGCTGGCGGAGGATCTGCGGGATCAGGAGCTGTCCGCAGTCTACACGGAGGACCCCTTAAGGGAGGTACAGGCGGGAGAGGTACTGACCTATTACGGCCATGTGGGCAGGGGATTTGAATATCCGCTGCTGAAATTTGTGGTGCTGTCGGAGACGGACATTTTCGGGGCGGAGAAAAAAAAGAAAAAGCCCAAGAAGCTTTACCAGGGCCAGAAGATCAAGGACATGGGCGAGCTGAAGGTGGGCGACTATGTGGTTCACGAAAGCCATGGCCTGGGTATCTACCGGGGCATTGAGAAGGTTGAGATGGAGGGTGTGGTCAAGGACTACATCAAGATAGAGTACCGTGACGGGGGCAATCTGTATGTGCTGGCCACGGGGTTGGACGTGATCCAGAAGTACGCCTCCGCCGAGGCAAGAAAGCCGAAGCTGAACAAGCTGGGCTCAAAGGAATGGGAAAAGACCAAGACAAAGGTGCGGGGCGCTGTCAGCGAGGTGGCGAAGGATCTGGTGGAGCTGTATGCTTCCAGACAGGCAGGGGAAGGTTACCGTTTTGGTAAGGATACCGTGTGGCAGAGGGAGTTTGAGGAAATGTTTCCCTTTGAGGAGACGGAGGATCAGCTGAACGCCATCGCAGAGACAAAGGCGGATATGGAGAGCGGTAAGATCATGGACCGCCTGATCTGCGGCGATGTGGGCTACGGAAAGACGGAGATCGCCCTGCGGGCCGCTTTCAAGGCGGTACAGGAGGGAAAACAGGTGGTGTATCTGGTCCCCACCACAATTCTGGCCCAGCAGCACTATACCACCTTTGTACAGCGGATGAAGGACTTTCCCGTGCGGGTGGAGCTGATCAGCAGATTCCGGACGCCGGGAGAGCTTAAAAAAACCATAGCGGACATCGGGAAGGGGCTGGTGGACATCTGTATCGGCACCCACAGGGTATTGTCCGACGACATGAAATTCAAGGATCTGGGCCTGCTGGTCATAGACGAGGAACAGCGTTTCGGGGTGGCCCACAAGGAGAAGATCAAGAAGCTGAAGGAAAACGTGGATGTGCTGACGCTGACGGCGACGCCCATTCCCAGGACCCTCCATATGAGCCTGGTGGGTATCCGGGACATGAGCGTGCTGGAGGAGGCGCCGGAGGACAGACTGCCCATTCAGACCTTTGTCTGCGAGTACAATGAGGAACTGGTGAGAGAGGCCTGCGTCCGGGAGCTTGCCAGAAGCGGCCAGGTGTATTATGTGTACAACCGGGTCAATAACATTGCGGATGTGGCGGCCAGGATCGCAGCGCTGGTGCCGGAGGCAACAGTGGCTTACGCCCACGGACAGATGAAGGAGCATGAGCTGGAAAGGATCATGTATGATTTCATCGGCGGGGAGATCGACATACTGGTGTCAACCACTATTATTGAGACGGGACTGGACATCTCCAATGTGAACACCATGATCATCCATGATTCGGACAACATGGGCCTTTCCCAGCTGTATCAGCTTCGGGGGCGCGTGGGGCGCTCCAACCGTACCGCCTATGCCTTTCTGATGTACAGAAGGGATAAGATGCTGAAGGAGGTGGCGGAGAAACGGCTGGAGGCCATCCGGGAGTTTACCGAGCTGGGAAGCGGCTTTAAGATCGCCATGCGGGATCTGGAGATCCGCGGCGCCGGAAATCTGCTGGGAGTCCAGCAGCACGGCCATATGGAGGCGGTTGGATACGACTTGTACTGCAAGATGCTGAACGAGGCGGTGCAGACCCTGAAAGGCGTTAAGGCAGCAGAGGATTTTGCAACCATCATTGATTTGGATGTAGATGCTTTTATTCCTGCCGCTTACATTATGAACGAGGTACAGAAGCTGGATATTTACAAGCGCATTGCCGGAATCGAAAATGCGAAGGAGCGGGACGATATGAAGGATGAACTGTTGGACCGCTTTGGAGAAATACCGAAATCCGTGGACAATCTGCTGCGCATCGCCCTGATCCGGGTGGCGGCTCACAGGCTGTATATGACGGAGATCAAGGGCAAGAACGGGGGGATTACCTTTACCTTCCGTCCGGATGCGGCGGTGAATCCGCTGAAGATCCCCAAGCTGCTGGAAAAGTGCGGGAAGGCTCTGACTTTTACCGCTTACGGAACACCTTTCTTTACCTATAAATATAAAAAGACAGGGCTGGTGGAGACGGATGCGGAGCTGCTGCTGGGCAGGACAGAGGAGCTGTTGAGGGATATGGAGGTGCTCCTGCAGGACGATTCTATTGCCAAACGTGGAGAATAAGGGTATAATAGAGTTGCAGCTGTTGACGGCTGTAGAAAAGGAGAGAATGATCATGAAAAAGAGTATTGCAGTTTTACTTGCGTGCGTGATGGCTCTGTCCCTTGGGGCCTGCGGCGACGACTCCGGCAGTTCCGGGTCCGGCAGCGGTGGAGGAGAACAGAAGGATTATTCTGATTATACTATCAGGATCTACTCCAACTCCAACTCTACCGAGAGAGCAACCTGGCTGGAAAGTGAGGCTAAGAAGGCCGGCTTCACTATTTCCATGGATGACAACAGTGTCATTTCAGGAGACGTTGCGGCGATCCAGGCAGCAAATGAGAACAAGGACGGGGATATCATCTTCGGTCTGAATGAGACCCGTTGGAGCCAGCTGGTAAACGGGACCTATGAGAATCTGAGTGTGATGGACTGGACTCCCAGCTGGTCTGCTGAGGTGGGTGAGTATGCCTATCCCGGCAAGGCATACGGACTGGTCATTCAGAATGTGCTGATGCTGTACCGGAACGATGAACTGGGAACCAACGGCGCCGAGCTTCACTTCAAGCACTGGTCTGATCTGGTAGATTGCGGATATACCTGGTATCGTCAGAATAAGGTGGGCGGAACCACCAACTCCAACATCAATTCCGCGCTGCTGTATGCCTATGTGGATCCTTCCTCCCCGGCGGGCGGCATTTCCGTTGAGGGCTGGAAGATGCTGTGGAAATACTGTGAACAGGGTGTGAGCGGCGGAGACGATTACAAGTATGGTTTTACACCGCTGAACATGGGTTATGTCCAGGTGTCCAGCTTCTATTCCTCTTCTCTGTACGGGCAGATCGATGCTGCGGCGGAGAGCTCTGAAAATCCCATCAAGGGAACCATGGAGCCTGAAAACTGGGCGCTGGTGGATATTGACGATGGAACCTATTACATTGCCGAGTACATAGGTATTCTGGATAAGGCCGGACGTTCCGATGAGCAGACAGAGGCAGTCAAGGCATTTGCCGAGTGGTTTGGCTCTGCGGATGTGCAGGCTTCCTGGGGCGAGGAATTTGACTCTTATCCCTGCAACAAGGCGGCGGCGGACATCCTGTATCCCGACGGTGTTCCCGAAATATATACGCTTCCTAATTTTGCGCTGTCCACCGTTGCGGATGGTCAGACCTATGCAGATTATGTGGCGGCACACTCCAGCGAGTGGACCAACATTATGACCAACCTGGGCTTCTTCTGGGCTGACGACAGCTCCGCAGTGGCTGAGCCTGACTGGGATAATCTGGATTGGGCGACGCTTACACAATCTGCGCAATAAGCGGCAGTCTGTGCTTTATGTGGCGAGCCGGGTATCCGGTTCGCCATACTTTATATATACATATCAGCAGGAAGTCAGGTGCGAACATATATTATACATATACATGGTCGCAGGCAGGATTTTATAAATAGGAAGAAAAGGGGAACAAGCTTATGATCCGACTCAACGATATTGAAGTGAAATTTGGTGACTTTACCGCGCTGCATAACATAAACGTACACGTAAAGGAGGGAGAATTTTTTACCTTTCTCGGTCCCTCCGGTTGTGGAAAGACCACGACGCTGCGAACGTTGACAGGGTTTATCGAGCCGGTAAAGGGTACCGTGGTGGCCAATGGAAAGGATATTACGCGGCTTCCCATTGAGGACAGAAATATCGGCATTGTGTTCCAGAGCTATGCACTGTTCCCTACCATGACGGTATACGACAATATTGCCTTTGGCCTGAAAGTAAAGAAATTAAAGAAAAAGGAAATCGACAGTAAGGTGCGGGAGATCGCCCGGAAGGTGGACTTGAGCGACGAGCAGCTGGCCAAGGCGGTATCCCAGCTGTCCGGCGGACAGCAGCAGCGGGTGGCTATTGCCCGTTCTCTCGTGACGGACCCCGCCATCATCTGTATGGATGAGCCTCTCAGCAATCTGGACGCAAAGCTGAGGGTGCAGCTTCGCAACGAACTGAAAAAAATGCAGGAGGATTTCGGGATCACTACCATTTATGTGACCCATGACCAGGAGGAAGCGCTGACGCTTTCTGACCGAATTGCGGTTTTCAACAAGGGCGTGATCGAGCAGATTGGAACGCCCAATGAGGTATATAATCACTCTGCTACAGAGTTTGTCTGCAATTTTATCGGCGATATCAACCGTCTCTCGGATGAGGTGGTGGAGAAGCTGAATCAGCGCGGCGCGGGCCTGAAGGCCAGCGATCACAATTATATCCGCCTGGAGAGGCTCCATGTGAATACCATGCCCAAGGCCATAGAAACAGCTCTGAGCGGGCAGGTGGAGAAGCGGGAGTATTACGGCCTGTATATCAAATACTACGTGAATCTGGGGAGCCAGATGATCAAGGTCATCGAGAAAAACGACGGCGTCAATATATATGAGGCGGGACAGACGGTGAAGGTGGTCATAAATCCGGAGGATATCATGGCATATCCCGCAGACGGGCAGGAGGTGGACGCATGAAGCAGTCGAAAGGAAAGCGGTTTACACCGGAAATGATAGTGCGGGCAATAGGTTTTCTGGCATTTGCCTATCTGTTTTTTGGGTTTATGCTTCTGCCCTGCCTGAATACCCTGACCAGCATTTTTACAACGAAAAATGCGGCGGGAAAAACAGATCCCCTGGCAGTGATACGGTTTTTCTTTGCCGGCAATATGGGAAAATATGTATGGAACTCCCTGAAGCTGGCGCTGGGGCTGATCGTGACAGTGAATATCGTGGGCGTGTCTATTGTGCTCCTGACAGAATACTTTGATATCAAGGGGGCAAAGATCCTGCGTCTGGGGTATATGACTACCCTGATCTACAGTGGCGTGGCGCTGGTGACGGGCTATCTTTTCCTCTACGATTCCAACGGCATCATTACCACAATGCTGAAAAACGCATTCCCCGGCTTCCCGGCCACCTGGTTTTCGGGCTTTAACGCAGTCTGGTTTACCATGACGTTTGCCTGTACCAGCAACCATGCCTTGTTCCTGCGCAATGCCATCCGGGGAATCGACTATAATACGGTGGAGGCGGCGCGGAATATGGGGGCAAAGCCCTTCAAGGTGCTGTGGAAGGTGGTTTTCCCTACCCTGATCCCCACTATGTTTTCCCTGACGGTCATGACCTTTATCACCGGCCTGTGCGCCATGTCGGCGCCCACGCTGCTGGGCTATGATTCCATCAACCCGGAGATCGTAAGGCTGGCAGGCTCCTCCGTGGCTGACGAGGCGTTTCCCCAGGCAAGGGCGGCGCTGCTGTCCATTATTCTGGCCATGTTTACGATCGTGCTGCTGACTGTTTTGTCCTCCTATGAGAGAAAGGGACATTATCTGTCCGTTTCCAAGACCAAGGCAAAGCTGCAGAAGCAGAAGATCACCAATCCGGTGGCAAATGTCCTGGCACATATTTACGCATATGTCCTGTTCATCATCTACATGACGCCGGTGGTCATGATCGTGATTTTCTCTTTCCAGACCTACGGAGCTATCCGCATGAAGAAGCTGGATCTTAAGAACTGGACGCTGGTAAATTTCTTTGGCACACAGGACTATGAGTATCTGACCTCGCGGGGCACCTACAAGAATCGTGAGGGCGCTATTTCCGGCCTGTTTGCCAATGAGGCCACCCTGGGCGGCATCAAGCTGAGCTTTGTCATGTCCGTGCTGGCGGCCGTGTTGGCCTGCATCATCGTTGTGGTAGCCTGCAATTACATCTTTAAAAATAAGAAGAAAAAAAGAAGTGTAGTATTGGAGTACTGCCTTCTGTTTCCCTGGCTCCTGCCCACCATATTGATCTGCTATTCCTACAGAACCTATTTCAACAGCGATACGGTGTGGTATGTGGGCAACAATAACCTCTATTATGCAGGAAGGGTCCGTCTGCTGATCATTTTGGCATACACGGTAGTAAAGCTGCCGTTTTCGCTGCGTATGATCAAGGCGTCCTTCTATGCCATTGACGAGGAGCTTGAGGATGCGGCGAAGAACTTAGGCGCCAGCGGGCTTTATACCTTTCTGAGGGTAAAGATGCCAATTATTCTGCCAAGTGTCCTGGCTGTGTTTGCTTTGAATTTCAACGCGCTGTTCACGGAGTATGATATGTCGGCTACCTTTGCAAGCTCCTATGGAACCTCTTATGCCATGGTGATCCAGAGTATGTGTGCGGAGGAGGGGCTGTACGGGTATAATGTCAATGCATCGGGCCGCCGCTGTGCGTCTACGGTGTTCATAATGCTGGTATCGGGAATCATCCTGTATCTTGTGTACGGCGTTGGCGGTCGTGACTTGGGAGAGAGACTTCAGGCAAGAGAGAAGAGGCGGAAACGGCTGAGAAGGCTGCTGAAGCGAAAGGAAAAACAATGATAAAAAATGTGATTTTTGATATGGGCCAGGTGCTCATCTATTTCTCGCCGGAGTCGTATATTGCCCGGCTGGGTGTGTCGGCGGAGGACGGTGAGATACTGCTTCGGGAGGTGTTCCGGCGGGTGGAGTGGGTTCGGCTGGACCATGGCACGATAACGGAGGCGGAGGCTGTGGAAGCCATCTGCAGGCGGGTCTCGGACAGGCTGCACAGGGCGGTGGAGGAACTGGTGTACCGCTGGTGGGACAGACCCTTAAATCCCGTGCCCGGCATGAAAGAGCTGGTTGCCGAGCTTAAAGGCTTGGGCTGTCGGATCTATCTGCTGTCCAACGCAAATATCCAGCAGCGCAAATATCACGACCGGATTCCGGGAACGGAGTATTTTGACGGACGCATCGTGTCTGCGGAGTGTAAGCTGATAAAACCCCAGAGAGAAATTTATCAGTTGCTTCTTGACGCCTATGGGCTGTCGGCGGAGGAGTGTCTGTTTATCGACGATTCGCCCCTGAATGTGGAGGGCGCGTACTGCGCGGGGATCAGGGGGATCGTGTTTGACGACGATTTACCCAGGCTGCGCAGGGAGCTGCGGGAGGCAGGGGTCATGGTTGAGGCTTAGGCTGCCAAATGTCCATACAGGCGCAGCCGTTTGCACATTTTTCACGGAAGCAAATCGAACATACATTCATTACAAGGGAGTTTTATTGGACTTTGAAAATGTTACCTTCTATTCAGATTCAACTACAGGAATTCTGAACAGGAGGTAATTTTTATGAAAGGTTATGTTACTGCAAGCGGCTATATGGGACTGGTGGAGGGTACTTATATTCTGTTTGCCAGCGAGGAGGAGTATCGGGAATATCTGGAGGAGTGCTGATGCCTCTGTTAATTTTTTAATTAGCGTCCCTGCCCTTTTTTCCGGAGAATATTTATGATATAATGTGCGCAAAGGAAAATCAAGCGGCTGCGAAGCAGACATTTGATTTTCCTGCGCCATTAACGAGAAAGCCGCCTGCGTTAGCAGGCAGGGAAGCGCGTCAGCGCGGGCTTTCGAGTTTGCCAGAGAGGGAAGCGCGTCAGCGCGGGCTTTCGAGTTTTGTTGAGGAAAATCAAGCGAGAAGGGAGCATGGACATGAAAAAGGATTTTGATCTGCTTTCTCTGGGTGAGATCATGCTGCGGCTGTCACCACCCGACAATGAGAGGATCACCAGAGGCGACACCTTGAGCAAGCAGGCGGGAGGAGCCGAATTGAATTCCGCTACGGGCGCGGCGATGCTGGGTCTGCGGTGCGGTATTATCTCAAAGCTGCCTGCCAACGATCTGGGAATCTATATCAAGAACAGGGTCCGTCTCTGCGGCGTCAGCGACGATTACCTGGTATACGATGACGACGGGGATGCGAGGCTGGGGGTATATTATTATGAAAACGGGGCATATCCCAGGAAGCCCCGCATTGTATATGACAGAAAGAACACTTCCGTAAACAAGATATCGGTGGATGATTATGATGAGAGTCTCTTCGGCGCGGCGAGATGCTTTCATACCAGCGGGATCACTCTTGCCCTGAGCCCTCAGGTGCGGGAGACTGCCATAGAGATGATCAAGCGCTTTAAGGAGCAGGGAACCATGATCTCCTTTGATGTGAATTTCCGGGGAAACCTGTGGACGGGAGCGGAGGCTAAGGAGTGCATCGAGTCCATTCTGCCCTATGTGGATATTTTCTTCTGCTCTGAGGATACTGCCCGGCTGACCTTTCTGAAGGAAGGGGATGTAAAGAGCATTATGAAGAGCTTTACCAAAGAGTATCCTATTTCCCTTGTGGCGTCTACCCAGCGCATTGTGCACAGCCCCAAGCGTCATACCTTCGGTTCTGTCATTTACAGTGCAAAGGAGGATCGCTTTTATGAGGAGGCGCCCTATGCGGACATTGAGGTGGTGGACAGGATCGGCAGCGGCGACGCATACATATCAGGTGTGCTTTACGGACTGCTGGCTCATGAAGGAGATTATCAGAAGGCGTTGGAATACGGTAACGCGATCAGCGCGTTGAAAAACACGATCCCCGGAGATCTGCTGAGCACAGACCTTAAGGAGATCGAAGGAATCATCAGGGAGCATAAGTCTACGGGCAGGATCTCGGAGATGGACCGCTAGCCGTTGTTTGACCCGGAAGTCTCTGCAGGTTGGATGAAGCTTTCAAATTAGTGCCACGTTCAAATATTGTATGCATAATAATTTTTTGGATACAAATACTAGAAATACTTACAAACAATGCCAATAACAATATTTGAACGGAGGACTTTTAGCATGAAAGCAACGGGAATAGTAAGAAGAATAGATGATTTGGGGCGGATCGTTATCCCGAAGGAGATTCGCAGGACACTGCATATCAGGGAATCGGACCCGTTACTGACAACATTGAACAGCCGTGAAAAAGCTGAAGAAATGGCGGAAAATCAAGACTTGAGCGAGGATGCTTTCATCAGTGGAATCGTGGGTTTTGCCTCCAGATTAGGCATATAGCGAAAAATAAAGAGTAAAATTGTAGCAGAGGACATTAGCGAGAGCTGGTGTCCTCTTTGCGTTATAGGATGTGGAGGGAACCGGCGCAGGCAAGAGAGGTTCACTTAACATAAAAAAATCATAGGAGGTCATGTAGTATGACAAACACAGCGTTAAGGGCAGAGGCGCAAAGCGCCGACAACACACACATGGTTTTTGCAGACCGGGAACATGAGGAATTTTATT
>JAMPHT010000042.1 GCA_023663285.1 Bacillota bacterium
TTGCCCGAAACATAACCGCCAATCGAATAGTACAATGATAAAAATTCCTTGTTCGTGTATTTTGCAGCATTACCCTGGCTTCTTAATATTGCCATTTTAATAACCTTAACTGCCTCAAGATACCGTTCGTTCATACATCTCCCTCAATTTCCGCAATAATCTTATCAATTTCCTCTCTTAACACCTGTTCTCTCGCTACGATCTGTTCGATCTCGGCATTCAATACCTTAATGTCTATTTTCTCTCTTGTATCTTCCTGCTGCACATAAGAGGAAACGGAAAGGTTATAATCATTTTCAGCAATCCTGTCATTTGCAACTACTGCTGCATAATACTCTTTATCTTCCCTCGCCTCATAAGCAGCAAGAATATTCTCTATATTCTCACCTGTGAGCTTATTGTTATTCGTAACCTTTACGCACTCTTTCGATGCATCAATAAACAATGTATTATTTTCTGCTTTGCTCTTTTTCAAAACCATGATACAGGTTGCAATACTTGTACCGAAAAACAGATTGCCCGGCAACTGAATAATACACTCTACATAGTTATTATCTATCAAGTATTTACGAATTTTCTGTTCGGCCCCGCCCCGATACATAACACCCGGAAAACATACGATAGCTGCCACGCCATTCGTCGCAAGCCATGATAACGAATGCATAATAAATGCCAAATCAGCCTTCGACTTCGGCGCCAGCACACCTGCAGGAGAAAATCTTTCATCATTGATAAGGATAGGATCATCGTCTCCCTCCCACTTGATCGAGTACGGCGGATTAGACACAATTGCCTCAAAAGGCTCATCGTCCCAGTGCAGAGGCTCTGTCAACGTATCTCCGTGTCCAATGCTGAACTTCTCATAGCCAATATCATGCAGAAACATATTGATACGGCACAGATTATATGTAGTAATATTGATTTCCTGTCCGAAAAAGCCCTGCCGGACATTCTCTTTTCCTAAAACCTTCGCAAACTTAAGGAGCAGAGACCCACTGCCACACGCAGGATCGTACACCTTATTTACATTTCTCTTTCCAAGCACCGTGATTTTTGTCAAAAGTTCAGATACTTCCTGCGGTGTATAATACTCTCCGCCGCTCTTTCCGGCATTAGATGCATACATACCCATCAAATATTCATAAGCATCACCAAAGGCATCGATCGTATTGTCCTGATAATCGCCTAATTTCATTTCTGCAACGCCATTCAGGAGTTTCACCAGCTTCGCATTTCTCTTTTCTACCGTTCCGCCAAGCTTATTACTGTTTACATCAAGGTCATCAAACAGACCTTTTAGGTCATCTTCACTGTCATGTCCCTGTGCAGAGCCTTCTATATTTCGGAACACCTTTTCAAGCGTTTCGTTCAAATTCTCGTCCTGCGGCGCGTTCTTCCTCACATTGCAGAACAACTCGCTGGGCAAGATAAAATACCCTTTTGTATCAACCAATTCCTCTCTTGCAGGCTCTGCGTCACCATCAGAAAGACCAGCATAATCAAAATCGGCATTCCCTGCCTCGATCTCTCCCGCATTTACATATCTGGCAAAATTCTCAGAAATATATCTATAAAACAGCATACCTAACACATACTGCTTGAAATCCCAGCCATCTACGCTTCCTCTAAGTTCATTCGCCATATTCCATATGGTACGGTGAAGTTCTTCTCTCTCTTGTTCCTTCTTGTTGTCAATCATCGGACAACCCCCTTACGCAAATTTCCAAGGCAATTTTACCACAAAATATCCAAATCGTCCTTCAGACTGATTTTCGGCAGGCTGCGGACACGCTCCAGCCAGCCGCGGCTGTTATCTCCTTCCGACGCATTATAATCGTATCCAAGCTCTCTGCCCACATACTCCGCAGTCTGCCGGAAAAGATCGCACATTCTGAAAACCGCCTCCCAGGCTTCACTTAAGTCAGCGGAAAACCAGGTGGAAAGATAGGTCTCCCACTCCTTTCTATCCAGCCACCGATACATATACTTTCCGGCTTTTCCCACGCTGACGCTGAAATCGGTCAGTATCCCCACCTTCCAGGACAGCATTGTCTCCAGCTGCTTCCGCACATGAAAATTCACCATATCCTGGACGTAGGGCATCTCCTCACGCCACAGGCCCTTTGCCACATTGTTCAGGCACCACCAGAATTCATTGCACACGCAGACATACCTTTGCCCGTCGGGCTTTCTGACATGATAGCCGCTGTCATTGGATTCCGGTAATTTGGGAAAGCGTTTATCCTTGTCCATCAGAATCACTGTCAGAGAATCCTGAAATCCGTCCGCCAGGGTCTTTTCCACTGTCTCCACGTGCAGGTCTATCCTGACCCCGTCCGCGAACTGTACCAGCCATCCATAGCTTTTGGAAATATCCGTCCCCTCGTCCGGGCATTCATCGGGCAGCTGCATATACAGTATCTCCCCGAACCGCCGGATCCAGCTTTTATCCTCTATAAAGCTCTCCGTCTCCCGCACCACATAGACCACATCATAATCCTGAAAAATATCCCTGGGGACGTTGGGGTTGGTTCGGGAGCCGTTCATGTAAGCCCCTCTGATTCTCTCGTCCCGTTCCCCGATCTCCAGAATCAGGTCAAGTATTTCCTTCTCGCCGCGCATCGGTTCTCCTTCCTGTCTCTGCCCAAGATTTATTAGCTGCCTATAATTCAATTTTTCAATATTTTTTCTATTTCCTGAAATAAATTTGGAATATCCGACACTGACGTATTCCATACAATCTCATAGTCCAAACTTCCATAATGGTGTGCGACAATATCCCTCATCCGCGTAATCATTTTCCATGGTATCTCTGTATATTCGTCCAAAAATTCCTCGGATAACATTTTAGCAAGCTCTCCAATTTGTAATATTGGCATGGTAATAGAATTTCTATATATAAAACCGCAACTTTCATTTATAAAAAGGGCCTTATCCTGTTTAAAATACTCATGTGTATCTCTAATTTCCAGACAATATCCCATTATTTTTGCCAGTATTGATTTATCTCTCTGCTTCATAGACAACGACCTCATCCTTTTTTATCTGTTCAAGAAATCCAACATCATTTGATGTATCTGTAATTACATCTACGTTCCCGCCAAATGCCTTCTCAAGATCATCAATAAATGATGCCAATTGAAACAATGTTTGAATATTCCCTCTTGAAATTACAAAATCATAGTCACTCGTCTCGTTTTCAGTTTTTTTTGCTCTGGAGCCAAACAATGCCACTCTGTCCGCACCATATTTCTGTGCAATAGGGGTAACTAGTTTTGATACTGTTTTAATATCTGTCATTCAGTTCTCCTTCCTGTCTCTTTCAGGCACAGAAACCCTCTTGGATTCCCGCTTTCCATCGCCCCAAAGAAAATCTGCTCCCGCTTCCGCCCGGCTTCGCGAATCTCCTTTATCTCCATTCCATTTTCTGCTGCTTCTTTCATAACTTCTTTCACAGCCTCCTTTTCCTTACCCGCATTCATTACCTATTTTTGCAGCCAACTCATTCACAGCTTATTTCTGCCTCCAGGTAAGCATAGCTGCTTTCCCTGTCTGCCTACTCTTTTCCTTCTTCAGCGCAGGCAGCTGTGATATACAGCTCTTTTCCCGCCAGCTTCGCATATTCTTCCCCGTCCAATATCAGGGTCACGTTGATACAGTTCCGTCCTGCGACCTGCTCCTCATAGATCACCATATCAGAGGTATAACTGCTGCCTGCAGAATCCTCCACGATCCAACGGGTATCCTCCAGCAGCTTCGGATGTATAAAAGGTATCCTGCAGCCGATCCGAAAGCGTATCTGATAATGATTTGCCCGCTCAATCAGATATACTTTGGAAAGGGACAGTCTCACGCTCCAGTTCGGAAACCTTCTGACTGCTGTTCCAACTATCCCAGGCAGGATATGCGTCCTCCGGGACCTGGCCCACAAGTCCCTGCTCCAGGCCCCTGCCACGGAAGGAAATATAGGTGCAGAGCCCATATATACCCAGCAGAACTGCAAGTACGATCACTGTGAGCAAGCAAACCTTTTTCTTCTTCATATGATCTCTCATCCTCTCTTTTCTACACAGTCATGCCTGCACAAACAATCAATGAACCGCCACAGGGCCGGAAGAATCCGCCTGCGGATTCTTCCCGGAATGACTTAGAGCTTCTTCATCATCCAGTATGCATCCGCATAGGTGCCGTCCTGATATTTCATATTGTCCGGCAGGGTGCCATAGATTTCAAAGCCCATATCCTTGTAGAGCCGCAGCGCCCTCTTATTGTCCGCCACCACCTCCAGCTCCGCCTGTTCAAAGCCTTTCTCCCCGGCAATCTTCAGCAGTGTATCTATCATTGCCCGTCCGATGCCAAGCCCGGTAAATTCCTGTAAAAGAGCAATGCCCACCCCTACCCGGTGCCGGTATCTACGGGGCCCGTTTCCCATGAGGGAACAGTTCCCCACATATTTCCCGTTTAAAAATCCCAGCAGCATAACACTGTTTTCCGAATCATTCTGCCGCTGTATAAACCCCTCTTCCTCTTCTATGGTCAGGGTGATCTCCTCCGGCTCCTTCACAAGATACAGGGTCTCCCCACAGACCTTTTTAAAGTATGCAAGCATCATCTCCGCATCCTCCCTCCGGGGATTCCGAAGCAGCAGTTCCCCGCCCTTTACCGTCAATACAAAGTCCTCTGTACGCATATCTTCCTCCTTCTATCATATAATCACTCACTCCGGAATGACTTAGATTTTCTTAATCTTCATTCCGTGCGCACTGCCTTGCCACATACACGCCGCTGGCGGAAGCATGGGACAGGGAGTGGGTGACGCCGCTGCCGTCCCCGATCATATAAAGCCCCTTGTGGCAGCTCTCCAGATTCCCGTCGATCTCCACTTCCATATTGTAAAATTTCACCTCCACGCCATACAGCAGGGTGTCGTCATTGGCAGTGCCGGGAGCTATCTTGTCCAGGGCGTAGATCATTTCGATAATGCCGTCCAGGATACGTTTCGGCAGCACAAGGCTCAAATCTCCGGGGGTGGCCGCCAGGGTAGGCTGCACCAGCCCTTCCTCAATACGCTTGGAATTGCTCCTTCTGCCTCTCACCAGATCCCCGAACCGCTGCACGATCACGCCGCCTCCCAGCATATTGGAAAGTCTGGCAATGCTCTCTCCGTAGCCGTTGCTGTCCTTAAAAGGCTCCGAAAAATGCTTTGCCACCAGAAGGGCGAAGTTTGTGTTCTCCGTCCGCTTCTCCACATCCTCATAGCTGTGTCCGTTTACGGTGACAATGCCGTTTGTATTCTCGTTTACCACAATGCCGTATGGGTTCATGCAGAAGGTGCGCACATTGTCCTCAAATTTCTCCGTGCGGTACACGATCTTGCTCTCATACAGTTCGTCCGTCAGGTGGGAGAAGATCACTGCCGGAAGCTCCACCCGCACGCCTATGTCCACCCGGTTTGACTTTGTGGGGATCTCCAACTCCCTGCACACCTTCTCCATCCACTTGCTGCCGCTGCGCCCCACGGAAACAATACATTTCTCACACTCATAGGAATCACTGCCGCAGAATACCCTGTAGCCGTTCTCCGCCAGTTCTATCCTGTCCACCGGCGTATCAAAATAGAAATCTATCCTGTCCTTCATGCTCCCATACAGGTTTTCCAGCACCACAAAGTTGATGTCCGTGCCCAGATGGCGGACGGAAGCGTCCAGCAGATTCAGCTTGTTCTGCAGACACAGCTTCTTGAAATGGGTTCCGGCAGTGGTATACATCTTCGTTCCCTCGCCGCCGTACTCCATGTTGATGCCGTCCACATACTTCATGAGCTCGATGGCTTCCTTTTTCCCGATATACTCATACAGGGTGCCTCCGAAGTCATTGGTGATATTATATTTCCCGTCGGAGAATGCCCCGGCGCCCCCGAAGCCGCTCATAATGGAGCAGGACTTACAGCCCACGCAGCTTTTCACCTTCTCCCCGTCAATGGGACAATGACGCTTTTCCAGGGAATGTCCCGCCTCAAATACCCCCACCTTGAGCTTAGGGGCAAGCTTCATCAGCTCATATGCGGAAAAGATTCCTCCGGGGCCTGCCCCCACAATGATCACATCATATTTCATAATTCACACCTCCGCCTTATCTTCTTCAATATTCTGTTTATACGGCTTTCCGCCGCTTCACCTTCCCCAACACCATCACTCCTGCAAACACGGCAATACTCACCACCGTGACAATGATCCCCGCCACAGCCCCCACCGGACGATATGTCATTTCAAGTTCATAAACTCCGGGCTCCAGGTCAAAGGCCATGAGACAGCCGCCAAACAGCTCTCCCTTCACCTCTTCACCGTTTATCCTCACTGTCCAGCCATCCTCATAAGGCACCGACAGGATCAGCCGCCCCGACTTCTCCAGGTCGATCCGGCCGGAGATATGATCGCTCTCCCAGGCCACATTTTCCAGATGGTTCTCCGAAAGCACAGCCAGCGCCTGACGTAACACCTCTTCATCCATCCGGTAAATATCTGCGGAAATTTCAGGGGTTTCATCCTTTTCATCCCCGTTTGTCAGGGTAATGGTCTGGCCCTTCTCCAAATATCCAAGGTACAGGATACATCCTCTTTTCAGATCCCCGAAAGTCTCCTCGTCCCTGCTGCCGCCCACACACCGGATCTTACCGGTTCCGGAGGCAGTCACCAGCGCGTAATAGACGCCGCCCTCCTTGGGCGTAAAGCCTATGTCGTCACCCTTCTCAGACTTTTCCGCTTTACGAAACAGCTGTCCGGATACTCCAAGCTCCTGCACTATCCGATTCTGAAGATTCATGGCCTGATTCTCGTATCCTTCCGGTATATCAAACCCCACAGGCGCCACATAGCCAAAGGGAAGGGTCTCATTGCACTCATAGAGAAAAATATCGCCGCTCTGTGCAAGCTTGGTATACAGGCCGCATTCGTAAGTCTCCGACTCTCCAAACATATAGCTTACGTTCAGCAGCGCAGAGGTAAGCCCCGTAGCGCCGTCAAAGCCGTAATATACCTTGCTGTGACGCATCCCCAGCCGCTTATACAGATCCATCACATCCGAATTCATGGTGGAGGAAAACACGCTGGCGGAAGGATACCCGGTAAGCGCAGCGTCGTTCTTTGTTTTCCGGGTAAACTTTTCCACCCGGTAAAAGCCCTCTGTCCTCTCTTCGGTCAGCTCATACAACGCCCTGTAATCCTCCTGTTGATCCAGATAGGCAGCCCGGTCCGTGGTCCCGATACTGGTATCCCAGGTATTGACGCCGCATTCTGCCAGCACCAGCGCCAGAGCTGCAGCCGCCACTCCCAGCCTCACCGTTTCCTTCCGTTTCGTCCGATACAGGTACAGCAGCACTGCATACATGGTGACAAACAGCAGGGTCAGAAGCTTTACCCCAAGTTCAAAGTCCTCGTGGTCAACAAATTTTTCGCAGAAAAGCAGAAATCCCACCGCACAGAGATAACCGTATAAGATCTGCTGCGCCTCCGTCTCCTGCAGGCGGTGATACGCCTCGTAGCACATAGTCAGCACCAGAAACACATACATAAAGGACTGTCTGGCGGGAAGGGAATCGGGATAGTTCAGGCCATGCCAGATGAAATTCAATATATTGGTGGAAAAGCTGAGCAGCATAAAGCCTGCCAGCGCCAGCCGGCAGAACTTTTCCCGAATGGAGATCCGCCGGTTCATCAAATACATGGGGATCAGCATCAGCACCATGCTGCCACAGTAGATGTTGGGCCAATGATCCAGCCCCCGCTCCGTGTAGACGCAGATACAATGCCTGGCCAGCATATCCAGCACAGAGAAATAGGACTCTGCCTCCTTGGGAAACACCGTCTCCCCAAAGTCAGTCCGCAAGATGGCACAGACCTCCGGAAACAGCAGGATTGCCGCCATTCCCCCCGCCAGCAAGGAAAACAGCGCAAAGCGTCCCACACTGCGCAGACGATTTTTCCGCTCCGTCACAAGCAGCACTGCAAAATACAGCACCAGGAAAATACAGATCATGATGGACAGATAAAAATTAGTAAAGATGGAGAATGCCAGCGTCAGACAGTACAGCACGCATTTTCCTTTCCTTACCAGCCGCTCCAGACCCAGCAGGATCAGGGGCAGCAGCCAGATGCAGTCCAGCCACATGATGTTGTAATTATACGCCGCCATAAATCCGGAGAAGCTGTAAAACATGGAAAACAGCAGCACCGCGCCGTCTTTTGTCTCAAAGTGCTTCTGAAAATAGTAACAGGCGGTCAGACCGCACAGCCCGGTCTTAAAGACCACGAGATAACTGATGAACTCCACCAGATGCCCCTCCCCCACAAGCAGCGCCGGAATATGAAAGGGACTGGCAAGGTAATAGACAAAGAGGGCAAGAAAATTAGAGCCGATTCCCACATGAAAGGAAAAATCCAGGCTTTCTCCCCCTCTTATCTTGTGCAGGAGTTCGCTGAAAAAGGGCATATACTGGTGGTACAGATCTCCGGTCAGGAAGCTCCTGCCTCCGAAGGGATAGATCCCGTTTACGATAAAAAGCATGAGCATAACCACCACCGGCAGCAAAAAAGCCAGCAGCAGCACTGTGCTTTCCTGTTTTATTTTCCTGCTTTTCATAAAATAAAGGCCTCCGATTTCCGGAAGATTTTTTTCAAGTATAACAGATTTTTCCACGCCCCACAACATATACTGATAAAACAGTTCCTATAAGAGGTTCGATCATGAAAATTGCAATCGCAGGGAAAAAAACAGCCACGGAAAACTATGTTCGCTATGTGGCTGACAGCGGAATGGAGCCGCTCGTCACTTTAAATTCAGGAGAAATTGCGGGCTGCGACGCCCTGATCCTCCCCGGCGGCGGCGACGTCACCCCCGCGTTCTTCGGTGAAAGGAACCGGGCTTCCCACAATATTGATACAGAACTGGATGTGCTGCAATTCCAGGCTTTCGATCTGTGTATCAGGAACAGGAAGCCCATCCTCGGCATCTGCAAGGGTATGCAGGTCATAAACGTTGGGCTGGGCGGGACTGTCATCCAGGACCTGCCCACTGCAGAGCTTCACAAATATAATGACGGTGACCAATATCATCCCACCGTCATAGAAAAAGGCTCCTGGCTTTATCATCTGTACGGCGGGGAGACGATCGTCAACAGCGCCCATCACCAGTCCATCGGCAGGCCCGGCGCAGGGCTCACGATCATACAGCGCTGCCCTCTGGACGGCTGTCCTGAGGCAATTGCCCATGGAAGCTTACCCATTCTGGGGGTCCAGTGGCACCCGGAACGTCTTGACCCAAAGCGAACTACCCTTTCCGGCGAGGATGTGCTGGCTTATTTTGTTTCCTTGATTGTGAAGCGACGTCAAACAGCGCCTTGACCACTGCCCGCAGTATCCTTGCCGTGTCCTCGTCTATCTCCTTCAGGGCCCTGATGATCCCGTTCATGCTCCGCTTCCACTCCGCCGTCATATCTATGAGATTGTCGGCCTGGGAGGCGGATATCACCTGAAACAGCGTATCCACAAATATCTTGAGCTGCTCCTCGCTCAAGGATAGGATCCAGGTGTTCAATGTGTTGTCCATTTCCCGTGTGCGCTCATAGATATCTTTCACTTCCTTCAGATGGTCCCCCTCCACCAGCCAGGTGTAGGGGTCGTGCTGCATCAGTCCGAAGGTCTTGCTTTCCACCACCTGAAAGCGCATATCCGACTCAAACAACATACCCACCAGAGACGAATGAGGCAGGATCTTCACCACCCTGTCCGCTATCCTATCGTAATGGCAGGCCTCCAGCACCTCCGGCCGAAATCCCGGCCCGTCCATGCTGTATATTTTCAAGATCCTGTCCTGGATCTCCTGACTGCAGTTCATGGCGCTGTACACTGCAAGATTTCCGCCCTTGGAGTGTCCGCCCAGATAAAAGGGTCCACGGATTCCGGCAGCCACCGCGTTCAGATACCCTACGCTGTACTCCTGTCCCGGCACCGGCGAGAGGAATGCCATGTTGAAATCCTCTTTCCAGCCCACGATAGTCTCGTCAGTTCCCCGATATGCCACATAGACAGTCCCGTCGTTTAAGATATAGGTGACTGCGGAAAACTGCGTCTCACACTCTGTCTCGACTTCATTGACATAGCAGTTCAACTGCAGATCGCGGAACCTCTTTCCCGCCAGCATTCCCTCGATCAGCGCCCTGTTGACCTCCTCATAACGCACGTCCGCAAAGAGCTTTTCATAATCCGGATGCTCCTTTAAGCTCTCCAGCGTGACGGACGGACGATGCTCCTTCACATCCGGCACCATCCCGTCAAACTTCAGGTAGGACAGCTGGCACAGCGCCAGACTGTCAACCTCCGTCATGGGCTTCTCCCCGAAGGAATATTTCCCGTATTCTTTTATATAGTCAAGTACTGTTCCCATATAGATCTTAAGCCTCATTTACATAGTATTGACTGTCTGCTTCAGGTCATACGTCCGGGAGTAAAATGACCCGCAAAGACGATCCCGCGGACAGACCTCGAAACGCCTCTCACAGCTATCTGTCCTCCAGCGCCACATACTCCCGCTCTCCCATAACGCTCTTATAGGCGGGACGAATGATCTTATCCATATTGATAAGCTCCTCGATCCTATGAGCGCTCCAGCCCACGATCCGGGCAATGGCAAAGATGGGGGTGTACATCTCCAGCGGGATCTCCAGCATACTGTACACAAAGCCGCTGTAAAAGTCCACGTTCGCACTGACGCCCTTATATATATGGGCTTTCTGGGCAATGACCTGGGGCGCAATGCGCTCGATCATGGAATACAGGGCAAAATCCCTGTTCCGGTTTTTCGCCTCCGCCAGCATCTGCACGAACCCTTTGAACACCTGGGCCCTGGGGTCGGAAAGAGAATACACCGCGTGTCCCATACCGTAGATCAGGCCCTTATGGTCAAAGGCATCCCGGTTCAGTATCTTTATCAGATACGCCCTGACTGCATCTTCGTCCTCCCAGTCGGACACATTTTCCCCGATATCCCGCATCATCTCCACCACCTTGATATTGGCGCCGCCATGCTTGGGCCCTTTCAGGGAGGAAAGGGCCGCCGCAATGACAGAATAGGTGTCGGAGCCTGAGGACGTCACCACGCGGGTGGTAAAGGTGGAGTTGTTTCCGCCGCCATGCTCCATATGCAGCACCAGCGCAATATCCAGCACCTTTGCCTCCAGCTCCGTATATTTTTTATCGGGGCGGAGCATCATCAGAAGGTTCTCCGCCGTGGACAGCCTGCGGGAGGGACGGTGTATGTACATACTCTCGTCGTTCTGATAGTGATTATAAGCGTGATACCCGTACACCGCCAGCATGGGAAACACGCCGATCAGTGCCATACACTGGCGCAGCACATTTTCAATGGAGGTATCGCTGCAGCTCTTGTCATAGGAAGCAAGGGTCAGTACGCTTCTGGTCAGCGAGTTCATGATATCGCTGCTGGGAGCCTTCATAATGACGTCTCTGGTAAAATTGGTGGGGAGGGTCCTGTTGGACGCCAGAATATCCCTGAAATCCTTCATCTGCTGTGCATTGGGCAGCTGCCCGAACAAAAGGAGATAGGCCACCTCCTCAAACCCGGCGTGCTTTCCCCGAAAGCCCTTTACCAGCTCAATGCAGTCATAGCCCCGATACCACAGCTTTCCCTCGCAGGGCGTTTTCACCCCGTCCACCATCTTAAAGGAATCGATCCTTGATATATTCGTCAGGCCGGTGACGACGCCGTTTCCGTTCTTGTCACGGAGCCCCCGCTGCACCTCATACCGCTCAAACATCTGGGGCTCCAGCCTGTCAGCCTCCCTGCACAATTCTGCATATTCATTCAGATATAATTCATTCTTCTTCAATAACCATACCTCCTGCTTTTTCTGTTATTATGCCGTTCCTGTAAAATGCTTTTCTATCAATTCCTTTCTCTGCTGCTCCAGCAGGATCAGGCTTAAGTCCTCCGGCTCCTTCAGGTCATACCTGGTCCTGATGAACCGTTCCATACTCTTCTGGATACTTATCAGCGTGTTTTTGGTAGTCACCTTCGCCTTGCTGTCCTCACAGGGCGTAAAGGTAAATACGATATCCCAGTTTCCCAAGATATCGTGACGGTTCTTTCCCGCCTCGTTCTGCTGGGCAACCGCAGTGACATTGACGCCCTTCAAATCGATTCCCGTAGGGCACTCGTCCAGCCACCGATATCCGGTGACATAGCGCAGCACTCCCCGGAACATTCCCCACAGGACTTCTCTGGCCTTATCCTCCATGCCATCGCAGTGAAGCTCAATAGACTCCATATACCAGCCATATTCAAACTCAGAATCTATCTTTCCCTTCTCGTTTGTCTCCACAAGCATTTCCTCACCCCCTATACAAACAATTCCTCATCAGACCGATAATTCAGTATCGCCTCATTCAGGGTCACGCCGAATTCCCTGCCGATGTCCCGAAGATTTTCATCAGTAATGCACTGGCGTGTCTTTCTGCCCCCGTTTGCCGCCAGGGTGATACAGGCGATCTGGGAAGCCTTTTCAATGGTATGCATCAGTCCGAACGCCGTGTCAAAATCCGGGCCGGACACAAATAGTCCGTGGAAAGCCCACACCGCCGCGTCATACTTCTCCATCTCCGCACAGGTGGCTCTGGCAATGTCCGCGCCCCCCGGCACCATCCAGGGCACTACCCCCACGCCGTCTGGGAACACCACGCAGCATTCCGTCTCGCTCTTCCACAGCAGCCTGGTAAAAGCTTCCGCAGACAGGGGCAGAATGTAAGTCAGCGCAACCACATAGGGGGGATGGGCATGATAAATGACCCTGTTTGCGCCATCCGTCACCCGCTTTCTCACGGAATGATTCATGAAATGGCTGGGGAATTCGCTGGTGGGCTTTCCGCCGTTTTCCAGTCCCCACACGATGCGCCAGGAATCCCCCGCCTCGTTGATCTCCACGATACAGAAATTATTCTGGGGCTCCAGCTCCACATTTCGCAAATACTTTCCGCTGCCGGTGGAAATAAAATATTCTCTTTTCAGATTGTCCGCCTGCACGCCCATCTGTACCCACTCTCCCGGCTGTTCCCGGAAGAAAGGGCGGCACTGCTCCACCTCTTCCTCCTTCATGCGGTAAGTCAGATTCCCGCCGTTCCTCTCGTGCCATCCCAGCGCCACGCCGTCGGAGCACATACGGATATAATCCTTCATGACCTTTATGTCTGTAATACTGCCCATTGTACGAACCCTCCTGTTTTCGCTACTCTTTTTATTACTCTTTTCTGTTATGACCTTGGCTCATCTCATTTTTCTTTACACGTTTCGTTTCAGCAGAACCTCATCCTCATACTTCTTCACCTCCGCAAAGAAATCCTTATCTGCCGGAACGCCCTGGCGGCTGCAGTATTCTTCCCAGACATCGCCCAAAGGCAGCAGCTTCACCGCCTCCTGCTCCACCATCAGCTGTGTAAAGCCTGCCCTGTCCTGGATCTCCTTAAGCCTCTCATTAGGCGTACACAGCGCAGCCAGAAGCGCCTTCTGCCAGCTTCTGAATCCCATTGCCCAGGCGGACACTCTGTTGATGCTGGCATCAAAGTAATCCAGCGCCATATAGACCCGTTCCAGAGCGTCACAGCGCACGATCTCCTTCGCCATCTCTTTCGTCTCATCATCGAAGAGCACCACATGGTCACTGTCCCAACGGATAGGCCGGGTGATGTGCAGCGCGATCTCCGGGAAGAAACAGAGCAGCGCCGGGATCTTGTCGGAAACCACCTCGGTGGGATGGTAGTGTCCGTTGTCCATCAGCGGCAGGCAGCCCTCATGGGTAGCGGCAAAGCTTAAGGTAAATTCCGCGCTTCCCGTAGTATACGCTTCCACGCCGATACCGAATACCTTGGACTCTACGCAGGGCTTCACCTTGCTTCTGTCAAAGGGCTCCGAAAGTATCTGCTCAATAGAATCCTTATACCTCATTCTGGGCCCCATACGGTCCGCAGGCACATCCTTAAACCCATCCCCCGTCCAGATGTTCATGACACAGGGAACCCCTGTCTCTTCCGCAAAATACTGGGAAATGCGGATACACGCCTTTCCATGGTCGATCCAGAACTTTCTGATCTCCGCATCCGGGCTGCTCAAGGTCAGGCCGTCCTTCATCTTCGGATGGGAGAAGAAGGTGGGATTAAAGTCGATTCCCATGCCCCGCTCCTTTGCAAACTCCACCCACTTTTTAAAGTGCTTCGGCTCGATCTTATCCCTGTCAACAAACTCTCCCGGCTCAAAGATCGCATAGGAAGCGTGCAGATTCAGTTTCTTTTTTCCCGGCATCAGGCTCAATGCCTTATCCATATCCGCCATAAGCTGATCCGGCGTTTTCGCCTTTCCGGGATAATCTCCGGTGGTCTGGATGCCTCCCGTCAGCGGGCCGTCATGGTCGAACCCGATCACATCGTCTCCCTGCCAGCAGTGCAGGGAAACGGGAAGAAGCGCCAGCTTCTCCATGGCCTTTTCCACATCCACGCCCCATGAATCATAGATCTCCTTTGCCGATTCAAATCTTGTCATACTTTGTCTCTCCTTTTTCTTAAATTCTATTTTTCTTCTAATCCTTTTCTAAACCTCTTTTTCTTTATCTGCCTTTTTTCTCTGCCTGACTTCTTTCTCAAATCCTGCCTATTTAAATTCCCTGATCTCAAAGGACCGGCGCACACAGGCACGGGCGGCTTTTAAGTCCGATAAATCTCCCTCAGAAATCATCTGGACCGCCAGATTGCCGATAGCCGTTGCCTCTGTGGGACCTGCATAAACGGGCACTCCCGTCTCGGCCGCCGTCAGCCGGTTCAGATAATCCGCGTTAGCTCCCCCGCCTACAATATGTATCCCGTCATAGACCTGTCCCGTAATTGTCCCAATCTCTTTGATGGTTTCCGCATAGCATTTTGCCAGGCTGTTGTAGATAACGCAGGCCGTTTCCCCGATTCCCTCAGGCACCTGCTGGCCGGATTCCCGGCACGCCGCCTGCACCTCGGCCGTCATATTTGCGGGAGCTAAGAATCTGTCGTCATTGCAGTCCACAATGGATGAAATGCTGCACTTCTCCGCCAGGCCGCAGATCTCTCCGAAGCTTAAATCTTCTCCGATCTCCTTTTTCACGGATTGGATCATCCACAGTCCCATAATATTTTTCAGAAAGCGGAAACGGTAGTCATAGCCTCCCTCGTTGGTCAGGTTATGCTCCCTGCTCACGGCGGAGCAGTCCGCCTCTGCCAGTTCCGTTCCCATCAGCGACCAGGTGCCGGAGCTGATATACAACGGCGAATCGCTGTCTGTGGGGACCGCGGCCACCGCTGAACCAGTGTCGTGGGTGGCGGGGGCTACCACCTTACAGTTAAAGCCAACCTCCTCCTGTATTTCCTTCCTCAGCTCCCCTAAGACAGTGCCGGGAGCCACGATCTTCTGAAAGATCTTCTTCGGATACCCCAGCCTGTGGATCAGATCAAGATCCCAGTCCTTTGTATCCGGGTCCACCAACTGCCCCGTGGTGGCATTAGTGTATTCCGTGACCGCTGTGCCGGAGAGCAGATAGTGAAAATAATCCGGTATCATCAAGAGGGTCTCCGCCCTCTCCAGCCGGGAACCATGCTGCTTTTTCAACGCCATCAACTGGTAGATGGTGTTGAATATCTGCTTCTGGATGCCTGTTCTCCCATACAGCTCCTCCTCGCTGATGATCTTATAGACTTCCTCGTCCATGCCTCTGGTGCGCCCGTCCCGATAAGCGGTGGCATTGCCCAGGCGGCGTCCCGCCCCGTCCAACAGGACAAAATCCACGCCCCAGGTGTCCACGCCTACGCTGACCGGAATCTTCCCCATTTCCCTGCACTTTTTCATGCCTGCCTTGATCTGTGCAAACAGTTCGTCCACATCCCAGACGCTCTCGCCGTCCTGCTCCTTCATTCCGTTGGGAAACCGGTGGATCTCCTCCAGCTTCATCCTGCCGTCCTGCAGGGTCCCCAGAATGTGCCGTCCGCTGGACGCTCCTATGTCGATTGCAAGATAATATTTGTTCATGCTGCCGCCCTCCATTTATGCTCACAAGCCTGTGGAACCCTGGAAACTCGAAAGCCCGCGCTGACGCGCTTCTCTGCCTGCTGACGCAGGCGGCTTTCTCGTTAATGTCGCAGAAAAAACAAATGACGCTTCGCGTCGCTTGTTTTTTCTTTGCGACTATTATATCATAAATTTTCTTCATTTACATTAATATATTTGCAATATTCTTGACTTTGCCACTCTGCACTGATAAACTTGTTTCAAAAATGAAGAAAAGAGGTCACTATGAGCAAAAAAGAGGTTCCTTATAAAATTTATCTTGAAGAAAAAGAAATGCCCACTCAGTGGTACAATGTGCGGGCAGATATGAAAACAAAGCCTGCGCCGCTCTTAAATCCCGCCACTCTGCAGCCCATGACCGCAGGGGAGCTTGGCGCCGTATTCTGCGAGGAACTGGTCCGACAGGAGCTGGACGACCACGATCCTTACATTGATATTCCTCAGGAGATCCTTGATTTCTACAAAATGTACCGCCCCTCGCCCCTGGTCCGGGCCTACTGTCTGGAAAAGAAGCTGCAGACCCCGGCGAAGATCTATTACAAATTTGAAGGAAATAACACCAGCGGAAGCCATAAGCTGAACTCCGCCATCGCACAGGCTTATTATGCCAAAAAGCAGGGACTTAAGGGCGTCACCACAGAGACCGGCGCCGGACAGTGGGGCACTGCTCTCTCCATGGCCTGTTCTTATTTTGATCTGGATTGCAAGGTTTTCATGGTAAAGGTATCTTATGAGCAAAAGCCCTTTCGCAGAGAAGTGATGCGCACCTACGGCGCCAGTGTGACGCCTTCTCCCTCCGAGACCACGGAAGTGGGCAGGAAGATCCTGGCGGAGCATCCCGGCACTACCGGAAGCCTGGGCTGCGCGATCTCCGAAGCCGTGGAAGCAGCAACCAGCGCGGAAGGATACCGCTATGTCTTAGGAAGCGTGCTGAATCAGGTGCTGCTGCACCAGTCGGTCATCGGTCTGGAAGCAAAGGCCGCCCTGGATAAATATGAGATCGTACCGGACATGATCATCGGCTGTGCGGGCGGCGGCTCCAACCTGGGCGGCCTGATCTCTCCCTTTATGGGCGAAAAGCTCCGGGGCGAGAGGGACTACAAATTTATCGCTGTAGAGCCTGCATCCTGCCCCAGCTTTACCAGAGGACGTTACGCCTATGATTTCTGCGACACCGGAAGAGTCTGCCCCCTGGCTAAGATGTACACCTTGGGAAGCGGCTTCATCCCTTCCGCAAATCATGCAGGGGGACTTCGCTATCACGGTATGAGCAGCACCCTCTCCCAGCTGTATGACGACGGCCTGATGGAGGCAAGAAGCGTAGAACAGACCTCCGTATTTGCCGCAGCACAGCAATTTGCAAGAGTGGAGGGCATCCTGCCTGCACCGGAAAGCGCTCACGCAATCAGAGTCGCCATCGACGAGGCAATGAAATGTAAGGAGACCGGCGAGGAGAAAACCATCCTGTTCGGTCTTACCGGCACCGGCTATTTTGATATGGTAGCATACGAGAAATATAACAACGGAGAAATGACGGATCATATTCCCACAGATGCAGACCTTGAAAAGGGATTTGCCGGCCTGCCGAAGGTTGAAGGGTGATCCCGAAAAATGATTGAATATACAGGATTTCCGCTTTGGGATGAGGGCCGCATACAGATGCGGCCCTCGCATTTTCATGACAACAGAATTTCGCGAGGCGTGAATTCTATCGTTTACTCCCGCATTGCCTCCACAGCGGCGCTTATATTCTTCACGATTTCTTCGATCTCCTTGTTCACCACGCTGCTGCGGCCGGACAGCTTGCCCACCTCCTTTGCCACCACGGCAAAGCCGTCTCCCGCGCTGCCTGCCCTTGCAGCCTCTATGCTGGCATTCAGGGCCAGCATCCTCTGCTTATTCTGCAGTTCCTTGAGTTCTGTGGTCATGGTGGTGATCTGCTCCACCAGGTTATGGGTCTCCTCCACACCCTTCGTCAGCTTTTCCCGTACCACCTTGTTTTTCATCTTGGCATACTCTGCGTTGATAAAATTATTCAGAGTCTCCCCCAGCAGCCTGGCGGAAGCATTGATTGCCTTCTCTGTCCGCACGTTCACCTTGTGCAGCGCCTCTATGTACTGATCCTCATTGACGCCGATCTCCCGCGCCACCCTGCGGAACTTCTCCTCATCAGGCTCTGCAGGCAATACCTGTCCGCCGATGACGGAGCCCACCTTCTGTCCCTCGATCTCAAGCGGAATACCGAAGTCGATCAGGCCCGCGTGACAATGATACACCCCCTGGCCTTCTCTGTCGCACTTCTCACATCTGGCGCAGCCCTCGCTGCTTCCTCTGGTCAGCTTGATACAAAAATCCGTAAAGTTGTAGCACTGGGAAATATACTTCCCGTCCGCTCCCACGGCAACTGTTGCAAGCCCTGTAGCCGCCGCCCAGTTTTCCATAATGTCCTCAAATCTTTTCATATCGGTGAACTTATTTATATCCATCCTACCCCTCCTGTCTTTGCACTTGATAAAATTATACCACAATCATTTCTCTATCACAAGAAGCAAGAATTTTATTTCAGCCGCTTTATGCAACTTTTATGGTCTGTTGCTTTTGGGGACTTTTCTGGTATAATGGGGACAGCTTGTTTAGAAAGGAGGTGCCATATGACCAGACTTATCGGCCGCCCTGAATCCATAAAAAGAGACCCTGCCATCGAAAAAGAGCTGTACCGCCAGGCTGCAGCACTGATTGAGCGCCGCTATCCCACCGGGTGGGGCGGCGCAGGCGTAGTACATACAGCAAACGGACATTATTTTACAAGCGTCAGTATTGACACAGCTAATGCTTCCGCCATTTTGTGCATCGAAACGGGGGCAATATTAGAGGCTCATAAATACAATGAGAAGGTCACGCATTGTATGTGTCTGGTTCGGGAGAATGAAAACGCTCCCTTTAAAGTTCTTTCACCCTGCGGAATATGCCAGGAACGCCTGCGCTTCTGGGGCGAAGCCGTGCAGGTGGCTGTTACCGCGGAGGATGATTCTCTATTGTTTGTTACCTTAGGCGAACTGCAGCCCTACCATTGGACAAAGGCATACCCTGCCTATTCACTGGAGCATTTTGAAGAATAACAACAATCCGCGGCTTGCCTATGAAAAGGTTTGACCCGTAAATTTAAATCGACACAGAAAGGAGTCTCCCATGACAAACATCACCATAAATACATCCAACGTGCTGAATACCGTAAGTCCCATGCTCTACGGCATCTTTTTTGAGGACATCAACTACGGAGGCGACGGAGGTCTGTACGGAGAGCTGATTGCCAACCGCTCCTTTGAATATTATGAGCGGGAGGTTGATCCCGCCGAAAGGCCCGCGGATGCTCCCGACATACGGACCATGTGCTGGGAGGCTGTGGGAGACTGCAGGTTTTCCATAGGAAGCCGCTTTCCTTTAAGTAAAGTCCACAAAAATTACGCTCATCTGTCCGGCATTGCCGGGACCGGCATCCGCAACTTAGGCTTCTGCGGGGAAGGGCTGGCAGTTCGGGAGGGTCAGACCTTCCGCTTTTCCTGCTATGCCAGAAATACAATGCCCCTGAAGCTGACTGTCAGATTCTCGGACAAGGCCGGAAACCTTTACGGAAGCAAGACCTTCTCTCTGGTGAGGGCAGGACATGGCTGGGCGAAATACAGTCTGACCCTTACCGCCACAGGAGACCACAGCCGGGTATATCCCGAAATCCTTCTGGAATCGGAAGGCGCTGTAGATCTGGAGCTTATCTCCCTTTTTCCAACGGACACCTTTCTCGGCCGTGAGAACGGGATGCGTCGGGATATAGCTGAGATGCTGCAGGCGCTTCATCCGGCTTTTATGCGTTTCCCCGGCGGCTGCATCGTGGAGGGGCGCAGCTTTGAAAATATGTACTGCTGGAAGGATACCATCGGCCCCCTTGCGGAGCGCCGCACCAACTGGAACCGCTGGCAGATGGAGGAATACCAGCTTAAGGGTCAGTCCTCCCCGGACTATTTTCAGTCCTACGGCCTGGGCTATTATGAATACTTCTGTCTCTGCGAGGATCTGGGCGCAAAACCGGTTCCCGTTATGAATGTGGGAATGACCTGTCAATGGCATGAGGCCCTGCTGGCGGATATGGACAAGCTTGACAGGTGGATCCAGGATATTCTTGATCTGATTGAATTTGCAAACGGCCCGGCAGACAGTGAATGGGGCCGGAAACGGGCGGAAATGGGGCATCCTGCCCCCTTTAAGCTGGAGTACATCGGCATTGGCAACGAGCAGTGGGGCGAGGTGTATTTCCAGCGTTACGAAGCCTTTCAAAAGGTACTGTCGGAAAGGCATCCTGAGATCAGGCTGATCACCTGCGCAGGATGGACCTCTGAGGGAGAGGATTTTGATACCGCCTATCGCTGGATGCAGACCAACAAAGACAAAGCCTATGCGGTAGATGAACATTTTTACAAATCCCCGGAATGGTTTCTGGAAAATATACACCGCTACGACGGTTACGACCGGAGCCTGCCCAAGGTGTTCGCCGGGGAGTATGCCGCCCACACCCATGAGGACACTGACAAGCGTGTGTGCAACTGGTATGCGGCCCTGTGCGAGGCTGCCTTTCTCACGGGTCTTGAACGGAATGCAGACCACGTGGTCATGTCCTGCTACGCTCCTCTGCTGGGACGCACAGGGCATCAGCAGTGGCAGCCGGACCTGATCTGGTTCGACAATGAAAGCGTTTACGGCACCCCCAGCTATTATGTGCAGAAGCTGTTTGCCTGCCATCTGGGAACCTCTCTGGTGGAGACTGTCCCAGAGGAAGGAAACAATCTGGCTCCGCTGACTGAAATGGTCCCGGAGGAAGGAGACAGACGGACTCCACTGGCAGACACGGTCCCGGAGGAAGGAGACAGACGGACTCCTCTATCGGAGCCCGCCCGACTGGCTGGGGGAGCCCTTCACAGCTCCTCCACCTTGTCCGATGACGGAAAAACTCTTTATGTGAAGCTGGTGAATCTGGATGACAAGCCGCTGGATATATGTCTGCAGACCGACCGTCCGGTTCTGGCCTGCCGCCTGCAATCTCTTTCCGCCGGGCTTAAGGATGTAAACTCCCACGCCGCTCCCCGGAAAGTATACCCTGTGGATGAGGACTTATCCCTGCCCGACGCGGGCCCAAACAGTCTGTCGCTTAAGCTAAAAGCCTACAGCGTTACGGTTCTGACCTGCTCCCTGGGCTGAACCCGCTACTAACATCCGAACCCACACATCAAACAGGAGTCGGGCTTCTATCTCCGACTCCTGTTCTTATGCTGTTCTATGCTGTTTTTATACTGCCTTATACTGCCTTTTGCAATTTCAGGGGACGTTTCCCTCACAGGTTCCCGTACACTGCACAGGCATGGGCGGGCAGCTTTACCTTCAGTATTCCCTCAGAGACGGCAGCGCCCTCTCCTGTCCAGAGTTCTTTGAGCTCTGTGAGCCCTGTGGGTTCCGCCCCTGCATCCGCTGAGAATCCTGCGTCAGCCAGATCAACGGACAATTCCGCTTCTTCCTCGCTCAAATTAAACAGAGCCACATACGTTGCTCCGGTCTCCTCATTTACCGCTTTCCAGATCGCTTTCCCCTCATCCAGGCAAAGCTGCCTGGGCCTGCATTTGGGAGTCAGCATGGCAAGCACCCTTTTATTGGTCAGCAGGGCCAGCGTATCGCTGTCCAGCTTAGTCAGCTCCGCCCCTATCATCAGTGGAGAACCGAACAGGCACCACAGCGTCATCATGGTACGCGCTTCGTCAGTGGTGAAATTGGTAGTGCGCTCCTGACCAAAGCCCTTGCCAAGAAACCCTAAGGGCAGCATATCGCAATCCGGGAAGCACCCTTCCGATACGTGATTCTGCCAGAGCTCGCAGCGGTGGAACATATCCTTTAACAGCTTCCAGTCATCCCAGAAATCATCCGTGATGCGCCACATATTGGCGTAAGTTTCATAATGCCATGCCTGCTCGATCAGCGCAGGGCCGGGAGACAGGGAAAGCACGATTTCCCGCCCGCATCTTAGGATCGCCTTTGCCAGCATCTCTATCTCATGACGCGCCGAATAGGGGTTATGGGGATATATATTTGTATTGCAGATGTCGTCGCATTTGATGAAATCCACACCCCACTGTGCATACAGCTCCAGAATGGAATCATAATAAGCCTGCCCCTCCGGCATATCCCTGACGCCGTACATATCCGGATTCCAGCCGCATATGGAAGAAGGGTTGGCGATCTCGGCAGCCGTCGTCTCCGTCCCCTTCACAGGCATATGCTTATATGCTGCAATTCTGGGGATTCCACGCATGATATGGATGCCGAACTTCAAACCCAGAGAGTGAATGTATTCCGCCAGCGGCTGAAAGCCCGCTCCTCCCACGGAAGATGGAAATCTCTCCGGATCGGGCAGCAGCCTGCCGTACTCGTCCATCTCCAGATCGTTAAAGGGTATGTACTGATACTTGTCCCTCCGGCTTCCCGCGCCGTGGGCAAACCACTCAATATCGATCACCACATACTGCCAGCCGTACTCCTTTAAGTTTGCCGCCATATAGTCCGCGTTGGCCCTGACACGTTCTTCATTTACCGTAGTGTCATAGTAATCATAGCTGTTCCACCCCATAGGCGGCGTCAATGCAAATTTGTTCTTATCCATACCTTTCCTTTCTCCCCCAGGCTTACCTCCCGGTGCCTTCCGGACACACAGCATCAGCCGCATTTTTAACTGCTCTACGTCTGATTATACTTCAACATCCCCTTTTACACAATCCCGAAATCATTCCGGTTTTTTAATCGGTTTTTTAATCATAGACAAATTTTGTCTTATGCATAGTAATTTCTAAATTTGCCATATTGATAAAAACTTTTTTGCCGATTTTGAGCAATCAGGGCGCCTTGCGGACCTGCACCGGCCAGACCACGCATATGCCTGGCGAACCGCAAAAAGAGCCGCCGGCTCATTCACTGAACACCGGCAGCTCCTGCAGCAGCTACATCTTACACGCGCCATTCGCAAAGTCTTGCTTCGCGCTTTCCGCTCCTTTTGCTTATCCCTCAATGGCAATATATTTGCTCTGCTGGATCCTCTGTGTGTCCTCCTTGGGGACCTCCAGCTTTAAGACGCCGTTTTCATACCTTGCCTTGATATCCTCCTGCTGTACGTTCTCTCCCACGTAGAAACTTCTCTGCATGGTCCCGGAATAACGCTCCCTGCGGATATACTTGCCGTTTTCATCCTGCTCATCCTGGTTCATATCCTTGGATGCGGTGATGGTCAGGTAGCCCTTATCCAGCTCCACCGATATATCGTTCTTGTCGAAGCCGGGCATTTCCACTGCCACCTGATAGCCGCCCTCGATCTCCTTTACGTCGGTTTTCATCATGCTCTTTGTATTCTTTCCATACAGCTGTCTGTTCAAATCTGCAAAACCGGAAAGCGCTCCTCCCATCCACTCGTCAAACAGGTCCTCTCCAAAAATAGCAGGTACTCCATAATTACGTGTCAACATAAGTCATCTCTCCTTTTCTTTGCGGAAACCATCTGTTTCCTTGTTCTAGATGTAATATAACACATATTGTTAGCACTGTCAATAGGTGAGTGCTAAATTTTTCTGATAATTATTTATCTCTGACTAGGATTCCCTGCAAACCAGGTATTTATGCAGGTTTGTGCGCACAAAAAATACATCCGCGGCATAAAATATCATTTTGCGCCGCGGATGTATTTCGCTCTATAAAGTTCATTAAATTTTTTCCCATGGATCAGTCACACAGCACCTCCAAAAAGTGAGACAGATAATTACCCTGCCGGTTCAGTAAGCACAATGTCGGGCTTTGGATACCCCAACGCGGCAATATTCTCCTCGGTCAGGCTCTGATAAGGGATCTGGATCTGTTCCGCCCCGCCAATGTATGCGCTGCGCCAGCTTTCATATTCCGCTCCGTCCACCAGCGGAATGTCCTCATACTGCCCGTTCCAGTCTGCGGGAAGAATATAATAGACCACTCCGTCCCCGTCCGCGTCAATATCTGTGGGAAACAAAACGCCCTCACTGTTTTCCTCCGCCATACGCCTGTCCCAGGCATCCACACCGCCAAGAGACTGATAGGTGTCGCTTTCCGCGTCGTAGCGATAGAGATCATAAGGCCAGAAATCCCCTGCAAGCCCCTGATTGTGAGACCATCCTGCCTCTACGACCCCGTTATCATAAAAGATTTGACCGGGAAACTCTGTCAATTCACTGTATACAGCGCCGTCCGCATATCCGAATACACATTCTATCATTCCGGCCATACAGGCATGATCCCAGAAAAGCAGCAGTTCCTCCTGCCCGTCATTATCTATGTCCATTACGGCAAAGCTGTTATTCTCGGCATCTTCCATACTTGAGTAATCCAGTATCCCGCCATCCGGAAGGATACCCTGCTGGTAAACGTCCCAGAGGACTTTCCCGAACGCCAGCCGCTGTTCCTCTGACCCAGGATCCGCTTCCCCTAAGGCAGTATCCTGCGCTTCTTTCTGCGCTGCAGAATCGACGAATTTCCCCGGCGTCTCCACGCCCGCCAAGGCTGCGCTCCCTGAATCTGCGCCCATTGAATCGGACCCGCCGGGAGTCTCCTGCTCCAAGCCGCAGGCGGCCAGCATGATGCTGCCTGCCAGAATCAATGTGATAAAAACTGCTTTCTTCACTTTTATTCCTCCTTTGCCCCTATCTTCTTTTCCCTGTCTTTTCTTCTGTTGACCTCTTTAAAAATATTATCATTCAGCCAACTTGAATACAATGGCAAAACAGTAAGCAAATGCTTAATTTTTTGTAATAAACAGGCTAAAGAAAGCAAAAGAGGAAAGCAACAGACGTTGCTCTCCCCTCAGAATAACGTGAATCAGTTCATTTTTCCATCCCCGCCCATAAGCCTTGTCATTTCCTCGATCCTCTCAAGCGGAAAGGGCGGCGCGGTCAGCGGCTTCATCGCAATGGACATGAGCTTCATGGGATTGTCGTCAGCCGCTATCCTGTTGGAGCTCATTTGTCCGCAGCGGCGGCAGCGGTGGACAATGGCCCACTCGCCGTTTTTTCTTACCCATACCGCAACGGGCTCCATGTGGCCGCCGCAGTCCGAAGCCCTGTCTCCCGGCTCGATATCCACGTGCAGACTTGTCAGACAATTAGGACAGTGATTTCTGTGCCCGCTTCCTGCGCCCTCCGGCGCCACCTGCCTCCCGCAGACCTTACACACAAAGACCTCGCTGCAGGCATGGTTCTTGTAATATCCTTTTTCAAATGATCTTCTCTTATTTTCCCTATTCAATTTTGTTCCCTCCCTGGCAGTTACATTTGCTCTCCATAGGAGGTTTTGCCCGCATAGCCTTAAGGATCCGCTGTATGCTCTTTTCCGTCAGATAATATTCTGTTGCCAGCTCCTTTACGCCGACGCCCTTTTCGTGCTGTTTCAGGATCTGCTCATTCCTCTGACGCAGCTTTTCATTTGCATCAGTGTTTGAACCCCATTTCCTTCTGTCGGCTTTTCCCTTCGGCACATAAATAGTTTCACCGCTCACATACCTTTGCAGACTCTTAAGAATACTTTCCGGCAGAACATCGTCCGCCCTTTTATAGCCCATAGCAGCCTCCTGTTTATTTTTACAGAAACCGCAATGGCTATCACAATGTTAATATTCAGATGTCATAGCCATTGCTATGTCTCTGCCGACTCCTTTTTACACATATTGACCTCCTCCTTCTTTTCAATAATCAAGACCCGTGAACTAACCTGATTCTACCGCACCTTACAACAGATTGCAACCTCGCAAAATTTTAGAAAAATGTTTGTTCCTTCTCCCCGCCTCCTCCAGCAGCTTCGGCTGGATCTCCGGATAGGTCCAGCTTTCCGGAAGTCCGGACAACAGCGCTATCTTTTCGATCTCGCTGTGAATCTCCGGCTCAAATCTCTTTATATCCGCAAAATAGAGCATTCCGAAGGATTCCTCTCCTCCATTCAGGTTATCCGGCGCGGTAACGGAATACACACAGACAGGCTCTATCTCAAATTCCACTGCTCCCGTCTCCTCATAAAGCTCCCGGCGGGCGGTATCTAAGATATCCTCTCCCGCTTCCCTGTGGCCGCCAGGCACCTCCCAGGTATCCCTCTGCTTATGCTTGCAGAATACCAGCTTCCTTTCAGATACCGCCATGATCACCGCAAACTTTAACAGTTCGTCCTGAACCTCATCATAAAATCTCACCCTTCTCCTTTTCCTGATCAGCAGATGATGGAAAAACGCTATCTGCCGATATTCCTGTATCTTAGAGACCCGCAGCTCCATCTCGATCATTCTGTCCTGCCATTCTGCGTCCGTATGCAGCTCCTGATTCTGCTGCAGGTCCCAGAAGCAACGCGCCCCCATTACCCTTTCGATCCGCAGATCAGGGCACCAGCTCTCAATATCCGCATCCTCGTAATAATGAATGGGGCCAAACTGCGCCGAGAGCCCGTCGTTCCCCTCCAGCAGGCTGCCGGCCTGCTCAAAATCATTCAGCAGCACCACCATCTGCATCACTCTTCCCGGACGATTATGCTTTACAATGGAAATATAACCGTCCTGCTTCAGGATCCTGGAAAATTCTCTTACGATCCTCTCCCTGTCAGCGGCATATTCAAGCACATTATGACAGACGACCATATCAAAGGTTTCGTCCGGAAATTCCTTCAGCAGTTCTGTGCTGCCGCACAACTGCCGATAATCCTTCTCTTTCATACGATTGCTGACGCTCTCACTGTCCGGCTCGATCGCAGTCACCTGATTTTCTCCTGCAAGATAGCAGGCCGTTATCCCCTGACCGCTTCCGAAATCAAGGATCTTCCTGCCGTTTATCTCCCCCAGCTGCCTCCATATGATCCTCTTCAGCAGTACGTCCCATGGCCTCATATCATCTAAATTCATCGTAAGCTCCTTTCCAAAAACAGATTGACCTGTATTCTTTTTCGCCATACAATTACTTCAGGTAATTGGATGGTTTTTGTTTACTTAGGAGGAGTTTTCATGGATCAAAGCTTCATGAAAGAAAAAAACATACTGCCGCTGGTGCTTTCCATGTCGCTTCCCATGGTGATCTCCATGGCTGTCAATTCATTATACAACATCATCGACAGTTACTTCGTTGCCAGGGTAAGCGAGGATGCCATGACTGCGCTGGCCCTTGTCTATCCGGTGCAGAACCTGGTCAACGCCATTGCCATCGGCTTTGGCATCGGCATCAATGCGGCGATTGCTTTTTATTTAGGCGCAGGGGATCAGAAGCGGGCGGACATTGCCGCCACGCAGGGCGTTTTCTTCAGTGTCCTCCACGGAGTGCTGCTGACTGTTATCTGTATGGCAGGGATGCCTCTGTTTCTGAAAGGCTTTTCCTCTGACAAAAATATTACAGACCTTGCCCTGCTTTACTCCAACAGAGTGTTTCTCTTCGCCCCTGTCATCTGCCTGGAGCTGGCCTTTGAAAAACTCTTTCAGGCCGCAGGCCGCATGAAGGTTTCCATGTTCAGCATGATATGCGGCTGCGTGGCAAATATTATTTTAGACCCGATAATGATTTTCGGTCCGGGGTGCTTTCCCGCCATGGGTATTGCAGGCGCCGCCTATGCCACCGGGATCGGACAGTGCATCACGCTGGCCGTATATCTGCTTTTCTATGCTTTCCGCCGTCCGCCGATACAGATAAGCCTGAAGCATATGTGCCTGGATACTGCGGTTTTGGGGAAAATATATTCCGTAGGTATTTCCGGTACCTTGAATCTGGCGCTGCCCTCCCTGCTGATTTCCGCCCTGAACGGAGTGCTGGCAGCTTTTTCAGAAAAATATGTCCTTGTACTGGGTGTGTATTATAAGCTGCAGACCTTCATCTACCTGACCGCCAACGGCATCATCCAGGGCATCCGTCCTCTGATGGGCTATAATTTCGGCGCCGGAGAACACGGACGTGTGAAAAAAATTTTCCGCACGGCGCTGCTCATGAATATGGGTATCATGGCTCTGGGCACACTGCTGTCATGGGCAGTTCCCGGACAACTGATCGGTCTTTTCACCGATAACGGGGAAACTGTATCCATCGGGATCACCGCCCTGCACACCATCAGCCTGGGCTTTATCATCTCCGCGGTCTCCGTCACCTGCTCCGGCGCTCTGGAGGGTCTGGGCAAAGGCTTTCCCTCCCTGCTCATCTCCCTGCTCAGATATGTGATCGTCATTATCCCGGCAGCATTCCTATTCAGCAGGTTTCTGGGTGCCAACGGCGTCTGGTGGGCTTTCTGCATTACGGAATCTATAACTGCGGGCCTGTCTCTGATGATCTACAAAAAGGTCACCGGAAAATCTGTTCAAATTCCGCCACGCTCTCCGCTCTGGCGGCTGTGACCAGCCAGCCGCTCAATATATCCATGTCCTTCTGTTCACGGATCCGCCGTTCCAGCCTCTCCGGGACCGGGCCCTTTAAGGACAGGAGCTGCAGGACAGCCTCGGCCTTTCCTTCCGCCTTTCCTTCCGCTTTTCCCTTGACCCTACCAGCTGCTTCTCCCGCCACTCGTCCTTCCTCCCTGACATAATCATCCCTGGCGTATTTGTCCCGTATCTCCCTCATATGCCCCTCGTACAACGCACGCAGATCCTTCCTCAGACTCATGACCTTTACCTCTTTTACTGCCTCCAGTATCCCCGGATTCCCTGTCTTTGCCTTTATCATATCCAATTCCGCCTCCGTCTCCGCGTTGAACAGCCGTATCCAGTCGTCCAACGGCTTCTCTCCGCTTATCTGCTTTTTCAGCTCGATCACGTGTATCTCGAACATATCCGAGAATTCTTCCCCGTTCTCATCCCGCAGCTTATACCTCCTGTGGTATGCCGGGGACTCGTTCAGGTCAAAGTCCAGAATATTGATGCAGATACACTTTTTCAGCTTATGATAGCGCTCCCCTGACAGCAGGTCCTCCGTGAACATCTTCGCCAAATAAAACAGGCTCCGCTTGTCCCATTGGGCCACCATCCGGATCTGCAGCTCTATGTTCACCCGGCTGTCGTCGTTCAGCTCCA
>JAMPHT010000043.1 GCA_023663285.1 Bacillota bacterium
GGTTTATAGTAACCAACTTATAAAATTTGAGCTTTTAACTCAATCAATAAGGCAACCATGTTGCCAAAATATTTGCATGGAAGACTCTTATCCCCTGTTTTCCATACGAGTACACTATATCACGAGAGCTTCCTAAAAGTCAATGAAAATATTCCGGGCTACAGCTTCAGTTCCTCCTGGCAGTACTGCGTATCCTCCTCGATCAAGCCGATTCCCACAAAAACTGCCCATACATAGGGCGCGCCGTACACATTCAGGGTCTTGGGACCCACTATCCGCCGCGGCGCACCATCTCCGCACTGGTCTCTCTCCAGCTTGTCATATGCCTTTTCAAAGGTGCTGCGGGTAATGGAACGCTCCCGCCTGTCTGTAAAAAGCTCCCCGCCCTTGATGGAATATACAAAGGGCAGTCCCTTTTTTGTCGCAAACCCCTCTCCTGCGTGTCTTACGATCATATCCCACAAACCGGAAACCGGTATTTCATCTCTGTTGAATTTCATAGACTTCTCCTTTGTAGCAAAGCAAACGGATCCGCTTTATCATACCAGCGTACTGCACCGTTGTTCATTTGACGAACCGGGAATGATGCAATGCACTAGAATGATTGTATACCAAGATAAACCTATATTCAACAGCTTTTACAGACAACCTTATGTTGTCATGTTTGTCAAAAATTATTAGTTGTAAAATAGTAGTTTATGGTGTATATTTATTTACGCAACATTTTTTCTTCAGTTCATTTAAATCTGTATTGTATTTTACCATTTCTGTTTTTCTTTGTTTACACGCACATTATACATAATAATACGTATTTGTGTTTGACGTACGTATTATTACGTGTTATAATATACATATGATAAGGAGATATACTTAAATGCCCATGACCCCACGTGAAATGATCAGGCATCTCAAGAAAAACGGCTTTGAAATAATAGGTCAAAATGGTTCTCATGTAAAAATGAAAAACAATGTAACCGGATGTCAAACCGAAGTTCCTTATCATAGTGCAAGTCTTAAAAAAGGGCTTGAACAAGCTATATTAAAGCAGGCAGGACTTCGGTAGTCCTGTCGAAAAACGGAGGCGCCCTATGAAAAAATTATTTTATCCTGCATTCTTTCACAAGGCAGAGGAAGGAGGGTTTTGGGTTTCTTTTCCTGATATTCCCGACTGTCTTACACAGGGTGACGACATGACGCAAGCCTATGAAATGGCTGTGGATGCGCTAGGTCTGGCACTGGTCTGTCGTGAAAAGGAACAACAACCGTTTCCCGATGCTTCTGACCCGACAGTAATTGCACCCGAACCGGATTCCTTCCTTGTTGTAATTGAATTTGATATGCTTGCCTACAAAAAACGTACAGGTTCCCGGTCTGTAAAAAAAACCTTAAGCATCCCGGAGTGGTTGAACGAAGCAGCAATGTCCATGAACCTGAACTTTTCCCAGATTCTGCAGGAAGCACTTATATCTAAAATGCAGCTTTAAATATTTATATATGCCGCCTGTCTGTCCTTCTGCCGGCTCTCCGGTGTAAAAGCTGAATTCGTCTAAGGTCCCTCAATCGTCCGCACCGCTGTCGATCCTTACGCCGATACGCACCTCATCCCCGGCATTCAGCTGTGCAGTGACGATTGGATGCTGCCACACATCCCAGCCCATATTGAAGTCCCCTCACATCCTTCCACGGTGTTCATGATAAGCTCCAGCACAAGCCTCTGATTTTCCTCTCCCGCCTCAAAGCCTACACCTGCAAGCTCCGCGTCAGAAACCATGTTCTGCTTGTCATCGGCGTTATCGGAGAAAGATTGTCAAGTATGTTTGTAAACTTTTTTAAAGATAATCAGTTTTCTTCGTCATACGGCAAAACAGGCCAGTCCCCTGTTTCTGTCACCCGATAAAACTTGTTGCTGTCAGTGTCTAGCTTAATGACCGGAATGATGCCGCTGTCCAGTGTTGAGCCATCGATGTAATAATGGCTTTCACCATCATAATAAATATCATGGAATCGCGGATCGCCTGAAATCACACTTGTCCCTATATGTCCGGCAACGATGTTCATGCGGAATTTACCGGTCTGTGCGGGGAATTTTTCCGTGAAGGTAAAATCATCTGTTCCCCACTCCCAAAGATCATCGGCCTCTTCATCTACGCCTGCATGGACAAATATGGTATCTCCTTCCACATGATACCTGCGCAGGTCCTGCATCCAGGAAATGTATTTGTCATCGTTATCGTCATTGTCTACACCGGAACCAAAGAAACGGTCTTCCCCGATGGGCCACCGGCCATCGCAAGCCATGTCTTCATGGTTGCCGGCCAGGACGATTATTTTGTCGGAACCGTAGGTTCGTTCTAATTTCATGATTTTGTCCAAGACGCCGTAATTGTCCTGTCCGCCGTGGATATAATCGCCGCAGAGGATTAGTTTGTTATCACCTGACAGATCGACCAGATTTAGGGCTTCATCGAAGGATTGCAGGCAGCCGTGGATGTCGCTCATGGCGTAGATGTTCATTTGGGTTTCTCCATTTCATTCTAAATAATCCTTATTCTTGAAATTCAGAAGTATGGGATGCTATATAAACAATTGTTTGTCCATCAATACCACTTCTGTAATGATTCCAATATACGGCAAGTGTTTCAAAAGCTATTTTTGCTTCAGCATATTGATTTTTGCATATTTCAGTAATCCGGTCTGCATCTGTTTTATTAATATCAGTTGGTTCTATTCTAAGATACTTATCTACATTAAGGAAACAAATTCGGAAATTTTTATATTCTTTTGCGCTATATTCCCCCCATTCTTTTCGTAATTTCTTTTCATCTTTTGCTTCTTTCATTTCCCTGCATTCTCCTTTGTAACTTTGCCTTACAACCTACATAATACCATATCCTCCCTCTTCCGCACAACCCATTCACTCGCTCTTATTGTTCACTGCCTCTTCCACTCCCCGGTCGAAAAGATCACCCATCAGAATCACTTCAAATTTTTCTCATGCCATTCCTTTGATTCCAATGCCATTTCCAGTTCTTTCCTCTTTTCAGCCTCCTTGGCATTGCCGGATATATAATCTACATATTCCGATAATCCGGTTTCAATACAGTAAGCCGCCAGCCTTCCTCCATATACGCATCCGCAATCAATTGCAATATGCCCGTTGGCAGTATATATTTCGGGCTTTTTATTCTTCTTTGCAAAAAAGTCTTTCTCAATATAGAACGTGGGGGTATGCCCGGTAATAATGTAAGTGTTTTTATCCTGATAATACCTTTTGGAATAATCCATTCTTTCAAATATAAATGCAGTATACTCATAATATTCCAATGGTATCCGCTCATCAAATCCGGCAATCCCCGCATGAACGAGAATATATCTGTTTCCATCATATTCTATTGTTTCATATACACTTGCATCCCCCAGAAAGTCATATACAGCTCTCTTTTCATCATCTGATAACGCCAGAAATGTTTCTACTGTGGAAATTCCGCCATCCTGTAAATACATTGCAAAATCCTGCAGGTCAGCTTTGTCTGTAAAGTCACATATTGTAAATCCACTTTTTTTCAAAAAATGAAAAAAGAGAAAATCATGATTTCCTATAATAAAAGTCACATTATCCCGCCCCATCATATCTTTCAGCACATCCATAGGATTCGGACCTTTATCAACAGCGTCTCCCAAAACGTAAAGATAATCTCTGTCAGAAAAATTAATCTTTTTCAGCAATGCTGTATATTCCCGATAGCAGCCATGAATATCAGAAATCACGTAATGCATGAAATCACTCCCTCTTCGTTTCAGTGACAAGAAATTTTTCCTCTTTGATCCTCTTTTCCTGCATAAAATAATCATCTGTGACCGTGTGCCCGCATAAGGAAGTATAGCCCTCGATCCCCTCCAGGAAAAAGCTTTCCAATTCATAATTGCCCATCAGATACTCCTTGGCGGGCTTTCTTTCGGAAGGATGAACCGTCATCGCGTGCGCAAAGAGATATCTCTTTCCCTCTATCTCTAACTCCATTTGAAGAGGCAGCTCATATATCTGATCCGCAAGATCCAGCATATCCTTCTCAGTCAGCCTCTGCTTTATCAACTCAAAGGAATTATAAGGATACGGAAACATCCTGCTTCTTTTTCGTTCCGGCAGAGAAAAATACTTTTTTATGTAATCCGCGAGCCATTCATCATGATTGCCTCTCAGCCAGACGCAGCGATCCCACAGCCCGGATATCGCAAAATAAACCCCCACCGGGTCTGCCTCTTCCACTCCCCGATCAAAAATGTCACCCAGCAGAATCACCTAATCGCCATCCGTTGGTTGAATTTGCTCCAGGATGCTATCTAATTTTCTGATCTCGTTATGGATATCGCCTATCACATAGTGCATGGCTGTTCATCCCTCCAATTTCCTCAAATCAGATTCCTTGTCAAGCCTTTGGCTTTACTACATTTCTCTTAATCACGAATAATTTGAGTTAATCTATCTTTATTTCCGTAAGCAATGCTTTATGGTCGCTGGTTGTTTCCAATAGAGTTGTTTTACAACCGCAGCGATATAATGGTTTGGAAACCAATGCATAATCTAAACATTTTATATAATCTAAGTCTGGTTTAGGTCTCCATGTCTTTTCGTGACGGGTAGTGTCATTGGCAGCGTCATAAAGCGGCTTAAAGATATCTTCGCAGCTTGTGCTTCCATTTATTTCTGTATTAAAATCACCAGCGATAAAAACTTCTTTATTTTTGTATTCATTCCAAAAATGGCATATTTCATCTAACATATTCTCTTTTTTCTTTTCTCTGCTCCTATTGTATTCATTGGATTTTTCGGGGTCAGGAAATGTTTGCGGTACATGAACAAACAATATTTCTATCGATATTTTCTTCTCAAAGGTAAGTTTTCCTTCAATATATCTTCCTGATAAATCTATATTCTTTCTTTCTCTTTGTTGGAACTCAATTCCTTTTTTTACTGCCATTATACAAATTTCTCCACCCCAATATTTATTTTCGGGATCTTCTAAGTCCCCACACTCACAGGGTAAGTAGAAATCATACCCCAACTCTCTTAAGCGATCAATTATTTCATGTTTATGAAGTTTAGAAATTTTATCTTTCCTTTTATACTTGTAGCAGAATTCTGAGAATAACAATACTTGCGGATTTTTATCCAATAACGTATCCATAAGCTCTTCAATATTCTCATTCTCCGAGTCAAGATTCTGCTGCAAAATTCTCAATGTTTTTTCCATAATAAAAATTGCCTCCTTCATATAAATCATTGCTATCAAATTACATTTTTATCCCTGAGTATTTCACTCTCCCAACAGTTCCTCTTTCACATACCCCTTTGCCTGTTCAGAATCCATCTGCCCCAGCAGCACGCCGAATATCGCAGGAGACAGCCTGTCCAACAGTTCCGGGCAGTAAATCGTAATATAGTCCGCGGTCTCTACCGGCGTCACTTTCCAAAAATCATAATTGATCATCGTCGTGATCGTGATATCGCCGCAGTCGTCCTCCGTAAGGTATATTCGCGGCGTGTAAAGCATATGCGGCGCGTAAAGTCCCGAAGCATCTCCGCAGCACAGGAAAACTCTTGCATTAATAAAATTCAGCAGCCGCAGCAATCCGTCTTTGTGTTCACTCTTCTTACAGATATCCGCTCCCATGGAATCATAATATACGCGGACTTCCGCACCATCCCCATACCACCAGATGCAGCCCTCCACATACCCGCCTGGTGCGTTCTCCACAGGATATGTCATAGTAATCTGTCGAATACCGGCATCAGAGGATGACACATATGGAATCTGGTTTCTCTTTAAATACTCCGTAAAATCCTTGATTGCAAACATATACAATCACCCATTCTTCCTCACGCCTGATCCCATGTTCATCACAGTTAAGTACTTCTGCCAGCCGGGATACTGTCTTGTTGAAGGTTTCATTTGCTCATTATACTATACACTTGGTTCGATTTTCTGAACAAAAATGATTTATTGATGCATCTTTTAGTATCTTTCCTTTTCACGAGTGCTTGCTTGGTTCTCGAAAAAGTTTTTCTTGTATTTTATTTTCCCTCATGATAGCACTCAGAAATATTTTTGTCAATACAATTTTTGAAAAAGTTCTTCTTGTATTTTTCTTGCTTTTTCATTTTATATATGTTATTATTGATCAGGAGGTAGTGGATATGGTTGAATATCTTATAGAACTTAGAATGGCAGAAAAAAATCTACCTATAACCGCAAGAATGGAAGAGTTAATTGCGGATTGCACAAAAGAAGCGAACCTTACAGTCGTGTCCAGAAAGAACAAACGATCCTTTTCTATCAAAGAGCGTATTGATGAATATACACTCATCGTAAAGCTTCAAGGTCAAGGTATCAGTAACCCAATAAGAACAATGTCAACTTTAACTCGTGCTGTTTGTCGAAACGAGGAACTATACTCATATGCAAAAAATCATATGGTAAATGGTATGATTTTTAATATGACACTGCTTAGCCAACAAAATTCTCAAATCATACATATTCCAGACACAGAGATAATTTCAGAAGTTGTTGCCATGTTTTTTAAAAAAGATTTTTTGCCAAAGGAAAAAGAGTTAGCGGAATCTTTTTCTAACAAAATAAGAGCATTGGTAATAGAATACAAAAATAAGCAGATAAATCTATAAACAAATGCAGAATGGAAAAGGTAATGTGCAACAAAAATTTGCTCCTTCAGAAGCGCTTCATTTCATTCCCACAAGTCTCATGCCAATTTTTCATGGGGCTGTGAAAAAAGTCCCCTTCTCACTCCTTTTCATTTGATCGCAAGCGTAATATCATCCAGCGTTCCCCAGCCGTTCTCTCCGCTTTCAAAGCCGGAATTCTGCAGTATATTACCTGCGCCGGCTATACCGCCTCCTGCTGATTCCGCTTCCGTGCTTCCATCTGCCTGCCCCTGCGTCTGTCCCGCATCGGTCTCGCCGCCTGTCTGTCCTTCTGCCGGCTCTCCGGTGTAAAAGCTGAATTCGTCTAAGGTCCCCCAATCGTCCGCACCGCCGTCGATCCTTACACCGATACGCACCTCATCCCCGGCATTCAGCTGTGCAGTGACGATCGGATGCTGCCACACATCCCAGCCCATATTGGTAAATTCCTGAGAAGAAATCTCATTTCCTTCCGAATCAGCAATATAAAGCGTCATGGCAAGCGCAGATCCTCCCACTCCCTGAGACCATACCTGAAGCCGGTACTCTCCGCTCTCATCGATCTTCACCGCCTGGTACAGGTCAATGTCAAATTCATCCGCATTCCAAAAGTGGAAGCTCCATTCTCCAGAGTGCGGATAACTGTTGCCATCATTGCAGATCCTCCCGGCGCTTTTGCTCTGCTGAATATTCCAGCCGGAATCCCCTTCCTCAAAATCCAGATTATTCAACTTTCCCGTATCCGCCAGGATAACAGGCAGAGAAACGTGAAAGTCCAGCGCCTTCCCCTGATAGGCACACCTTGTCTCCGTGATATCCTTTCTGGAGTCAAGGTCCCATTCCACCGGTATGTCCCTGGTAGTTCCGTCCAGATAAAGCACCTTCGCATACGGAGGCAGTTCCTCTCTTACTGCCTTGCCTGCAGCGCTTCTGTCGATTTCCACAGCCTCAAAGGGATAAGCAAGCAATGCCTGATCATCATCCAGCGTTCCCGGCTCATATCCAAAGGCCCTTATTGCCGAGAGCGCCTTTCCTTCAAAATCAAACAACGCCTGGTTCTCCCATTCGTTTCCGCTGCCCTTGGACACTCCTGCGCCATCCACCGCAAGCCATACAGGCTCCCAGTAAAATATACCCAGGCCCCCCTCACATCCGGCCACGGTGTTCATGATAAGCTCCAGCACAAGCCTCTGGTTTTCCTCTCCCGCCTCAAAGCCTACACCTGCAAGCTCTGCGTCAGAAACCATGTTCTGCTTGTCATCGGCGTTATCGGTGGTAAAGGGATACGCTGTCTCCGCCAGCACCACCTGCTTGCCGAACTTTTCATAGACATTGATCACATTTTCCCGCATTTCGGAAAAGGTTCCGTGCCAGTACGGATAATAGGAGAGCCCCACAACGTCATAGTCGGTCACGCCATGCTCCTCTATAGCAGAGAAGAACTTTTCCGTAGCCCCCTTTGAGCCTCCTGTCTCCACGTGGATCATGATCTGTGTCTCCTGCCCCTTGGGGGTGGTATCCCGCACTGCCTTAATGCCGCTGTTCAAGAATGCCGCCAGAGTATCCGGATGCTCCGTAGTGCCGTAGCTCCACAGCATACCGTTCCCGATCTCATTTCCGATCTGCACCATATCAGGATAGGCGTCCTCTGCTGCCAGAGTGTTCAGGACCTCCGCCGTGTAATCATAGACAGCCTGAACCATCTCCTCCTCGCTCATGGACGCCCACTCTGCGGGAATCGTCTGGTTATTCGGATCTGCCCACCAGTCCGAATAATGAAAGTCCAAAAGATAATCCCCTCCCGCCTGCTTGATCCTTGCAGCCATCTCCTTTGTATGCTCCAGGTCACAGTAATCTCCGGCGTCAAAGGACATGGTAGGATCGTTCCAGATCCGAAGGCGGAAATAGTTACATCCGTTTTCCATCAGAAATGTTATCGGGTCCGTTTTCTTCCCCTCAAAATCATAAAAGCTGCCGCCGTAATCCTCCACTGCCTGCAGGGAGGAGATATCTGCTCCTTTGATAAAATATTTCCCGCCTTCTCCCATGTTCTCAGTGCCTTCCGCGTTATCGGCATTATCTTCATCGGACATATTTGCACCGGCTGTGCTGTCTCCCGGCTCTCCCATGTCCGCCCCGGCATCCCCGCAGCCGGCCTGGCCGGCTGCGAGAACTGCTGCAAGTATCAGGGCAGTAAGCTTTCTTTTCTTTTTCCTCATTTATGCACCCCTTGTCCGCTTTGGCGGACATCAATTCAATATCACTGGATACAAAAGGTCACATCATCTATCGTTCCCCAGTCATCAGGCTGTCCGTTGATGGTAAAGCCCACTGTTACCACGGTGCCCGCTTCCAGGGTCACAGAGATCTCCGGCGTCTGCCAGACGCTCCATCCGGCATTGGCAAAATCCACAGAGTCCAGTATATTCCCCGCCTCATCCTTCACGTATAAGGTCATGGAAGAGCCGGTGGTATCATCTCCCTGGGAATAAAGGGACAGCAGATACGTGCCTGCCGTATCCGCAGTTACCGTCTGTGCCACGTCGATGGTAAAGGCGTCCGCGTTCCAGTAATGGAAGCTGAACTGCCCCGATTTCGGATAACCGTCACTGTCATTTCTGGAGATTCCCGCCTCTGTGTTCTCCCTTGTGATATCCCAGCCGTCTACACCCAGCTCAAAGCTGGAGTTTGTAAGGAGGTTCCCTGCAAATTCAATATCCCTGACCGTGGTTTCTCCTGTATTCAGATCGGAAACAGCGGTTGCGATCTCCGTCTGATAGGTATCCAAAGCCGTCTGAGGGGTCATCTCTCCGTTAGAAATGGCATTTATCATGGCATTGACAGAATTGTTCAGGGTTGCAAAGCCGTTGATGGAATTGATCTTGGAAAGCCCCTTACTGTAAATATAAGTAACATTTTCCACCGTCTCGGCGTCGTTGCACCAGTTCTCCAGCTGATCCTCCAGAAGGTTGTCCCACTCCTCCTTACTGTCTGCCAGATCGGTGATCAGGTCATACATCAGAGCAACCTCCTCCGGCTTGTCCACACCGTTTAAGATGATACGGCAGCCGTTTTCCTTGCCATAGCAGGAATATTCCGAAGCAGAATTTCCCTTGGGGAAAGGCACCCAGCCCCAATCGTCGCTCATCTCGTCCAGATACATATAAGAGATCCAAAACTCCTCCAGACACATCATGGATGTACCGTTCTGGAAAGAAATGATCAGGGAGTTCCAGTCATCCACGTCATTATTGATCTTCCTGTAGTTTACCGTGGTAGTAAAATCCTGCAGTGCTGTCAGCGCCTCGATCACATGGCTGTCGCTCAAATCCACCGTCATACCGGTATCGGTTTTTCCCGCCACATATGCCTCGTTGGAATACAGATAACACCAGCCGAGATTCTCCCTTGCATTGAATCCGTAAATATCAATGGTTCCGTCATTATCCTTATCCACATTTGCATTCTGGGCAATCTCCTTAAATTTGTCCCAGGTCCACTGGTCGCTCTCATACAACTCATACAGATCCGGCAGACCATATTCGTCAAACAAGGTCTTGTTCCAGAAGATGCCATAACGTATCTCCGGGTCAGTCAGCAGCATGGTATAATTTTTCCCCTTGTAATAGCCTGCCTCCGTCACATCTGCGCGCCACTTGTAATCACTGAAATCAATGACCCCCAGATCGCTGATAGGGTAAGCGATACCGCCGTCGATCAGAGTCGGCAGTACAGTGGTAGTGATGACATAACCTATATCGCACACCGGATCTCCGGCCAGCACACTATTGGTATAGTCATTTACATAATCGTCGCCCAGATCCACAAATTCGATGGTACAGTTATAGGTTTTCTCCACATAAGCGATCCTTTCGGACAGCGCCGCGTTCACCGCGTTGGACTCCGGATCGGGAGTCATGTCATAGTAGGAACCGATACGGAATACCCTGCCGCCGAAATCGTATTCTGCCGCTTCGCCGTTTCCGCTCTCCCCTTCAGTGCCATTTCCACCGGTCCCATTTTCACCGCCGATTCCGCTTTCCGGAGTACTCTCCGTTCCCGACGCATTTCCGCCCTCTAAGCTTTTCTCCGGCTCTCCGGAATTTCCGCAGGCAGCCAGAGACACCGCCATAAGCGCCGCCATGATTGCCGCTGTCACCCTCTTGCTTCCCTTCCAGTTCCTTTTCATAAGATCTCCTTTCCTGCACTTATCGTGCAAACCCATATATTATTTACAACATAGATATCAGTATGGAAGAACGCTGTCCTTGCGTTCTTCCGTGTGAGCAGGCGCTTCCTTGCGCCGTAGAATTTCTTTGCGAAATGCCCTCTGGCATGAGCAAAAACTGCCAAAGGCAGTTAGAAATTCTTCTCACACTTTAGCCGACAATTCCTGACCTCTCGATCCCTTCCACAAAGTACCTCTGGCAGAATATGTACAGTATCACCAGCGGTACGATAGCCAGCACCGTTCCCGTATTGTTTATCATGGACACAAACCCCGGACTGATAAAGTTCATGGAACCTCCGAAGCCCTCGTACTGCCTGTATACATTTGCCGCCAGAGAACTCAGCGCCGTGGACATTACCTGGGTCTTATTGAGATACAGGGAGGTATAAAAGGAATCCGTCCACTGCCACACAAACCCGAACAGGAACACCGTCACCATCATTGGCACGGCACTGGGCAGCATGATCTGCACAAAGGTACGCAGCTTCCCGCAGCCGTCCACAAAAGCGGCTTCCTCCAGTTCCTTTGGCATATTTTTGAAAAACTGCCGCAGCATATAAATATACAGTCCGTTCCGAACCCCCATGGTGGTGGCCGCCTGCAGAATAAACGGCCAATAAGTATCTATCAGATTGACAGGGCTTCCCGTCAACAGCTTAAAAATACCAAATATATCAAAAAACCTGTATCTCATAAACAATGGCAGCATGATGACCTGGGGCGGCACGATCATGGTAAGGATCACACACCCGAACAGCAGCTTCTTAAAGGGAAACCGAAATCTCGCAAAGCCATACGCCACCAGCAGACAGGCCGCCAACTGCAAAAGAGAGATTCCCGCCGACAGCAGAAGCGTCCGCACAAACACGGTCCCGTAATTCATGCCGGAAAGCGCCAGCTGATAGTTGCTCCATGTAAAATTCTTAGGGATATATCTCACGCTGGTGTCATAGAGGTCGTTCTCACTCATAAATGACACGCTGACCTTTAAGAACAGCGGCTGTAAGATGGTAAAACAGATCCCGATGACAATGACACCCCGCACCAGGCTCCAGCCCATGCGTCCCAGACGCGCCGGAGTCATTTGTTTTCTTCGCTTCATACGCTTCATACGCTCCATACAATCTACCTCTCATCATAGTAAAATACGTGTCGTGAGATAACGCCTCCCACAACAGCTATAATGACCGCGATACACACAAAATAGATCCATGCCATGGCAGAGCCGTATCCGTAATCGATCTCCGTAAAAATAGTGGTGCGGATCTCCATCATCATCTCATTGCTCTCACTGGTGAACAGCGCGATTATCGTATATACGCTGTTTACTAATATCAGTGGGCTTATCATGGGAAATGTGATCTTCCAGAAATTTTCCCACTGGGTAGCTCCTTCCATGCTGGACGCCTCATAAAGCGAGGGCGAAATCCCTTGCAGGCCCGCCAGGAAGATCAATATCTGTACGCCGGAAGCAATCACGATATCGTACAGTCCGTTGACTGCCGTAGCCAGCACAGAGATCACGGACGCCGGAAGAGAGGTATACTCTGCCAGGAAAGCCGTTATATTCAAAAAGGCTCCCAGATTCCCTATGGCCTCGCTGTCCGCCGTACTGTCCAGCGTAGCCACCAGCAGATCTGAATTCTCCAGCGCCAGAATGACCCCGGAGGAAACGATGACCGGCAGGAACAATATGCTCCTGGCCGCCGTCCTTCCGTGAAATTTCTGATTCAGCAGGTTTGCCGCAAAGAAACTGAAGATCAACACCAGCGGCACCTGCAGCAGCATTTGCGAGATACTGCCCAGCAGCTGCAGATTAAAATCCGGGTCTATGGTAAAGGCACGCAGATAATTACCAAATCCATGATCGGAGGTCTGTGTCAGACTGTAGCCCTCGCCGGTCACCTGCATATCGCTGAAGCTGAACTGCAGCGACTCCAGGATCAGCGGCAGGAAAATGAAGAAAAAGCCTACCAGAAACGGCAGAATGAACAACAGCCCCGCCACAGCCTCTTTTCCCGTCAGGGAAAACCGCCACTTCCCATTCCGCTTTCTAAAATATTCCATGGCCTACTCCTTTCCCGCCGGTATTACCTTATAATCCCTGGCTCCCACCAAAACGCCCTCAGCCTCAGCCGCCTCGTTTCCGTAATTGATATAGACCCTGGTCCCATTCTCATAGGTCACCTTCACCATATCATCCGTCATGTAAGTATGCTCCGTGATCACCAGATTCTGTAATCCGCCAAGCTCTCTGTTTATCCGCTTCCAGGTCTCTGCCGCCATATCCAGCCACGCGCCGTAATTGACCGAGTACAGCTCGCTGTAGTCTGTCTCCTTCAGCACCGAATTGTCTGCGTATATCCATCTGAAATGAAGCCCTGCCCCGTTTTCCACGCTTTTTAAGACCGCTGTTTCATAATCGTCGCTCAGATTTAATGCCTCTCCCGCAAAGGGTATATATCCGTGCAGCACCATTCCGTAAAAGGGGACCTCCCTGTCTAAGATCTGATAGCCGTTTGAGAAAAACGGAAGGTTGATCTCCTCCTCCAGACAGCCCCAGAGATATGCGTTTGCATTGTCTCCCAGAAGGGAGAAGCCGCTTTGCGCCGCCCCTTCCGCCGCGGCCTTCGCTTTTTCCTCCGCCATCTGGCGGTCCGTATAATCGCTCCGCTGCAGATCTGAATATAATTCGTAGGAAAGGGTCCCCAGGTGGATCCCGGTGATTCCTTTCTTTGCCAGCATCCCGGTAAAGTCCGACACGATCTTTTCCGTGTAACGGGGACTGATCAGGTTGGCAAGCCTGCCCGCAGACTCGCGGTTGGCAAGCCCATATTGATTCACCGTGACGTTTGTATTGTCAAAATACTTTGGCGCATACCGCATGGTACTGTAACCGTCAAAAAGCTTGTCCCTGTACACATATTGGAAGTCCGCCGTAAAATAGGTGTCGCCCTTCTCTCTATCCTCCAGAAAATCTCCCAGTCCATAGCCCTTTTCCTTCAGCCCCGACACCACCGAAAGCTTTGTGGCTGCCGTCCCCCGCAGACCTCCGTTCATCCAGCCGGAATACACGATATTGATGTTTTCCACCCCCTGCTCCTCCAACTGCCCGGTGATCTCTTTTGCATTGTCAAAGGTAGTCACTGCCTCTATTGCGTCATATTTCACTCCGAAAAATGTCTTTTCCTTATCTACTGCGCCGATGTACTCCGCATAAAAGGGAACTGCCGTCTCTTCCGTCTTTTCGCCCAGCACGCCTTTCTCTATCAGATGATCCCGATAACATTCCGCCATGCCGGAATAATCTGCAGCATCCCCTGTCAGGAACGAATATCTCACTGCGTATCTCCCGCTGAACTCAGGCTCCGAGTACATATAATAGCTGTTTGCCCCCACAATATCGTCCAGGGAGGCTTCCCCATACTGCAGATAGGTAAACGAGGGATACACATCATTATAGCCTGTGGTTTTTCCTGAAACCTCCGCATTGACAAAAGCATAGGCGTCGCCCTCCTCGATGATGGCAAAAAGCGCCTTTTGTCCCTCTTTGATCCCATACACCGGCATACGCACGGTGTTTGCCGGGTCCACCTGACTCTGCTTCCAGTTCATGCACAGCATGGTGGCATCCTGCCCGTATACGCTGGCTTTATAGGAGGAAGCCGTGGTCTTTCCGTTATTGAAATCAATCAGGGCTCCACTCCCATCCGGAACAAACAGATAGCCCTCGTCCGACATGGACGCCCCGAAATAACGCAGCAAATCGATCTCCACCAGATAATAATCCTCCGTGTCATAAGCCACCTCCGCCGGATCTATCCAGACCAGCAGTTCATCCCCGTCCAACTCATAGGTCACCGGGATCGTAAACCATTCCTTTTGGGTTCCGCCGCTGCCGCCGTTTTGGCTGTCCAGCTCGTAGTCAGTCTCCGTGTAGCCTGCTTCTGCAAAGTATTCAGCCAGTTCCTCTTTCAGATAATCCTTTACACCGCCCCGCAGGGTATAGAGGCCGTTTTCCTCATCAAGAGAATAATTGCGGTTCAGCTTTCTCTTTTGGTCGTCCGACATTTTTTCCTGGAAGAGGAGCATCCTTTCCTCCGCGATCACTTCAGGCAGAAGCAGTGTGCTTCCCCCTTCTCCCATGGTATAGGTGACTCTCACCCCGTTCTCCAGATAAGCTACCGTATACTGCCCCTCCGCCACTGCATCGCTATAGCTGTTCATAGTACTGACCTGGGTGCTTTTATTGATATAGGTAATGTTGACCTGAGACTTCAACACTCTTTGATAATACCCTGAGGAAACGGTATCCTTCTCTGTATCTGCAGGGTTGGAAAACCAAATCTCGCCGCTGCTTTTGTCAACCACGGCTATTCCGGCCCCCGCCTCATCAAAATAGAGCTCCAGCGAATCGCTTTCAGCCACCTTCTTCATACCGGAGACGGCCGCAGCGTATGTATCACCGGTATCGGCATATACCCGGCCGACGGCCCCCGCAAAGACAAACGCCCCCAGAAGAATACCTATTACACCTTTTTGTATCTGTATTTTCAAACTTACACCTCCTGCTCCCCGCCTCCGGGCGGCACAAGCCAATCAATAAACTGCCGCAAGCCTTCCAGCCATGCCGCCTCCGGCATCAGTGCCACCTCTGACGACACAAACAATCAATGAACCGCCGCAGGGCCGGAAGAATCCGCTTGCGGATTCTTCTGTGTGCAACTTAGATTTTCTTAGGCAGCGTACTTTGCTGCCTTAGAAAATCTTTGCACACTGTTAGCGGAACCACATTTCCTTATAAAGCGTTGTCAGGAAAACGATGATCTCCGAAATCACATTAAAGAACAGCAGCCCGATGAACATCAGTATCCCCATTCCCAAAACAGTGATGAGACAGGTAAAGACCGTCTTTCCGAAGCTGTACTCATGGGTCATCATGGTTCCCGCAAACACCAGCATTGCCGTCCATATGTATGCAATAACCCCAAACACATAGTAGAAGGCTCCCTCCTCCGCTGTGATGCAATAGCTCACAAGCACCAGGGGCAGGCGGATCAGAACCACCGGAAAGAGCGCATAGCCCATGGCGATCACAATATCCTTCATCCGCCCTTTTCCGTCCATCAGCGAAGTGGTACACCAGTTTGCCACGCACCACAGCCCGAATACCAGAAGCAGCGTAAGGGCGTCTACCATCACGTTCACCCTGGATAATCTGTTGGGATTAAATAAGAACGCCGTTTCCAGCTTTTCCAGCGCCAGGGTCACCACGGTCAGCGCCAGAAACGTCAGGGAGGCGGCAAGGCTTCCCCGTTTCTCCCGCTTCAGATCCCAGAAGCCGTCGGCCGGATGAAAGATCACATGAAATACATACCTCAATGATTTTCCATATAACATCTAACCTCACCTACCCATTTCCTTACACGCAGCGCCTTTCTCACCAGCCACACAGCAAGCAGTACTATCACAAGGATCACCACCGCCCTGGTCAGATGCTGTTCCATCACCTCCTTGCGGTAATAGGAAAAAGCCTTTGTGTAATATTTTTTACTGTTTCCCAGTTCAAAGCACTCCATGGCCTTCTTATAGCTTCCCTCCGTCAGATAAGCCTTGCCCAGGCCCACATAAGCCAGCTCACTGTTGGAATTCCGTCGAAGCACCGCCTGCCAGTTTCTTGTGGCCCCCTCGGAATCGCCTATGTTGTTCAGTCGTATGGCGTCCAGCAGATTCCTTCCGTATTCCGTAATGTCAAATACCAGGATACTGCCCGCCAGATTATCCAGCACATAGATCCGGCTTTCGTCCTCGTTCAGGCCGAGGGCCACAGGCTTTTGAAAATTGCCGGTCTTGATTCCGGTCTGCCCAAATACAAACAGGGAGACCCCGTCATTGTCATATGCGAAGATCTTGCCGTCCGTTGCATCCAGGATAAAGTAGCAGCCGTAGTCTGTGGCAGCCACATCCACAAAGGAGGACCAGTCCCAGCCGTAGGTGACCTCCGCCAGGTCTCCGATAATATCGTAATTTCCCAGACGACGCAGCACATCCGTTCCCGTAGGATTCAGCCGTCTGACAGCATCCGCCCCTGACAGCCTGTCCTCATTGGAAAGGTTATTGATGGTGGCATAGATGAAGTTATCTCTGTCCACAAAGATGTTGCTGTACTCCGTGGGAACAATGGTCTCCATCCGCTCCTGCTGCGCCTCACTGGAAAAATAATTCTTCCATATATATTCAAAGGTGCTGACACTCACCTCGGTTGCGCCCATGAAGCCCTGAAACATACCGTCCCTGTCAAATTCCACCAGTCCCATATTGATTCCGTAGGCGATCACATAGATCCGTCCGGCATTGTCCACCACCACCTTAGTGGGCGAATATTCCTGGCTGTCCGTGATCAGCGTGGTCCGGGGCCTTCCTATCTCCCGCAGGAGCCGACCCTTTTCGTCGAACTCCACCACCCGGCTGTTTCCCGTATCCGCCACATAGATATGCCCCTCCTCCGTAACAAAAACGCCCTGAGGTGAAGAAAGCCCTGTGATTTCGGACAAAACATTTCCGTCCATGTCCGTCACCAGTATTCTTGAATTCCCTGTGTCGGCAATATAGATGCGGTCGTTTCCCACAAACATATCCTGGGGATAGCTGAGCCTGCTGCCCAGCTCCTTCTCCGTGATAGTCCTGCTGTAGAGATAGGAATGGGGCTCCTGTACCGGTTCACCCCAATAATTATAGGAGTAGGTCTCATAGGGCATACTTGCCTGTGCGTGCATTCCGGGAAGCAGCACAAATACCGCCGCTGCAACTCCCAGGAACGCTCCTGATAAGCGCTTTTTCCTCATCTTCTCTTCCCCCTATTCCTTGATGCCGGAGGACGCCATAGTCTCGATAATATTGCTCTGGCAAAGCATAAACAATACGATAGGCACCACCATCATGATCACCGTCACCGCTGCCGTTGCGCCTGAGCGGGAAATACCTGCCGCGGAAATCTGGCTCAACGCATAGGATAAGGTTTTTAATTTTTCACTGTAAATATAATTGGAGCCCTGCATATTCCAAAGATCCTGAAAACAGAAAATGATCAGCGTCAGCCAGGCAGGTTTCACCTGAGGCATTGCGACCCGGAAAAAGGTGGTGACCTCTCCGGCGCCGTCGATCCGTGCCGCCTCCAGCAGCGCATCCGGCACCTGCTCCATGAACTGCTTCATGAGGAAAAGCCCCAGAGGCTTTGCAACAGCAGGCAGGATCAGGGATACATAGCTGTCCAGCCATCCCATTTTCGACATGATCAGATAATTGGGTATAGCTGTGACCTGACCGGAAAACATCAGCGCGGTGACTATCACTCCAAAGATAAGGTTGCGGCCCGGACACTTATGCTTTGCCAACGCGTATGCGCACATACTGGCAATCAGGAGATGGCCCAGCGTGCCTGCCACCGTGATAAATACCGTATTGAAGGCATACCTGGTAAAGGGCACCCAGGATTGGCTCATGAGGATAAACACATCATGAAAGTTATCCATGGTAGGGTTTTTTACAAAAAATCTGGGTGGAAAGACAAACAGCTCCTCCAGCGGCTTCAGGGAATTGGAGACCGAGAGCAGGATGGGCAGTCCCATAAAGGCTCCCATCACCACCAGAAACAGAAAGCTTACCGCATCCCCGGCATGGGAATGACTTGCCTTTGCCCGTTTTCTATGCCTGAAATAGTTATTTGACATATCAGCCTCCCACCTTTCCCAAAATTTTCTGTATCAGCTTATTGCAGGCGATCATCACCACAAACAGCAGTGTTGCGATGGCGGAGGCATAGCCCATCTCGAAGCGTACATTGCCGTAATCCACCAGATGGGAGACCACTGTATGTACACAGTACTTTACGCTGGGGAACCCGGCCAGCGCCGCGATCTGATCATGGATGGCGAAGGACGAGGTCACTGTCATAACTGCGCCGAACATCAGCTGCTCCTTCATGGCGGGAAGTGTGATGTACCACAATTCCTGGAACCGATTTTTCACCCCGTCCATATAGCCAGCCTCATACAGGGATCTGTCCACATTCTGCAGACCCGCAATGAAGGAGAGGAATCCGGTTCCCATACTCATCCACAGCACCACCACAATGCAAATGATCATGCAGTACCTGTCATTCTCAAACCAGAGGATCGCCTGGCTGGTGATCCCCAGCTTCATCAGCCAGCCGTTTGCTATTCCGTATATGTCGCTGGAAAATATGAACTTCCAGACAATATATGCCTGGCCCGATATGGTGGGCGCATAGAACAGCAGCGTCATAAAAGCCCTCAGCCTGGAATTTTTGATGTCGTTTATCATCCATGCAATAAACAGCGCAAGGAAGTACCCCACCGGCCCTGTGATAACGGCAAAGATAAAGGTGTTTTTCACAGCCGTAAGGAAAATATCATCCGCGAAGAACAGGTCTATGTAATTCTGCAGGCCCACAAACTCAGGGGGCTCCAGCACATTAAAATATGTGAACCCCAGCCCGATGGAAATGCCTACCGGCAGCAGATAAAACATGATGAACAGCAGGCAATAGGGCAGCATTAAAAGATAGGGCGTCCTGTTGCGCTTCATCTCCCGAAAAAGCTCCCGTCTCTTTATCCTCCCGTATGCCCAAAGTAAAGGCAGCAGGGATTTTTTCTCTTTCCTCTCCTCCATAAGTCCCCCTATCTCGTATTCAGGCCAAACTCACGTCGTTTGCTGGTGATCTCGTCGTTGATGGTATTCACGATATCCTGCAAAACCTCCCGCGGATCCTCCTTGTCGTCGTACACCGTATAGAATGCGTTCTTTATATTTCTTTCCAGATAATAGCTTCCCGGTATCTGCGGAATCGCCTTCACCCATTCCAGCTGTGCCGCAAGCTGCCTGTAATCCGCTGCCGACCAGGGAAGATTTTCCAATGCTTCCATGTTTGCCGTAGCCACACGCCCGGCTACCCCCAGCACATTTTCTATCTCATTGCCGTAATCGGTCTGGGTATCCCCGCTCATCCACCACTTCAGGAATTCCCATCCCTGCTCCTGTTTTTCGCTGGTGGCCATCAGAATAGAGGCGGTCTCCCAGGCGGATACGCTGTGGTCCAACGTGCCATCCTCTCTCTCATATCCCGGAACCACCGTAAATCCCCACAGACCCTTGATCTCCGGCGCAAAGACAGACAGGTAATTGTAGTTTGTGTAATCTCCGATGGCAAGGGGCATCTCCCCTGTACGGAACCGGTTTGCAAAATCATAGGAAATGGGCATATTGTAGTCGCTGTAATTGCCTGACCATCTTTTGAACGCGGCAATTGCCTCCTCGCTGTCTAATGCGCTTGCCGTATCATCCTCTGTGTAGTACCGGCCTCCCCACTGATACAGGAACATGGCATATGAGGTGTAATCCGGAATAATGCCCACATTCATGTTACTTTTCTGGATCACTGCCAGCGCCTCATAAAAATCATCCCAGGTCCTGGGTATCTCCAGCCCCAGCTCCGTCAGTATATCCGCCCGGTAAAACATCACATGGAAGGACATTGTCTGGGGCAGCCCGTAAACTCCGCCGTCATAGGTAAACTGGGTCAGGGCTTCCTCATAAAACCAGTCCGCCACCTCATCAAAGTCAGGAAACTGCGTCAGATCCACAGCCGCATTCCGCAACGCATAATTCACCGGCTCCACTCCCGCCACATTCAGCGCAACGTCCGGACCCTCCCCGGCCAACGTGGCGGACAACAATACATCCTTGTTCACAAGCTTTACATTTACTGCGATCCCTGTCTGCGGTACAAAATAGTTATCCACCAGGTCCTTGATCACTGTGGCCTGATCCCGACCGCTGCCGGACTGACTGTTGATGGCCGTGGAATCCGCAAGTATCCAGACCTCCAGCGCTTCCTCCGCGTCATAAACATTGCCGATACTGTCATAATCCTCTACAAAGCTGGCCGCAAACTGCTTTCCCTCATGAACCAGAGCCTGGATGAAGCCCGGCTTTGCCTTCGGAAGCTGCGCCCCCGGCGTGTTGACCAGAATATAGTCTATTTCCAGCGGCTGTTCCTTCATGGAAAGCTCCCAGGAACTCAACGCCACGATATTATCCTTAAAGGCCGACCACTGCTTGGCGATCTTTTTCGGGTTCTCCGTCATGATCTTAAGCTGGTTCACAAGATTTTCAATGGTGGCAGCCTGGCTCCCCTTAGAGCCTTTTGCGTACTCATCCACCAGGCCTTTAAGCCCCTGCATGGCCACATACTGCTCCTTCAAAAGCGCAAGCGCCTCCGGCGTCTTTGCCTCCAGCTGGTAATCCCGGAAGGTATCCGGAGAGCTGCCAATCACCATCAAAAGCTGTCTGTAGGCATTGTTCAGCTCCGCCACACAGGCATCCGTTACTCTCAGGATCTCCGAAAGGGATTCATCCAGGGCTGCTTCCAGCGTAACAGAGTGCTTCCCCTCCGTAAGGTAAAATTCATAGGCTCCTCTTTCGTCTCCCAAAGCAGTTATCTGCCAGTCATTTTTGTAATAAAACGGAAGCTGCGCCGCCTCCCGGAAGGGCACTTTCCCATCAATGCGCAGAGAACGCACTACCGTGACGCCCTGATTGGCATTCTGGCGGTATTTCACATCAAGCTCGTAAAGCCCGTCACAGGGTACATCGATCTCCCAGGTGATCCACTGCCCGCAGATCCTCCAGTTGGAGCCGCCGATGGTATTCAGCTTTGTCTTTGCCGCGTCATAGGGCTCTGTCAGCGGAGAAGTCCTGTCCGTAATGGGATAGAGTGTGGAATCCGACTTCAGAACTGCCGCTTCCCCCTGTATCTTGATGGTATTTATCACTGCTCCTATGTGCCCCGCCGCCTCATTCGCCATACGGTACTCTTCATAGGACGGAGCTGCCTCCTCCTGGGTCAGAACGATCTTTCCCACCACCATCGGTTCCTGGGTAGATTCCAGCGTAAGGGTATTGATCCCCGCCTCAAAGTAGAACTGTAACGCTTCGCTGTAAAAGCCTTCGCTGTCCTTTACATAGACGTCCATCCACCGGGGCGCTTCCCGCTGCTTCGGGCGCACATCATTTCCCCTGGTGTCCGTCACGATCTCCCCCGCGCTCTCCCAGGCACGGGAAAATTCCAGATATTGTGCGTCGGAATAGGGAACCTCTCCATTGATCAGAAGAGAGCGGGCGATCTTGTTGTTCTTTCCCTCTACCGGATAGTACACAAGCTTAAGATTATACAAGCCTGCTTCCTCCACCTCCACCTCATAGGTGATGCTGCCTTCCTCCAGCGTCATAGCGCAGGCATTGCCAAGGCCCTCATAATCCTCCAGCCGCAAAAACCCCTCAGACGCCTGAGCAAAATCACCGCCGTATATGACGATCTCCTTCTGAGGCTGCGCCGCTTCCCCATAGCGTGAAAGATAAGCTTCATAGGAATCTGCATCCTGTATCACGGAGAGCAGTCCGTCATAATCTATTTCCTCGCTCCTGTACGCCGTCTGCCCTTCTATGGAGCCCATAAGTCCCGCAAATATCCCTGCCAGGAGCAGACCCGTTATAATACGCTTTTTCTTTCTTCCCATATTCCACCTCTTCATAGCTTTCCGCCCTGAACCGTTTCTTTACCCTCCAGCGCTTTCCCCTCATCAGAGCGAGCTTTTTTTTCACTGGTTACCTGTTCCTTTCACACTATAGCTTGCTGAACCTCCGCAGAGGGCTTATAGGCCGCAAAATTCGTTGATTCCTTGATAAAAAGCTTATATCCCAGGATCTTTTTCTTTTCACAGGGAAGTCCTTCCAGCAGCCTGAGCAGCATATTTCCCGCGGCCCTTCCCATTTCCCGAATGTCAAAATCCAGACTGGTGATAGCCGGATGATACTCATCAAGCACCACACTGTTGTAAAAGGACGCCACTCGTATGTCCCGCGGCACTACTATGCCGATCTCCCGGAAATAGTCCAGAAGCGACAGGCAGATACTGTCGTCACTGCATATGATGCATTCTACCTGTTCCTTCAGAATATCCAGCACCGCCTTCTCCAGCACGTTTCTGTCCGCCGCATTCTCCGCGATCAGATTTCTTTCCACGGGAATATTGTTCTCCCTGAGCGCAGCCAGATATCCGTCCCGTCTATCCTGTGATACCATCTGCCGCAGATCCGCACAGAGAAGCGCCATCCTGCGGACTCCCATCTTGATCAGATTATCCGTCAGGTCATGACAGCCCCCCTTCTGATCCACATCCACCTGGTATACCGATTCATCCCGACAGTTTCCCGTCACCACAAAGGGCACCTGCTTTTCCTTCAAATACATGATGTCTGCCCAGTTTTCAAGGACCCTCGTCAGGATCACACCGTCCACCTTATGGCGCCTTATGATGTCCTGCAGGGCGCTGATGTCGTCTGACCGGGTCTTTATCAGAATGATGTTATAGTCTCTGATCACAAAAAAATCATAGAGGGTCATGATCATCCGGGTAAAATACGGCAGCTCGGCGTAATCATCCTCTCCTGGTATGGTCACGCAGATATTCATGGTCTTTTTATCCGAATATTTTGATGTACGGATATGGGGTTTTTTCCCGCTTTCCGCAATATATTCCAAAATGCGGGTCTTTGTCGCTTCCCCCACTCTGCCCTTTCCCGATATTGCTCTCGATACCGTGGTGGTGGACATCCCAAGCTCCTCGGCGATCTCGGATATACTCAGCTTATTACTTTCCATGGCTTCATCCTTCTCACTGCATTTTTGCTTCAAAAATATTTTGCGTCCGCTGATAACAGATTTTTCTGCTCAATTGCGCAGGCTTTGATCCATATATTTATGATACAACATTGCTTGCTCGCGCGAAATTGGCAATAAAATACAAAGTTTTCACGCCTGCTTCATTTCATTCCCACAAGCCCCATGCCAATTTTTCATGCGCAATATTTTTATTGCGCTAAAATGCGCAAAAAGTGGAAACTAAAAGACTGTCGGTTCACGAATTTTCATTCGATAAAGCGACAGCCTTATTCTCTGCTCCATAGTATTTATATTTTTACGGAATGCCCTGCTTCCTCACCGCGCCTTTACTCTTACATCCCCGCTGGTGGTGGTGACGTCGACCTTCCGCCCGCCGCTGCCAACGGTTCCCTCCGCATGGTTTCCCTTCCTGGAAAAGCTTAGGGCGTCGTCAAAGAAGGTATTGATCTCACCGCTGGAGGTGCCTGCCTCAAACTCAAAAGAAGCCTCCCTGGGCAGCTCCAGACTTACCTCACCGCTGGAGGTGCTGACGGAAATATCCCCGGAAAGCTCTGCCAGAGAGAAGAATACGTCGCCGCTGGTGCTTCCCATGCTGCCGTATCCCGAAGCTCCGCTGACATTGATTTCCCCGCTGGTAGTATTTACCGAGATATGGCCCGAAAGCTCCTTTACCCAAATATCCCCTGAGGTGCTGTCCATTTCTCTGTTTCCCGTCCCGCCGGAAACGGTGATCTCTCCGCTGGTGCTGGCGCAGGATACGGGAGCGTCTGTTTTCTCGATCCGTATATCGCCGCTGGTGGTGCTTACATTGACTGCATCAGCCTCCAGAAGGGACAGGCGGATCTCGCCGCTGGTCGACGCGGCATTGATCTTCTTCGCTCTGATATTCTGGCTGTAGGTGTCTATGTCGCCGCTGGTGCTTGCCAGATTCAGTTCGCCCTCCAGCATAAGGTCCATGGATATAGAGATCTCTCCGCTGACCGTTCCAATATTCAGCCGCCCGGAATAACCCGCAGGCAGATAGATTTCCGTGTATATATCCCTGTTGATGCTGATAAGGCTGTTGGTGCGTCGGGGACCTTTTACCGTCAGCTTCCCGCTCTGCAGCTTTATCTGGGCAAGCTCCCTGTCGGCCGCCTCATAATTAGCATATTCCCTGATAATGACAGTGTCTCCCTCCGCCTCGTACACCGCCACGTCATTGCCGCTCTTTGTGTATTCGATGCGAATATCCTCCACGTCCTTTAAGGGAAATTCCTGCTCCTGCATCAGCTGGTAACGGCCTCCCCAGCTCACGCTCCCGGCTCCGCCAAACCGCCCGCTGATACCGTATCCCAGCAGGACGCAAAGCCCCAGTATTATCACACATAAAATTGCGATCAACGCTATCCTTGCATTTTTCATTCTAACCCTCCATTTGCTGCTCTCTGACGTCAGCGGGACATCTGTCTATCCTTCCGCAGACTGTTTATCAACACCGCCACAGACTGCACACAGCCTCCAATCAGAAACGTGACCCAGGTAATGTACCATGCGCCGGAGGTAAAGCTTACGATAAAATAGATCACCAGCGTCAGGGTCCAGATGATGCTGCTGACAGCGCCCATGATCGCCTTGTCCCTGTTATTGAGATATTTTGCGCGCTTATACTCCTCCACCATGTCCGCATTTTCCTTCCTGCTGTAATCGGGATACATATTTGCCGCATAGACCATCATAATAGTGGGGGCAATACAGATCAGTCCTGCCAGCACGATGCCAAAACCCTCATAATTCATCCAGCCGGAGTCCGACAGCATTTCCATGGCAAAGAACGCCACACCTGCCAGAATGTACAGTCCTATGGCCACCGCCTTTATCATGGCCCTTTTCTTCCTGTCCTTCTCCGGAAGCATCAGCAGATTCTTCTCCTCCACCTCCTCAAAAAGCTCCGTCACATCCCCGATAGACTGGATCACATTCTGATAGGCGTCTGCTTCCGAGTGTCCCTCTTGGACCAGATCCTCATATTTATCCAGTGCGTTCTGTGCCATCTCCCGCTTCAGGTCCAGCGCCTTCCGCGTCTTTGGCGCGTCCTCAAACAGCTGGTCAAAATACTGCGTAATCTTCTCTTTCATACTTATTCCTTTTCCTTTCTACTATCTCAGCAACTGATCAATCATTTCCTTCGCTTCCTCCCACTCCTGCCTGTATCCTTGATATGCCTGGCGTCCGGCGTCGGTAATGGCATAATAGCGGCGTCTTGCCCCTGTGGTCTCATCCCCCCAGTAGGTCCTTACATAACCCGCCTGCTCCAGCCTGCGGAAAGCGGAATACAGGGTGGCCTCCTTCAATTCATACCTGTTATCCGTCTTTTTCATAATATCCTTGTTGATCTGATACCCGTAACTGTCCTGCTCCAGAAGGTGCGACAGGATAATCGCCTCCGTATGTCCCCGGAGAATGTCCGACGTGATAGACAAGCTCATCCCCCCTTTCTGTAAAAATGTCCCTTCCTCGCTTCCTCATTCTCTGTAGATACAAATTATCATAATATACCTCGCCTGTCAAGGTATATTTTTCATTTGAGTATAATCTATAATTGCATTTTGCCAAAAAAGGGGTTATAATACATAGCGTCCATGTATGAGCAATATTCTCAATATTCTTGACAAACATCTCCCCAGAAAATGAACCTTTTGCTTTTCCCATTCGTCTATATAGGTGAAACCGGTTTTCATTACAAACAGACAAGGAGGTAAAAAAGTGAACGATTTTGAGAAACTGCTGGATGCAGAACGAATCTCCGTAGAACGCTTTGTGCGCTTCCGCATAAGTTCAAGAGCGGATGCGGAGGATGTGCTGCAAGAGGTGTATTTATCAGCCTACCGGAATTTTTCTCAGCTAAAAAACAAAGCTTCCTTTAAAGCCTGGATCATCCGCATTGCCAGAAATAAATGCAATGATTATTTCCGCCGCAAGGCGGCGCAGCTGGAGATCCCCATTGACGAATTGGCGGAAAAAGCTTTTGGGACAGGCAGACAGGGAATCTCCGAAATCTATGCCGTAAGAGACACCCTGCATCTTCTGAGAGATAAGGATAAGCAGATCCTTTATCTGTATTTTTGGAAAGAGCTGCCCCAGACGGAAATTGCCGGAAAATTGAATATTCCTCTGGGAACAGTCAAAAGCAGGCTCCATGCGGCAAAACAAAAATTTAAAGACAAATATCCATATGCCACCGCATTATCGAAAGGAGAACACACTATGAAAAGGTTACCGGAACTGATTCCTGAATATAAAATAGAGGCAAGCCCTAAGCAGCCCTTTGCCGTGAAATGGGAGGAGCTCATGGGCTGGTTTCTTGTCCCGAAGCAGGGTGAACAGCTTTCCTGGGGTATGTACGATATCCCCTCCCGCAGATGCAGCTATATATTCGACATGAAGGTGACCGGAAAGGCAAAGGTGCATGGTATTGAGGGCGTGGAACTGACTGCAAGAGAATCCTCCTGCTTGGACAAAACCGATGTGGTTGAACGCACCTTTATCGCACAGCTTACGGACACTCACTGCCGCTATCTGGCAACCCTTAGGAATGACGGAGATGTGAAGAATTACATCACCTTCCTGGATGGCGACGAGTTTATGCCCAACTGGGGCTTTGGCGAGGACAACTGCGGAAATGAGACAAACCTGTCCCAGAAGGGCGATATTCAGAGAGAGGGAGCGGTCATTACAAGCGCGGACCGGGATTTTCTGCTGGACATCGTGGGAAGGTATACCGTAACTATCGGCGGGAAAAGCTATGATACCGTCTGTGTCATGGATATCGAAACCTATAACTGCGGCGTGGTATCAGAGCAGTTCTTAGATCAAAGCGGCCGGACGATCCTATGGCGCCGTTTCAACCGGGACGATTGGGCAATCGAGCACTATCACAAAAAATGGAGCGAGCAGCTTCCGGAAAACCAGCGGCTCACAGTCAACGGCACCACTTATGTACACTGGTACGACTGCATCACGGACCATATCCTATAATGCATATTTTATAATGCAAAATAAGTTCCATATTCAATGATTTTCCCACAAAACGGCAGGCCGTGTACATTTTTGTATGCGGCTTTGCTTATAATATTTTATCTCCGACCGCCGTCTCAATATGAAGTCAGTTGAATTTAATTATCGTAAGTCTTTATTAATTCCTTCAGTATTTTCTCTATATCATAATCCGGTGCAAACTTCTTTGCCATATTATAGATTGGCTCAATAACAGATTTTTCTTCTTCCAGATCTTCCGTTATCCTGTCAAGGGTTTTATTTTTCTGCATCTTCCTACAAACCTGTGAAATCAAATGTTTTATGCCTCCTTCTTCGATTCCATCCTCACGCAATGCCTTATCATGCAGCTCCTGGTCAAACTCAAATATCCCCATCTCTATGATATCCTCCCTGTGCTCTGTGAAAAACTCCGCAAGAATATTCTCCGATATACACTCATCTACCGCCTGACGCACCGCTTCCTCCGCTGTCATCCCGGCATCCTTCTTACTCCGGACCTTCTCCACAAAGACCATATACCCCCTCAGGCTCTCACATTTTGCCTTCAGCTCCTCACTATGACCCGGATTGATATTGACTATTGTCACCTTCAATTCCAGTTCAGGCTCTTCCTCTTTCCTCTCATACATATCCGAAAGCCTGCATACGATCCTCTCAGGCTGCTCTTCCACTCCGTTGTAGAAAACGACGAAGCGGGGAGCGGGGATCTTCACCATTTTCCGGTGGTACAGCACATCCGGCGGCGCAAGCTTCTTTAACTCCTCCGCCACATAATATAGATCCCTGAGCGGCATATTCATCGACACGCTTGCCTGCTGCTCATACAGATTCAATGTAGAATCGACCACAAATGCGGCATCATTCTGTATCTTCATACAGATAGCTTTCTCCAGCGTGACTACCTCCAGCTCCTCCTCGTCCCTGTAGGATGTGTCATTCATCGCGTTATACAGGGAAAGCAGATTCTTCTTTTCCCTGTACAGCAGGCAGAATACATTGTCCTTATGGTTCCTTGACATATTTGGCATCACATTTCTCCTTCCCGCAGGAGAATATGCCTTATTATCTTTCATTCTCCTGCTTTTCATTTGATTGATTGAATTTAAAGCAGGAATTTCAAAAATGCCCTTTGGCGGATATGGTCATCAATATAACCACGTTTGAATAGATAGAATAGATTTATGAAAATATCTGAGGCTTCTGGCATGATAGTGGGTAGCATATCAAACCTCTGATTATAAATTAGA